>JBIOTT010000046.1:0-15376 GCA_044866195.1 Gemmatimonadales bacterium
AGGATCGATCCGACATTTGATCCACTGAGAAAGAACCCGAGGTTTCAGCGGCTGGTTGAACAGCGGTGAACGGTAAGCGGTGAACGGTGAACGGGGGCTCTGATGAGCGCCGGAGCCTCCGTTTACCGTTCACCGTTCACGCAGTTTGATTTCCTCCCACATCCCATCCAATACCTCCAAGCCCGCGGTGTGGACCTCCACGCCCCGTTCTTTCGCGAGCTGCTCGATCCGCTCGAACCGCTCCCGGAACTTCCGGTTCGCCCGGTCGAGCGCCGGTCCGGGCTGCACTCCGGCCTTCCGGGCGAGATTGACCACCGCGAATAACAAGTCGCCGATCTCGTCCGCCAGCGCCTCGTGCGCGGGACCGCCCGGAGCGCGATTATCGGCCCGTGCGAGCTCCTGTTCGACTTCGGCCAGCTCCTCCTTCACCTTGTCGATCGGCCCGCGCGCATCAGGCCAATCGAACCCCACCGACGCGGCCCGCTCCTGGAGTCGGTAGGCTCTCAGCAGGTCCGGCATCGCCGGGGGTAGCCGACCCAGCACCCCGTCGGTTCGCTCGCGGCGCTTGAGCCGCTCCCAAGCCTCGGGCGGCCCGAGGTCGAAGAGATGGGGGTGCCGGCGCTTCATCTTCCGTTCCATCGTCTCGGCCACATCCTCCGCACTGAACTCTCCGCGCTCTTCCGCCAGCACGAGTTGCCACGCCAGATGGAGCAGGAAATCCCCCAGCTCGTCGCGGATCTTCGCCGCGTCCTCCTCGGCCAATGCCTGGTCCAGCTCGAGCATCTCCTCAACCAGATAGGGACGCAGCGTCTCCCGGGTCTGGACCCGGTCCCAGGCGCACCGCACCCGGAGGTCGCGCACCATCGCCAATGCGCGTCCAAGCGCCGAGTTGTCTTGCATTTACACCTCGCGACGAATTAGGATTCGCGCGCCGTGACCACGACCTCCCTCTGCGAAACGGACCGGGCCTGGGTCGACGTGGACCTGGGCGCCCTGGTGGCGAACGCAAAGACGGTGGCCACGATCTCCGGCGGTCGCCTGCTTCCGATGGTCAAAGCTAACGGCTACGGACTAGGTGCGGTCGCAGTCGCCCGTGCCCTGGAAGCAGTCGCGCCGTGGGGTTTCGGCGTTGCCACGGTCGAGGAAGGAGCCGAGCTGCGCCAGGCTGGCATTGCTCGCCCAATACTGCTTTGCACCCCGTTGCTCGGGGAGTGGATCGATCGCTGCCTGGAGCTCGACTTGCGTCCGTCGATCGGCGATCCGGCCGCCCTCGAGGCCTGGATGGCTCGCGGTTCCCATCCGTTCCATCTCGAGATCGATACCGGCATGAGCCGATCGGGGTTCCGCTACGACGACCCGGTGTTGCGCGGCTCCGTCGCGGAGCGGCTGCGCACTGCGGAGGGCTGGGAGGGCGCGTTCACCCATTTCCATTCGCCCGAGAGTGATTGGGTCGCGACCGAGCTTCAATGGGCCCGGTTTCAGGAAGTGGTCGGTGGACTGCCCCGTCGTCCCGCCCTGGTCCATGCGGCCAATAGCGCGGCGGCCTTGAGCGGCAACCGCTACACCGCCGATCTCGTGCGCCCGGGCATCTTTCTCTACGGAGGCAACGGAGGCACGCCCGCGCCCGCTTCCGTGGCGGCTCTCCGCGCCAGGGTTGTTGGAGTCCGGCACCTCAGTGAAGGCGATACCGTGAGCTACGGGGCAAGCTGGCGGGCCGACGCGCCGACCCGGATCGCAACCATTGCGATTGGCTACGCCGATGGTTTTCCTCGGGCGGCTGGGCGCAGCCGGGCAATCGAGCTGGGCGGCCGTATGGTCGCGGTGGTCGGCCGAGTCGCGATGGACATGACCATGGTCGCGCTCGACGACGATCATCCCGTTGCCCTGGGTGAGGTCGCCACGATCTGGGGCGGCGTGGTCTCCCTGGATCAGCAGGCAGAGTGGGCCGGGACGGTTTCCTACGAGCTGCTGACTGCCTTGAGCCCGCGCCTGCCGCGCTGCTACCAAACCTGATGCGGCGCGCCGCGCTCATCGTCCTCGATGGCGTGGGCATCGGGGCCGCGCCCGATGCCGGCCGCTACGGCGATGCGGGCAGCGACACACTGGGCAACGTGGCCCGCGCGGTGGGCGGGCTCGCCCTGCCCAATCTCGAGCGCCTCGGTCTGGGCTGCTGCGCCAGCCTTGCAGGGGTGCAGGCGGTGGCGGAGCCGGCAGCGGCCCACGGTATCGCGGAGCCGGTGAGTGCGGGCAAGGACAGCACCACCGGGCATTGGGAGCTGTGCGGGCTGGTCCTGGAGCAGCCGTTTCCGACCTATCCCGACGGGTTCCCCGCGGAGATCATCCAGGAGTTCAGCCGCCGTACCGGCCGAGGCGTGCTGGGCAATACGGCGGCCTCGGGCACCGCGATTCTTGACCAGCTGGGTGAGGCCCACCTCCGTACCGGTGATTGGATCGTCTACACGTCGGCCGACAGCGTGTTCCAAGTGGCCGCGCACGAACAGACGGTCCCGGTGACGGAGCTCTACCGCGCCTGCCAGACCGCCCGGGCGATGCTGCAGCCGCCGCATGGAGTGTCCCGGGTTATTGCGCGGCCGTTCACCGGTGCGCCGGGCGCCTGGACCCGGACCAGTGGGCGGAAGGACTTCAGCCTGCCGCCCCCGGGCCCTACGCTGCTGGATCATCTGGCGCAGGCGCACGTGCCGCGACTCGGGGTCGGCAAGGTGGACGACCTGTTCGCGGGTCGCCACATCACCAGCATCCACACGCCGACCAATGCTGATGCGTATGCGCTGATAGAAGGCGCGCTGCTCTCGATGCGGCGGGGATTCCTGCTCGCGAACGTCATCGAGTTCGATCAGACCTGGGGTCACCGGAACGACGTCCACGGATTCCGCCGCGGCTTGATGGAGCTCGACCAGATGGTTCCCCGGCTGCTGCGTCCGGTCCGCGAGGATGATCTCGTTATCTTTACCGCCGATCACGGCAACGACCCGACCACGCCCTCGACCGATCACTCGCGCGAGGTCGTGCCGATCTTAACCGTAGGGCCCCGGGTGCGGCCCGTCCCGCTGGGGCGGCGGCGCTCCTACGCCGACGTGGGCCAAACCATCGCCGAGTTTCTTGGTGTGGCTCCGCTTGCCACCGGCGTCTCGTTCCTCAATGAGGTATTGGCGTGACTGATCCGCTCGAGGCGGCCGCCCGGGCCGCCCAGGGGCGCGCGTATGCGCCCTATTCCCATTATCGCGTCGGCGCCGCACTGGAGGCGGACGACGGCGCCATCTACGCCGGTTGCAACGTGGAGAACGCGTCCTACGGGCTCACGATTTGTGCCGAACGCGCGGCGGTCTGCGCAGCCGTGGCCGCGGGCGCTCGCTCGTTCCGCCGGGCGGTCGTGGTCTCCGACTCCGATCCCCCGGCCGCCCCCTGCGGAGCCTGTCGCCAGGTGCTCGCCGAGTTCGGCGATTTCGAGGTGGCTGCCGTCGGGCCCGGCCGAACCCAACGGTGGCGGCTGGGCGAACTGCTCCCGGCGGCCTTCTCGCGGGAGCAGTTGGCGTGAGGGGCCGAGCCGGCCGGCGGCTGCTTGCCGTCCTGGCAATCAGCGCGATCGTCGCAGCCTGCTCCGAGGAGCTGACCCAGCCCGGGCAGTGTCCCGAGCTCTGTCCCGGGGGAACCCCGCAGGGTCTGGAGGAGGTTCTCACCGTCCTCCCAGATCAGGACAGCAGCTTCACCGGCTACACCGCCCGCGGGGCCGGGACGGTGATGCTGATTGGAAGCGGCGTTCCTACGACCGCAGATACCAGCGTCGGGGTGATCGTCTTCAAGCCTCGCCCGACCACGGTCTCGCTGCGTGACACGTTGTGGCCCTACACCGTGGACTCCATCCGCCTCTCGCTGCTCGTGGTCTCGCACGACACAGCCGCGCGGCACGTGCAGGTGCAGCTGTACCGCCTGCCCTCGAACATCGACACCACGGCCCTCTCGTTCGCGAGCTTGAGCCCGCAGTTCACTCCGGCCAATCGGATCGCGGGGCAGCAGCTGCCGGACACGGCCGTGGCGGACACGCTTCAGCTGCTTCTCAAGGGATCCCAGTTGGCGCCGCTGACGCTGCAGCCGGCGGATGCCGGCCGGCTGGTAATAGGGATCTCCATCACCGGTGATACCCCGACGAGCGGGCGGATTGGAAACCACCGGGGCGTCTTTCCGCCGGAGTTCCTGACCTACGTGACGCCGATCGCGCCCAACCCGATCGGGCGGGGAATCCCCCTCTCGCCCGACTTTGCCGACTACGTAAGCCGGCAGACGCCGACCATCGATCCGGTGCTGCTCACGGTGGGCGGCGTGCCGTCCTCGCGTGCGCTGCTTCGGTTCCCCTGGCCGGCTCGGCTCCGCGACTCGGCCACCATCGTTCGCGCCACGCTCGAGCTGGTGCCGGCCGAGCCAATTGCGGGAGCTCGCAACCAAACCGGTACGCTCAATGTGCGGGGGCTCGCGGCTGATTTTGGGGCTAAGTCGCCGGTGGGCACCGAGGCCGGCGCGATTGGCTCGGTAGGGCTGCCGCCCAACTTCGCTGACACGGTTCGGGTCGAGGTCGCCAACGTGGTGCGGTTCTGGCAGGGTGGCTTCCGGCCGCCAGCCATGTTTCTCTCGATTGATCCCGAAGTGGAGACCTTCAGCCGGGCGGTGTTCGGCTCGAGCCGCTCCGGTGGGGCTCCCCGCATCCGGATCAACTACCTCCCTCGCTTCCCGTTCACGAGGCCGTAAGTGCGCCGCTTCCTGTTCGTGCTCCTTCTCGCGGCCATGCCGGCCCTCGGCGCCGCCCAGTCCTCTCAGTTCGGCGTGCGCGGCCTGGGGCTGCCGGGCCGAGCCCAGTCGGCACGGGCCATGGGCAGCGGCGGCGCCTTCTCGCTGTTCGATCCACAGTCGAGCGTAAGTCCCGCCGCGCTGGCCTATCTCCCGGCCCTCACAGCGACCTTCACCATCCTGAACGACTACCGCTCGGCGACCAATCCGGGCGGCACCACCTCGCTCCGCGATCCGCACTTCCCCCAGTTTGCCATCGGGGGCCCGATCCCGCGCGCGCCGTTCACCGTCGGCCTGAGCTACTCCAACTACAGCACCCGGGACTACAGCCTGGTATTCCCCACCTCGGTGATCCTCCGCGGCGTGCCGGTCGAGGTGAACGACACGATCGAGTCGCGCGGGGGAATAAATGACCTCCGGCTCGCGGTGGCGTATCGGTTGGGCAACCGCTGGGCATTCGGGGCGGGCGCCCACATCATCACCGGCACCAATCGGCTCGACGTGAGTCGCGTATTCAGTGATACAACCTATGTGGCGAGCCGCCAGCGGGCGGAGCTCTCCTATGCGGGATTCGGCGTGTCGCTTGGACTCGTGGGACAGCTGGGGCACTCTCTCACGGTCGGGCTGGTGGCGCGGAGCGACGGGCACATAAAGGTAGAGGAGGACTCGCTGCCCAACGAGCAGCGAGTGGATCTGCCCATCACCGTGGGCGGCGGCCTTCGCTGGCGGCCGGCGGCTAAGCTCCAGCTGGCGGGGCAGGTGCTGGCGAAAAACTGGTCCACGGCGAACGACGACATCGTCGCGGCCGGTGGCGTCGGTGCCACCAACACGGTCGAGGCAGCCGGCGGAGTCGAGTTCATCCCAAACCCCCGCCGGCCGGGGCGGATCCCGCTCCGGCTCGGCTTCCGCTGGGCCAAGCTGCCGTTCCCCCTCACCAGCGGGGCTCAGGTAAAGGAGTATGGCGCGAGCATCGGCACCGGCTACACCTTCGCCGCCGATCGGGCCGGCGTTGATCTCGCAGTTGAGCGCACCTGGCGGCGTCAAGACGATCGCTACAACGAGCGGGCCTGGCTTATGTCGCTCGGCATTACCGTGCGGCCGTAGGCGGGGTGCCCGTCCGCCTGTCCGCCCGGCCAGTTGCGGTTGAATGAACCCAGGGCCTGCCCCGGTGCCAGTCGGACGCTATGTTTCCGCCGATGCCCAAGCGCCTCTACATCGAGACCTACGGCTGCCAGATGAACGTGGCCGACTCCGAGCTCATGTTCGGAATTCTTGGCCGCGCGGGCTACCTCCGCACTGACAACCCGGGCGAGGCGGACGTCGTCCTGATCAACACCTGCGCCGTGCGCGACAACGCCGAGCAACGGGTGATCGGCCGGGTGGGCGAGCTGCAACGCGACCGGCGGCCGGACTGCGTGCTGGGGGTGGTCGGGTGCATGGCCCAGCGGCTGGGGCCGCGGCTGCTGGAGCAGCCCGGCCGGGTCGACCTGGTGGTCGGGCCGGATGCCTACCGGAACCTCCCGGACCTTCTCACTCTGGCCGCCAGCGGCCGGCGCGTCAGCGACACCGAGTTTCGCTCCTGGGAACACTACGAGGACGTGCCGGCGGTGCGCCCGCCCGGGCCGACGGCGTTCGTCACGGTGCAGCGCGGCTGCGATTACAAGTGCACCTTCTGCATTGTTCCGTACACGCGCGGAGCGGAGCGGAGCCGTAAGCTCGAAGACGTCGCGGGAGAAGTGGAGGCGCTCGCCCGCCAGGGCATCACCGAAGTGACCCTGCTGGGCCAGACGGTCAACAGCTATCATGACGGCACCCACGATTTCGCCGACCTGCTTCGTGCCGTGGGTGCGGTCGAGGGCATCGCTCGCCTCCGCTTCACCAGCCCCTATCCCACCGACTTCACCGATCGGGTGATCGAGGCCATGGCAACGACGGCGGCCGTGTGCGAGCACGTGCACCTGCCGGTGCAGAGCGGCTCCAACCCGGTGCTCCGGCGGATGCTCCGTCGCTACACCCGCGAGCAATACCTCGCCGTCGGGGCTCAGCTTCGTGCTGCGGTGCCAGGCATCACGTTCAGCACCGACATCATTGTCGGCTTTCCGGGCGAGACCGAGGCAGACTTCGAGGCCACCCTGAGCCTGGTTGCGGAAGCCGATTTCGACGATGCCTACACCTTCCGTTTTTCACCCAGGGAGGGCACCCCGGCGGTGCGGCTCAAGGACGCGGTCCCGGAGGCGGTCGCGGCCGCTCGCTTGGGCCGGTTGATCGAGGCCGTGCGCGCCAACGCCCGGCGCAGGAACCTGGCACGGGTGGGCCAAACCCATGAGGTGCTGGTCGAACGCCCGGCCCGGCGTGGTGGGCTCATGCTGGGCCGCACCCGTGGCAACCTGCTGGTCCTGCTCGACCTGCCCGAGGCCGCCCTGGGCGAATACCATTCGGTCCAGCTCACCGGAACCACCGGCTCTACCTTCACCGGGCGCGTTCTTGCGCGGGAGCTCGCCGTTCTATGATCCGGAACCTGTCAGAAGATCACGTGCTTCAGGCGTACGATTCTCTGCGGCAGCACTTTCCGGACTTCTGTGGCTGCGACGTGTGCCGGGAGGACGTGCTGGTGTTCACCCTGAATCGGGTCCCGCCGCGCTATGTCGCGTCGCTGGAAGGGTCGGTGCTCACGGAAGTGAATCTGGAGAAGGAGCAGAGCCGGGCTCCGATCGACGTCGCGATGATGGAAGCCTTCCGGAAGGTTTCGCTGGCGCCCAGGTGTGCCGCCCGAGGCACGCATCGGCGGCGGTGACCGGCCGACCGCCCCTTCTCTTCCTCGCTGCATTCGGGGCCGGTCTCGCGACCGGCCTCGCGCATTTTTCAGCCCCGGTTCACGTCGCGCTGATACTCGGCGTGGCCACCCTCGTAGCCCTGGCGTCGGCGCTCGCCGCCGGCCTCGGCGTCGGCCGACTCTGTCTCGGCGCGGCCCTGGTTGGGGCGCTCCACGGCGCGGTGGCTCGGGTCCGCGACGGGGCCAGCTGCGCGGCCCGCCTTCCCGAGGGCAACCTCCGGCTCGAGCTGCGTCTGCGCGAGCCGGTTGACCGGGCCGGTGGCCGAGTGCTGGCGCTGCCGCTCCGCGGCGGCTGCACCGGTGAGGTGACCGCGCGCTGGCCGATTGGACGTCCCACCGATGCCGGCACGCAGCTGTCCGTCGAGGGCCGCTGGATCCCGCAACCGCTCTGGACTGGCCGAGCCGGCGGGACCCTGGTGGTAACCCGGGCCGACGTGCTGCGGAGCAACCCGTGGCCCGGAGAGCGGCTCCGCAGTGCAACCGGGCGTGCGATCCGGCAACTCTACGGTGTTCGTGCCCCGATCGTCGAAGCGCTCATCGTCGGGCGGCGTGCCGATCTCGATCCTCGCTTGCGCGATGCCTTCGCCCACTCGGGGCTGGTGCACCTGCTGTCGATCTCGGGCTTTCACGTCGGGCTCATCGCGGCCTGGGTGGTGCTGCTGGCGCGCCTGCTCCGTGCCCCGCCCGTGCGCGCCATGCTGCTGGCGGCTGCCGTCGCGACGGGATACGTGGCGCTGCTGGGATGGCCTGCGCCCGCCACCCGGGCCGCCGCGCTCGCGGCCGTGCTCGCCTGGTGTCGGGTGCGGCAGCGGAATGTTCAGGCCGACCCGTTGCTCGCCTGCACCTGTCTCACCGTGCTGCTGGTCGACCCGTGGGCCATCGCCGATCTGGGCGGCTGGCTCTCGGCTGCGGCCCTGTGGGGCGCCAGCACCTGTGCCCGCTGGAGCGATCGGGTGCTCGGCCCGGCTCTGGGATGGCGCTGCCTCAGCTCGTCCGTCGGGGCTACACTCGCCACCGCACCGCTGACCGCCGCGTCGCTCGGGACCGTTGCCATGGTGGGCATCGCGCTCAATTTTGCCGCGATTCCCCTGGCCGCCCTCGCAGTACCAGGTGTCTTTGCCAGCCTGCTGGTACATCCCTTCTGGCCCGGGCTCGCCGCCTCCCTCGCGGCTGGATCCGGCCTCGCATTGCACGGGCTCGAGCTGCTTGCCTTGGCCGGGGCTGCCGTGCCGGGCGGCCATCTCATCACCGAGGCCACGCCTGCCGCCGCGCTGCCCTGGGCTGTGGCGCTGGCCGTGCTGCTCTGGGGCATGCGCGGGCGCACCACCCTGGCCGAAGGAACCCGTCGCTGGGCTTGGGCCGGAGTGGTTGCGCTCTGGGTCCCGCTGGCCATCAACCTGGCGGGGCGCGCGTCTGACGAGAGCGGCACCCTCGCGTTACATTTTCTCGATGTGGGGCAGGGGGACGGCGCGGTCCTTCGCACGCCCCACGGCCGCTTCGTGGTGATCGATGCGGGCCCCAGGACGGAACGGGGGGATGCGGGTCAGCGGGTCGTAGTCCCCTTCCTCGCGCGACAGAGCGCGCCGGCGGTCTCGGCGTTGATCGTCTCTCACGCTCACGCCGACCACGTCGGCGGCGCGACCGCCGTCCTCGATCGGTTTCGCACCGGTCTGGTCATCGAGCCGGGCCGGCCGTTTGCGGATCCCGCCTATTATCGCTTTCTCGACGAAGTGGCCGCCGATGGCGTGCCCTGGCATCCGGGCCTTCCGGGCGACCGGTTCGAGCTTGACGGCGTCTGGTTCAGCTTGCTGCACCCGGATCGGAGATGGTCCGGTCTGGGCGACGACCTGAACGAGGACTCGCTGATCCTCCTGGTGGAGTACCGCGAGTTTCGGGCGGTCTTTCCCGGCGACGCGGGACTCGTCGCGGAGGATTGGGTCCGGGGCCGGGTCGGCCATGTCGCGCTGCTCAAGGTCGGCCACCACGGAAGCCGCGGCGCAACCGGCGATCGCTGGCTCGGCGAGCTGACCCCACGCGCGGCCGTGATCTCGGTCGGCCGCAACAACTACGGACACCCGGCGGCGCAGACGCTGGCTCGGCTGCGGGCGCATCGGGTGGATCTGTGGCGTACCGACCGGGACGGAAATGTCGTGGTGACGACCGACGGGGCGACGATGACGGTCCGGAGCAAGGGACGGAAGGAAACCTACGAACTGCGTAAACGGTAAACGGTAAACGGTAAACGGGAGGCCCGTTCAACAGCGAGCTCCCCGTTCACCGTTCACCGTTCACCGTTCACGCCTCTCTTAACGGAGGCTTTAACGTGCCCCCCAACCACTCCCCGGTCGTCACCATCGAGGCCTTCATCCTGGAGCAGGAGAGCAAGTACCCGGAGGCGACCGGCGAGCTCTCCAATCTCCTCTATGACATTGCGCTCGCAGCCAAGATCATTGCCGCCGCCATCCGCCGGGCGGGCCTGGTCAACATTCTGGGCAGCATCGGCCAGCGCAACGTGCAGGGCGAAGAACAGCAAAAGCTCGACGTCTTCGCCAACGAGACCATCAAGAACTCGCTCAAGCACACCGGGCGCGTCTGCGTGATGGGCTCCGAGGAAGACGAGGACATCATCCCGATTCCGCCGGAGTTCCCCCTTGGCAAGTACGCGGTCCTGTTCGACCCGCTCGACGGCTCCTCCAACATCGACGTCAACGCCGCGGTCGGCACCATCTTCAGCATCTACCGCCGAGTGAGCCTCGAGGTGCGCGGCACCGCGCGGGACGTGCTCCAGCCCGGCTGTAAGCAGGTTGCGGCCGGCTACGTGATGTACGGCTCGAGCACCATGATGGTCTACACCACCGGCGAGGGAGCCCACGGGTTTACGCTCGATCCCACCATCGGCGAGTTTCTGCTCTCCCATCCACGCATCGTGACTCCGCGCGTGGGCACCTATTATAGCGTGAACGAGTCCAACTTCGGCCGGTGGGACAAAGGCTTTCAGACCGCGGTGCGGGGGCTCAAGGGCGACATGCCGGACGTCATGAAGCCCAAGAACTGTCGCTACGCCGGCTCGCTGGTGGCGGACTTCCACCGGAACCTCGTCGCCGGCGGCATCTTTCTTTACCCAGGCGATACCAAGAACCCGAACGGCAAGCTCCGCTTGCTCTACGAGGCGAGCCCCATGGCGTTCATCGCCGAGCAGGCGGAGGGGTCCGCCACCGACGGGGTAAACCGCATTCTCGACATCGTCCCGCAGGCGCTCCATCAGCGTACGCCGCTCGTCATCGGGTCGCGCGAAGACGTGGGCTTCGTCGCCGACACCCTCCGCCGGGCTGCGGGCCGCTCCCCCGAGCCGGTTTCGACCCCCGCCCTGTGAAGCAGGTCTATCGGCCCGGCGATTGGACCGGGGATCCCGAGCGTGATCTCGGGGACCCCGGATCGTACCCCTTCACCCGCGGGGTCTACCCGTCGATGTACACCAGCCGGCTCTGGACCATGCGCCAGTACGCCGGTTTCGGTACCGCCGAAGAGACCAACCAGCGGTTCCGGAAGCTGCTCGCGGCGGGGCAGATGGGTTTGTCGGTCGCGTTTGACCTGCCCACCCAGATGGGATACGACTCGGATCACCCGATGGCCGCCGGCGAGGTGGGCCGGGTCGGGGTGGCGATCGACACGGTGGAGGATCTGGCCGCGTTGTTCCGCAAGATCCCGCTCGAGCGGGTCTCTACCTCCATGACCATCAACGCAACCGCTGCGATCCTGCTCGCCATGTACGTGGTGGTGGGCGAAGAGCAGGGTGTGCCGCGCACCAAGCTCACCGGAACCGTGCAAAACGACGTGCTCAAGGAGTACGTCGCGCGGGGCACCTACATCTATCCGGCGCAGCCGTCGCTTCGGCTGGTGGCCGACATCTTCCGCTTCGTCGCCGAGGAGGGGTTGAGCTTCAACCCCATCTCAATCAGCGGCTATCACATGCGGGAGGCCGGCGCAACCGCAGTCCAGGAGGTGGGGTTCACCCTGGCCAACGCGCTCGAGTACGTGAAAGTGGCGGTGGCGGCGGGCCTCTCGGTAAACGCGTTTGGCTCCCGGCTTTCCTTCTTCTTTGCCAGCCACAACGACCTGTTCGAGGAAGCGGCCAAGTTCCGGGCGGCTCGCCGGCTGTGGGCCCGGCTGGTACGCGAGCGGTTCGGCGCCGATGATGCCACCTGCCGGCTCCGGTTCCACACTCAGACCGGTGGCGTGACGCTGCAGGCTCAGCAGCCGATGAACAACATCGTGCGGGTGGCCTACCAGGCGCTGGCGGCGGTGCTGGGCGGCACCCAGTCGCTGCACACCAACGGGTTCGATGAAGCCCTGGCGCTCCCCAGCGAAGAATCGGCGACCCTGGCGCTCCGCACCCAGCAGGTGCTCGGCTACGAGAGCGGCGTCGCGGCGGTGGTGGATCCGCTGGGCGGCAGCTGGTATGTCGAGTCGCTTACCGACCGGATCGAGCGCGAAGCGCAGGCGTTGGTGGAAGAGGTCGATCGGCTAGGGGGCGCTGCCGCCGCAATCGAGCGGGGCTTTCTCCAGGAGGCTATCGCGCGCAGCGCTTACGCGCTGCAGCAGGCGCAGGAGGCCGGCGAGCTGACCGTGGTCGGCGTCAACCGCTTCACCGACGACTCCCGCCCGCCGGGCATCGTCGCCCCCAACTTTCCGGAGCTCGAGGGCCGCCAGCGTGCCAGGGTAGCCGCCGTACGAGCGGGCCGGGACGGCGTTGCGGTGGAGCGCGCCCTTGCTGCGGTCGGGCAGGCTGCCAGAGGGACCGCCCCGCTGATGCCGCCAATCATCGACGCGGTCCGGGCCCGCGCTACCCTGGGTGAAATCAGCAATACGCTGAGGGAGGCGTGGGGCGTGTACCGGCCTGCCGTGTGAGGGTCAGGGGAGCCGTTGAACCGCTGGCCCTGAGCGGCTAAGTTTTTCGGCTGGTTTCAGTTAGACAATGCGAGCACCCATGCCGACCTATGAATACAAGTGCCCTTCCGGGCACGTTTTCGAGAAATTCCAGAAGATGACCGAGAAGCCGCGAGCCAAGTGCCCGGTCTGCGGCAAGCTGGCCACCCGCAAGATCTCCGGGGGTGCCGGCCTGGTCTTCCGGGGCAGCGGCTTCTACATCACGGACTACGGCAAGGATGGCAAGGGCCCCCGCAAGGCGCCGGAGGGCGAGAAGGGCGGGGAACCCTCGCCCGCCAAGAGCGACGCCAAGGAGGCGTCGCCGCCGCCCAAGGCCGACAAGCCGTCCGAGACCAAGCCGAAGACCAAGAAGGCTGCTGAGTGAGCGCTTTGCTCAGGGCAGAGCTCGCGCGCGTCGCGGAGCGGTTGGGTCATCCCGGGATCGAGTTCGTGCTCGAGCGCCCGCGCGATGCCGGTCACGGCGATCTGGCGACCAACCTGGGCATGGTCCTCGCCAAGCTGGAAAAGACCAAGCCTCGCCAGGTGGCCGAGCGCGTGGCGGCCGAGTTGCAGCTCCCCGACGGGGTCGCGAAGGTAGAGATCGCCGGCCCCGGGTTCATCAACTTCTGGCTGGCAGAAGACCAGCTCGCGTCCGTGGTCGCCCAGATCCTGGAGCGCGGCGGCGCGTACGGGCAGAGCGAGTTCGGCGTCGGACTTCGGGTCAACGTGGAATTCGTCTCGGCCAACCCTACCGGACCGCTGCACGTGGGCCATGGCCGGGGTGCGGCGTACGGCGATGCCCTCGCCTCCCTGCTGGAGTGGACCGGGCATGCGGTCACCCGCGAGTTCTACATCAACGATGCGGGTGTGCAGATCGACAAGCTCGCCTGGTCGCTGTGGGCCCGGGTACAGGAGGCCCTGGGCCGGGAAGCGGACATCCCGGAAGGCGGCTATCACGGCCTCTATCTGGTCGAGGCGGCCGAGCAGGTGCTCCGGGAGAAGGGGCGCGACTTCGCCGACCTGCCGGCCGAGGAGGGCGTACGCCAATGCCGTGCCCTCGCGCTTCGGATGCAGCGCGAGGAGCAGGACCGCGATCTCGCCGATTTCGGCGTCCGGTTTGACGTCTTCACGTCGGAGCAGTCGCTGTACGAACGGGGCATGGTCGACGAGGCGCTGGTGCTGCTGGGGGAGAAGGGACTCACCTACGAGCGGGATGGAGCGCTCTGGCTCCGCACCACCCAGTTCGGCGACGATAAGGATCGGGTGCTGCGCAAGACCGACGCCTCGCTCACGTACCTCGTCCCCGATATCGCGTATCACGTCGACAAACGGAGCCGCGGCTTCGACCGCCTGATCGATGTCTGGGGCGCCGACCATCACGGCTACGTCCCGCGAATGCGCTCGGTGCTGTCCGCGCTCGGCTATCCGCCCGACTTCTTCGACGTCGCGCTACTCCAGCTGGTGAAGGTCGTGCGCGGCGGCGAAGAGGTGAAGATGTCCAAGCGGTCCGGCGAGTACGTCACCTTGCGCGACCTGATCGACGAGGTCGGCGCCGACGCCGCGCGCTACTTCTTCCTCATGCGCCCGGGCGACTCGCAGCTGGTGTTCGACGTGGAGCTCGCCAAGCGGCAGACCGACGAAAATCCGGTCTTCTACGTGCAGATGGCGCATGCTCGCCTGAGCGGGATCTTCCGCACCGCGGGCAAGGCGCCGGATGCAGTCACCGGGAAGCTCGATCCGGCTGCGTTGCCGGCCCCGGAGGATGAGGAACTGCTCAAGAAGCTGGTGATCTTCCGGGAAGTCGTCGAGAAGGCCGCCCGCGAGCGCGCACCGCATCGGATCACCAACTACCTCCAGCAGCTGGCCACGTCGGTCCACGGTTGGTATCACCATACCCGGGCGGTCGGCGCGCCGGAGGGCGCGGCCACCGAGCAGGCCCGCCTGCTGCTTGCGCGGGCGGCCCGCACCGTGCTCGCCAACGCCCTCGCGATTCTCGGCATCTCCGCCCCTGACCGGATGTGAGCTGAATGGGCCTTCTCGTGGTCGGCAGCATCGCGCTGGATTCGGTGTTCACTCCATTTGGAGAAACGGCGGACGCGCTGGGCGGCTCCGCCATCTTCTTCAGCGTCGCCGGGTCGCTGCTGAGCCCGGTGAAGGTGGTGGGCGTGGTCGGGCGCGATTATCCCTGGGCCGAGCTGGAGCGCCTCAGCTCGCGCGGCATCGACTGGAGCGGGGTCGAGCGAGCCGAGGGGGAGAGTTTCCGCTGGAAGGGCAAGTACTCCTACGATCTCCAGAGCCGCGAGACGCTGGAGACCCGGCTCGGCGTGTTCGCCGACTTCCGGCCCAAATTGCCGGAGTCGTTTCGGTCGGCCGGCTATCTCTTTCTCGGCAACATCGATCCCGAGCTCCAGCTCGGCGTGCTGGAGCAGATCGCCCGGCCCAAGCTGGTCGTGTGCGACACCATGAACTACTGGATCAAGGGCAAGAAGGACGCGCTGATGGCGCTGCTCGAGCGGGTGGACGTGCTGATGGTGAACGACAGCGAGGCCCGCGAGCTCTCGAGCGACTGGAACATCCACCGGGCCGGGCGCTGGATTCTGGCGCGTGGACCCAAGCGCGTGGTGGTCAAGCAGGGCGAGCACGGCGCGATGCTCATGGAGCCCGGCAGGACCTTTTACGCACCGGCGTTCCCCCTGGAGGAGGTGTTCGACCCCACCGGCGCCGGCGACGCGTTCGCCGGCGGGTTCATGGGTTACCTCGCGCGGATCGACTCGATCTCGGAGGAAAGCATCCGTTCAGCGATGGTGTACGGCGCCG
>JBIOTT010000047.1:0-2982 GCA_044866195.1 Gemmatimonadales bacterium
CGTTCGTGCTGGACGACGCCCAGCAAACCTGGGACCGGCTGCTGCCCGCGCAGGGTGCCACCTACCGCCACGCCAAGCTGGTGCTCTTCCGCGACGCGGTCCGGTCGGCCTGCGGGTTCGCCGAGGCCGCGACCGGCCCGTTCTATTGCCCCGGGGACGAGAAGGTCTATATCGACCTCGGCTTCTATGACGAGCTGCACCGGCGGTTCGGCGCTCCCGGCGACTTCGCTCAGGCATACGTGCTGGCGCACGAGATCGGGCATCACGTCCAGCGGTTGCTCGGCACCGAAGAACGGGTGCGGGAAGCGCAGCGTCGCCGGCCCGAGCTGGCCAACCCACTGTCGGTCCGCCTCGAGTTACAGGCCGACTGCTATGCCGGTATCTGGGCCAACTCCACCGCGCACCGCAACCTCCTGGAGCAGGGCGACACCGAAGAGGCGATGAGTGCCGCGGCCGCCGTGGGCGATGACCGCATCCAGCGCATGGGCGGCGGCACGGTGCACCCGGAGGCGTTCACGCACGGCAGCGCACAGGAGCGTACCCACTGGTTCCAGGAGGGGTTCGGCTCCGGCCGGCTGGAGGCCTGCGACACGTTCCGGGACCGGTGATGGCCGGGTATTCAGCCAGGTCGCTGGCCGAGAAGCTCGGCATCAAGCCGGGAACGGTGGTCACCGCGCTCGCGGCCCCACCGGCCTACCTGAGCCTGCTCCAGCCGGTGCCCGCCGACGTCACCTTCGTCAACCGGCTCGGTAAGCGCACCCGATTCGTTCATTGCTTCGCGACCCGGCGCGCGGAGCTGGAAAAGCAGTTACCCGCCGTATCCCGATCTCTCGCCGACGACGGCATGGTGTGGGTATCCTGGCCCAAGAAGGCGGCGAAAGTCGATACCGACCTGACCGAGGACGTGGTCCGGGAAGTCGGACTACGGGCGGGGCTGGTGGACGTGAAGGTCTGTGCGGTCGACGAGCTTTGGTCCGGACTCAAGTTCGTTCGCCGCCTGGCGGACCGGCAGGCATGACTCATCGCCGGTGACCGCGTCCGCCTCCCCCTCCTACCAGCGGATTTACGCAGTCGTGCGGCGAATCCCTCGCGGCCGGGTTGCCACCTATGGACAGGTCGCTGCCCTGGCTGGCTTGCCGGGTCACGCCCGGCAGGTGGGTTACGCTCTGCACGCGTTGCCCCAGGGCACCGCGCTCCCGTGGCACCGGGTCATCAACGCGAAAGGCGAAGTCAGCCGGCGCCGGCGGCCCGGGGACGAGCTGTCTCAGCGCATGCGGCTCGAGCAGGAAGGGGTCGGATTCGATCTGCGGGGCAGGGTGGCGCTGGCGAGAGTGCGCTGGCACCCGGCCGGCAAACGCGGGTCGCCAGGAAGGGCCGGGCGACGGAGTCGCCCGTGATCGACCTGCCTACGATCCAGACCGAGCGACTGGTGCTGGGCCGGTTCGAGCCGGGGGAAGCGGCCGAGCTTCAGCGGCTCGCGGGCGCCCGCGAGATCGCCGACACGACGCTGGTCATTCCGCATCCCTACGAGCTGGCCCACGCGGAGCAGTTCATCGCGTTCCAGCGGGAGGCGCTGGCCGAGGGCCACGAGCTGATCTTCGCGCTGCACCGGCGGACCGATGGGCGCCTGGTGGGCTGCGCGTCGCTGCGGGAGATCGATCCCGAGCATCTTCAGGCCGAGCTGGGGTACTGGATCGGGGTGCCCTACTGGAACCAGGGTTTCGCAACCGAAGCGGCCCGAGCTGTGGTCGACCTGGGGCTCGGGCGGCTGGGCCTTAACCGGATCTATGCCCATCACATGGCGCGGAACCCCGCATCCGGCCGGGTGCTCGAGCGGGCCGCAATGCGGCGCGAGGGGGTGCTGCGCCAGCGGGTCCGGAAATGGGGGCGCTTCGAGGATGTGGTAATCTACGCGGTGCTGCGGGAAGACCTGGCGCGCTGAACCGAAGCGGCTGGAGGCCAGGACAGTGGTTCGCTTGACACCGGTTGTTTCGCTCCGTATCTGTGAATCTTCCCTCCTCTACTCTCCGGCCAACGTGCAGGCGGTATCGCGCCCGAGGTGAAGCCGTCGTGACCAGGAAGCCCCGAGCCGCCTCGGCGGAGAGCATGTATCGCAGCATCGTGGAGCAGAGTCAGGGGCTGATCTGCGTCCACGATCTGAGCGGCGTGCTGCGCTACACCAACCCGGTCTCGGCAGCGGAGCTGGGCTTTACTCCGGCGGAGCTCATCGGCCGGAATGGCCGGTTCCTGCTGGCTCCCCGGATGCAGCCGTTATTCGACGAATACCTCGAGCGGATTCGGCGGCAGAAGGTCGACAACGGGGTGCTGCGGCTCAATCGCCGCGATGGTGAGGAGCGCCTCTGGGCCTACCGCAACGTGCTCCACGAAGAGGGCCCGGACGCCCCGTACGTGATCGGGCACGCAGTGGACATCACCGACTTCTGGCGCACCAAGCAGAAGCTGCGGGAGAGCGAGCAACGGTCGACCGCGGTGCTCGCCGCGCTGGAGGAAGGGATCGTGTTCTGCGGTGCGGACGGCGTGGTCAAGGAGTTCAATGCAGTTGCCGAGCGGATTCTGGGCACCACGCCCGACCGGCTATTCGGAGTTGGTGCGAGCGAGCCTGCCTGGCGGGTCATCCACGAAGACGGCTCGCCGGCCAGCAGGGAGACCCGGCCCGACGCTACTACCCTCCGCACCGGGCACCCCTGTCTGCGGGTCGTGCTCGGCCTCGCGCGGGCCGACGGCAAGACGGTCTGGATCGAGGTCAACTCGCAGCCGGTCCTCCGGCACCGGGACAGCAGCGTTCGGGGAGTCGTGGTCTCGTTCACTGACATCACCGAGCGGCGCCGGCGGGAAACCGAGCGCGAGCAGGAGCTGAAAGAGGCCCTCACCGGCCTCAAGGTGCTCCGGGGCCTGCTCCCAATTTGCGCGTCGTGCAAGAAGATCCGGGCGGACGACGGCTCCTGGCAGCAGCTCGAGACC
>JBIOTT010000048.1:0-10021 GCA_044866195.1 Gemmatimonadales bacterium
CGAGATCCTCCAGATGGCGGGCCGAGTGCATGGCCGGGTGGCGGGCAGCGAAGTCTTCATCCTCAGCGATCGCGACCTCGACTTCGAACAGCTCCGTCCGGGGCCGCCCGAGTTTCAGCTGGCCGGCGATGCCGAGCGGGTTGCGATGACCTGTGCGGCGCTGGGGGTCGACGCGAGGGATCTGGACCTGCCGGTGCCGCTGGATCGCTCAGCTTATCGCCGCGCCCTCGAGATCCTGACATCGCGCGGGCTGGTGGAAGAGGGCCGATTGACCCGCTACGGCCGAGAGGTAGAGGCGATGCCGGTAGAGCGCCCCTGGGGCGAGCTCCTGGTCCACGCCGACCCAGAGCTCACCCCCATCGTCGCGGTCTGCTCCAACATCGACTCGTTGCACCGGATGACCCGGGAGGAGCGGGACCTCCACGGGGCCCTGGTGAACGGAAGCGATCATCTCACCGCCTACAACCTCTACGCCGAGGCAGTGAACCAGCACGGGTATCTGGGGGAGGTCTACGGGCTTCCCCGTCACCTCTTCGACGAGGAGGGCCTCGCGACCTGGGCCGAGCGCCGGGGCGTGCTGATCAAGGCGATCGAGGACGCGGCGCTCGGCACCGCCTCCGTCTACCGCTCGCTCGAGCTGCCGCTTCCAGCTCGACTGCCCTATGCCTCGCGGGAGCTGCGCCAGCGCTGGGCCGACCTTCTTGCGCGGATCATGCCCTTTGAACTGGTAATCGACGAGCGGACCGCCGATGGCCAGGAGGCACGCGTGTCCAAGACCTCCGTGGCCGGAAGCTGGGGCGCGGTCGCCGGCAATCTGCGCTATTTCGCGGATCGCTTCGGGATCCCCCGGGCGGGAATCGAGGGGACTACACTGCCGTATGAGCTCATCCGCCGGCACGCGACTTGGGGGTCCGCCAGCGTATCGGTGGGCGGACCGAGGCGTCACCAACGACTGGCGGTGTCGCGGCAGCTCAGCTACTTCGGGTTTGACCTCGAGACCGAGACCGAGTTGCTGGACGGCGAAATCCCCGCCGAGCTGCGGGTCCCGGCTGTCGATGCTCTGGCAGACGCGGTCGCGAGCGGCGAGACGGTTCATCCCGATCAGGGCCGGGTCCGCCGGGCGTTGGCCGAGCTGGATGAGTTGTGGCGGCGTTCGGGTGGAACGCTGCCGGGCGCCGGCTGGGATCACGTGCGCGGGTTGCTGCGGGCTCAGCTCGAGCAGGTAACCAGCTGGAGCTCGTTCCTGGCGAGCCGGATCAGGCTGGATCCGGCGGAGTTGGTCGATGCCGCGACCCGGGACGCGCTGGCGGAGCTGCCGTCGGCGGTCAGGGTGAAGGGAGACACCGTCGCGCTCGAATACGATCTCGATGCGGGCAGTCCCGTGGTGCGGCTTCGGCTGCGCGAGGGTCAGGCGCGACGGTTGCAGCCACGCGATCTCCCGGTACTCGATCGGCCAGTCCGCTTTGAAGTCGTTCGCGGGTCCCACCCTCCGGTTCGGGCCAGCACGCTCCCAGGACTCCAGGCCGAGCTGAACCGATTGGCGCGGCGGGACCCGAGAGAGCGCCGCAGGGCCCGAGGCGGCCGGTCCCGCCCGTAACGCCGACCCGAGCCACAGCGAATCAGAGCAGGCCGGTTAGTCGCTCCCCCAACCTCGCCAGGCTTTCGGCGTTCTCGCGCAGCTCGGTCGCGGTCGCGAGCTGCTGGTCGACATTGGCGGCAGCCCCTTCGGCGCGGGCGAGCTGGGCCCGGGCCACGTGAGCGCTCCGGGACACGGCGGCTTCGATGGTGCCGGTGGCGGCCTCCAACCGATCAGCCCGGTCCCGGATGCCCTGCGCGGTCTCGAGCAATGAGGTCAGCCGCTGGTGCGCGGCATCGAACAGGGTGCCGCCGGCCCGGCCTCGGATCGCCGCCTGGCCCATATCGTCCAGAACCCGGGCGAGAGCCAGCACCGCCCGCTCGATCTCTTCGCGGATGCCGGTGACGAGGCGGCCGATGTCACGCGCCGAGTGCCCGGTATCCTCGGCTAACTGCCGCACCTCCTCGGCGACCACCGCGAATCCCTGACCTTCGGCTCCAGCGCGGGCGGCCTCGATGGCCGCGTTGAGCGCCAGCAGGTTGGTCTGAAAGGCAATGCCGTTGATCGTGGCGCTGATGCGCTGGATTTCCTCACCCCGGACCACCAGCGCATCGACTTCGCCCCGGACGACGCCCAGGGCCCGCATGCTGCGCTCGATCTCCGCGGCCAACTCCTCGGCGCTCCGAACCAGCGCGTCGCCCTGGGCCTCGACCGTTCGTCCGACTTCGGCGCTGCGCCCGGCCTCGGCCCGTACTTCCGCGGCCACCCCGGCGGCGCTGTGCGCCGCGCCCTCCACTGCCCCCAGGTCTGCTACCTGGAGACGAGCCCCGTCGGTCGTTTCCCGCACGCTGCCGCTCATCGAACGAGCCGCGTCCTCCAGGCGGACACCCGCCTCGGCGAACGTCGAGGCAAGCCGTGCCAGCTCACCCGCAGTGACCCGCAGCTGCTGGTCCGCGAGCTTGGTCCGCAGGACGGCGGCAACCGGGCGCGCGACCCGGGCGAGCGAACTGATCTCGCGCGACCCGAACGAGCCCGGGATCGGTCCAGCGAGGCGGATCTCGCCCAGGACGCCCAGCTCGTCGGCCAAGGGATAGCCCACGCCCGGCGGATCGGTGGTTCGCTCGACCTCGGCGAGAAGAGCGGCATCCGACCACGGGGCGGGGACCGGCCCCGTCGCGGCGAGCAGCCGGGGTGCGCCGCCATCGGCCACCCGGATCACGGCGCTGGTCGCGTCGAAGGTACGACAGAGGTGCTGCAGCAGGGCCAGGGACGCAGCGCCGAGGTCTTGCTCGAGCAGCAGGCGCACCTGAAGATCGCGCACCTCACGGGCCAGCCGGCGGTCGTCAAAGAGGCGGTTGCGGAGCATGGCGATCGCGAACCCGACCGGCAGCACTGCGGAGCACAGGGTCGCGAATGGAATGTCGGCAAGCACCTGACGGCCGAGCGCCGGCAGGAATGACACCATCCAGCCAGGGCCCATGCCCAGCAAGATCGCGGCGATGGCGAGGTCAAGACTCCGCCGGCGGTCCTGGGAGACTGGCAATGCCTGGCGCGCCCAGAGGAGGGCCCCGACGCTGAGAGCGAATGCGAGAAAGTTCAGTACCTGCCGCCGAAGCACATCGTCGACGAGCGCGAACAGCGGCTCCTGCCCGCCCAGCACGGCTGCTAGGGCAATCAGGAACAGGACTCCGTGCACCCCGTACCAGGCGAGCACCGGTGTCTTCCAGCGGGGTTCGCGATGAGGCCAGGCGAGGGCAAAGGCCAGGTGCGCCAGGGACGGGGCATGCAGGTAGGAGCCTGGGCCGTAGGCGCCGAATAGCCCGGGCGAGGGGAGCCCCGATAGCGGAAGCAGCGCCAGGAGGCCGAAATACGTGGTCCAGCCGGCGCACTGGAGCAGGAATGGAAGCGCGGCTGGAGCGCGGGTCGCCTGCCGAAACGCGGCGACACCGACGACCCAGAACAGGGTGCCCCCGAGGGTCAATCCCAGGAGGGCCTTCCCCTCGGCGCCCGAGCGCGTGTGGCCCGCGGTCAGCGCCAGACCCGCCAGGAAGACGATCAAGCTCAGCACCGCGGCGGTGATGCCGAGGGGCAGATGTGCACCGCGGTCGGACGCGCGCGTCCTGCTAGAGAAAGACGTCGTCACGCTCGTACTCAGTTGCGGATGGGCAGGGGTGGCTGGTCCCGACGGTGACTGAATGGTAGTCAGTTGGGCCGCGGGCGAAAGCCGGGCTGGCGCGCAGACGTCCCGGATTGAAACTTTTCCCCATCGAACCCGTATCTCGTTGCATGACAGAGACTATCTGGCTCGACAAGCTTCCCGCGATCTTCTCCCCGCTGGCCAAGGCGGTGCTCGACGGCTTCAGCGAGGGGGTCGTCGTGTTCGACCACGACGGCCGGATTCTCTACGCCAATGAGCCGGCCAGGGAGGCCCTCAGGGACTGGGATCTCTCCGAAGGCGCGCCCGACCTTCAGCCCCGCCTGGCCGCCCTGGGAGGGCGCTTGCGGCCGCTCCGAATCGCCAACATGGAGTTGGGCGAGGCCATGTTCATTCCCGGGGTCGTGGGACCGACCACGTTGGCTGCGAGGGAGAAGGAGGCTATCGTGAAGACGCTGGACGCGCACGGCTGGAGGCTGGCGGAGACTGCCCGACAGCTCGGCATCAGCCGGACCACCCTTTGGCGCCGGCTCAAAGCATACGGACTGCATCGAGACGGCCGGAGCAAATGGTCGCAAGCCTCCTAGCGCTTCTCCTCCTCGTCCCAACCGCCGCTTCACCCGACACAAATTCTCCCTTCGCCAACGCCATCACCCGCGAGCTCATCATGCGGGCCATGGCCCGCCACCGCGCTCAGATCAGCGCAGTCAGCGACTACCGGGCCCGCATCCGGTATCGGCTCTCGGCCACGATGGGGCGGCGCCGCTGGGCCCAGCTCCCGGTTACCGCGGTGGAGGAGCAGGAGGCGCTGGTCCAGTGGGGATTGCCTAACGACCTCCGGATCGACGTGATCGGGCGGCGGTTCCGGACCCGCGACCCGGCATGGGACCTCTCGAGCGTCTTTTACCGGCCCTGGTTCGTGCCCCGGGGCGTGGGCGACTCGGTCCGGATCTTCAGTGACAACTTTCCGGCAACCGGCGCACTGCATCCGCTCGCGGCGAGCGGCCCCCAGTGGTACCGATACGCGCTGCAGGACAGCCTGACCGTCGCGACGCCGCGGGGCGACCGAATCCAGATCTTCGTAGTCGATGTGGTGCCGAGGCGAGCCGGACCCGCGCTCATCGCGGGCCGGCTATGGATCGAGGCCGGGTCGGCGGAGGTGGTCCGGCTCACCTTTCGCTATGTGGGCACCCAGTTGTTCGTGCGCCCGTCGCGGGGGCACCGGAGCGCCGCGTCTGCGCGCCGGCTGAACAAGATCGCGAATCGAATCGTCAGCATCGACGCCGATCTGGAGTACGCCCTCCAGGACGGCAGGTTCTGGATGCCCTATCGCCAGGCGATTGTCGGACGGGTGCAGCTGCCGATGTTCGGCGACCTGGTGGTGCCCTTTCAGGCGGTGACGACGTTCAGCGACTACGAGCTCAACACCGGGCGCGCGGTCGGGTTCACCCTGCCGCTGCCCGACACGGCGCTCCCCTGGGACTCGGTGAAAGTGCTCCGCCGGATGCGGCGCGATTCCATCCGGGCCGAGCGGCTGCGGCGCAACGTGGCGGCGACCCGCCATCGGTCGTGGAACTACGCCGACGTGTGGCCAGGCGGGCGTTACGAGATCCACCGGCCTCCCAACGACTCGCTGGCGCGCTATGCCGCCTGGGATGATTCGCTGACCTTCGGCGTCGCGAACGAAGAGATGACCCGGTTCCGGGAGGTCGACGCGGAGCTCGCCCGAATGAGCGACACCCTGCCGACCGAGCTGACGGGGGGCGGCAATCACGGGCTGGGGTACGAGCGGCTGGCGGATGCGTTCCGCTACGACCGGGTACAGGGATATTCGTTTGGACTCGGCTATCACGTGCGAATCCCCCGCCTGGAGTTCAGCGATCTGGTGGGCACCGTGCGCTACGGATTCTCCGATGACCGGGTCACGGCGCGGCTTTCGTTCATCCGCGATGCTCCAGGCGGCCGGATGCGGGTGAGCGGGTATCACGACGTGGTCAACGTGGACCCGATCGCGCTGGGCCCATCGTTCGGCAACACGTTCAATGCCATCTTCCTGGCGCACGACGACGCGGATTATGCGCTCGCCAGCGGCGGATCAGTGACGTTCGAGACGTCCCTGGGGGTAGGGTGGGAGCTGAGCGCGACCGGACGGGTGGAGCGGCAGCGATCGGTCAAACGGGAGACCACGTCGGGGGTCAATGACTTCCTCGGCGGCGACGGCCTCTTTCCGGAGAACCGCCCGATCACGGAGGGCACGTTCGGCGGCGCGACCGTGCGCCTGCTGTACGGGGGACGCACCCGGTGGACGCTCACGGCCGACCTGCTGGGCGGCGCCGGGACGGCGACGCTACGGGGTTGGGGCGAGGTGCGCCGCGAGGTGGGCGGGGAGGCCGGAGCCACGATCCGGGCGCGAGCCGGGATCGCCACCTCGCCGGTGCTGCCACAGATGGCGTTCCGGCTGGGCGGGCTGAACACCGTTCGGGGATTCGAGTACGGATCGCTCACCGGTCAGGCGTTCTGGTCCGCCCAGCTCGATGTGACGCCGATGGCGAGCAAGTTGCGACCAGTCTTGTTCATCGATGCCGGCCAGACCGGCGCGGCCGACGGGCTGTTCGATACCAAGGCGCTGGTGGGAGCCGGCGTCGGCCTCTCGTTGTTGCGGGGGGCGCTCCGCTTCGACCTGAGCCGGCGGCTGTCCCCCGATGTGGCGCGGCTCCGGTTCGACGTCGTCTTTGGAGCGGTGCGGTGAGGCGGACCGGCGGACCGGCGGACGGGCGGACAGTGATGGCAGGCGCGCTGGTGGCCGGAGCGCTCGGCTGCGGGGTCATAGCGTGGGGCCGGGCGGAGGGGCGGCTGGAAGCGACCTGGAGCGGGGCGGAGAAGGGGCAGATGAGCGGGGCGGCGACGGCGATCTGGTGCAGCGCCAAGCGGATCGCGCAGATCACCGCGCTGCAGGGGGACACCGGGCTCGGCATCCTCATCCACGCCACCGATTCGCTCGCGGCAGGCCGGTATTCGATCGTGGAGCCGGCGATCGCCCGCACCGATGCCCCGCGCGCCTCGCTGGGGCTCAGGCTGCTGACCCAGCTCGCCGTGGTAGGGTATCAGGCGCGGTCTGGCACGCTGATGCTCGACCGGGTCGAGCACACTCGGATATCGGGCCGGTTCGACGCCAAGGCGCACAGCGCCACCGCGGCGGCGGGCTCGATCAGCGTGGCTGGTCGGTTTCGCGAGGTGCCGGTCGCCTCGGGCGGACCGGCATGCGCCCCGTGATCGGGTACCCCGGCCGCTCCGGGGCGGTGTAGTTTTCGCGCATGGAGTCGACCTACTTCCGGAGGGGCTTCGGCCTCAAAGGCGCGATCGAAGCGCAGCGCACGCGGGACTACCACAGCGGGGTGGTCGAGGTGCTGCGCGCGAACGACCACCGGCTGGTGGTGGGCCCGCTCACGTTCCGCCTGGCGCGGGAGTTTGGTTTCTGCTACGGCGTCGATCGGGCGGTGGATTACGCCTACGAGACGCGCCACAAGTTTCCCGACCGGCGGCTCTTCCTGGCGGGCGAGATCATCCACAATCCCCATGTGAACGACAAGCTGCGCGCGATGGGGATCGCGTTTCTGAGCCACGGGCCCGACGGAGAATTCGATTTCCGAAGGCTGGAGCCGGACGATGTGGTGATCATGCCCGCGTTCGGTGTGACGATCCGGGATTTCGAACGGCTGCGGGGAATCGGATGCGTCATGGTGGACACGACCTGCGGCTCGGTGCTCAACGTCTGGAAGCGGGTGGACGGATATGCCCGCGACGGCTACACCGCGGTCATCCACGGCAAGTACTGGCATGAAGAGACCAAAGCCACCGCGAGCCAGGTGATGAAGTATCCGGGTGGCCGCTATCTGGTCGTGCTCGACATGGGAGAAGCGCGGCTCGTGTGCGACTACATAGAGCAGGGCTTCGATCCGAAGTCGCTCGTCGGGCGCTTCGCGAAGGCGGTGTCGCCGGGGTTCGATTTCGGGCAGGACCTGCTCAAGGTCGGCCTGGCCAATCAGACAACAATGCTGTCGGGGGAGTCGCTGGCCATCGCGGATGAGTTTCGCAAGAGCATGGAGCGGCGTTACGGGACGCCGGCGCTGGCCGACCATTTCCGCAGCTTCGATACGATATGCTCGGCCACCCAGGAGCGTCAGGACGCGGTGCTCAAGCTGCTGGAGGAGCCACTGGACGCGATGGTCGTCGTGGGGGGTTACAACTCGAGCAATACCTGCCATCTGGCCGCGCTGGTCCACTCGCGCGGCGTGCCGACGTTTCACATCGAGGATGCCGAGGGGATTGATCCCGACGGGGCTGCAATCCGGCACCAGCCGGTGGGCACCAAGCAGGAGCGGGTGGACACGGCGTGGCTCCGGCGAGCGGGCGTCGTCGGTATCACGGCCGGCGCTTCCACCCCAAACAACAAGGTGGGAGAGACGATCGCCCGGATCTGCGAGACCGCCGGTCTGGCGGAAGAGCTCCGGGCCCTAACCGCGTGAACGGTGAACGGTGAACGGTAAACGGGGGCGCCGATGGTCCGCGGAGCCCCCGTTCGCTGTTCACCGTTAACTGTTTACGCTTTTCCCATGCTCATCGACCTGTCCCACAACATCGAGCACGGCATGAAGACGCACCCCGGTCTCCCGGGGCCGATCATCTGCGACTACCTGAGCCGGGAGGCCTCGCGGGGGCGGTACGCGCCCGGGGTCGAGTTCCAGATCGGGAAGCTCGAGATGGTGGCGAACACAGGCACCTATATCGATAGCCCGTTCCATCGGTACGCGGATGGGAAGGACCTGGCGGCGCTGCCGCTCGACTGGATGGCCGGGCTCGAGGCCGTGGTGGTGCGGGTGACGGGGGACGCGCCTCGGGCTATCGGCTGGCCGGCATTCGAGCGACGGGACGTACGCGGCAAGGCGGTCCTGGTGCATACCGGCTGGGACAGGCATTGGCGCACTGAAGCTTACGGAATCGCCAACCCGTTCCTTACGGCCGATGCCTGCGAGCGGTTGCGGGATGCGGGCGCGCGGCTGGTGGGGATCGACTCGGTCAACATCGATGATCTTACGGATCCGGGCCGGCCGGCGCACTCGATCCTGCTCGGGGCGGAGATCCCGATCGTAGAGCACCTCTGCAACCTCGGCGGTGTGCCGGACAGCGGGCGGTTCTTTGCTGTGCCGCCCAAGGTGGTGGGGTTCGGGACATTTCCGGTGAGAGCGTTCGTAGAAACAGCGTGAACGGTTCACGCTATTCTTCCAAGAGTTTCGCTACCTCGAAAATCGTCAGCGGCGCGCTTCCTTCGACCCGATTGTTGACCAGGATGTACGCGGGGAGTCGGGTCGACTTCGCCGTCTGCGCCACTCGCACGAGGTCGCGCCGGAGGCCGGGATTGGGCTCCTGGATGCGATCATACGGCGCGAACTTATCCACCGCCTGCTCGAAGGTTCTCCCCAGCCGCAGCAGAGCCCGGGCCACCAGGAACGAGCCGCTGATCACCCCCGGCAGATCGAGTTGCTCGCCGATGGTGGGCATGCGGGTCCAGTTGTTGAGCACGTGGGTTACGCCGTGCTCCCGGAGCACCGCGAAATAGGCGGGCGTGAGAAAGTCGTCGTTCCGGACCTCGACCGCGTACGGTAGATCGTGGGGAATCGCGCCAAAGAACTCGTCGAGCCGGTCGGCAAAGCGCTGCGGGGTCATCCCGCGCCGAGCCCCCATCTGCTGAAACTCGAACACCAGCGGCCCGGCATGGTCGGCGAACCAGGCCTGGTAGGGCTGGTAGATCGATTCGTGGAAGACGTCCGGGCTCAGAAAATCTGGATTGACCTTGCCGGCTTTTTCGGCGTCCTGCGCCTTGGTCCAGGTGTGAACCGTGAGCTGCTGCCAGACCTTGCTGACGCAGCGAAAGCCGGCCGGCAAATGCTCGGCCCAACCCCGCAGGACCTCCTCCGTCGGCGGTGCGTAGAAGCTGGAGTCGATTCCTACCGTTCGAAACAGCGGGAAGCGGGCATACTCCTCCAGCATCCGCGCCGAGGCACCCTTCCCGGCGTAGTCGCGGTGGTATACCAATCCCTTCCACCCTGGATAGTTCCAGGACGAGGACCCGAACAGCACTTCCGCCGGCACGGCGGCGCCCAGGCGGGCGAGCTCGGCGGGATCTACGGCAGGCGATGCGGGCGTCGTCACGATTGAAAAAGCGTGAACGGTGAACGGTGAACGGTGAACGGGGCCTGCCGCCCCGCCCCGCTTCGCGGCTTCCTGCTCAC
>JBIOTT010000049.1:0-45375 GCA_044866195.1 Gemmatimonadales bacterium
ACCGCAGCTGCTCCGCGACGGTTATGTCTACCGCATGGTGCTGCAGCACGAGTACCAGCATGGTGAGACGATCCTCCAGACCCTCCAGCTCAAGCAGGGTGCGCCCTACCGACCCCCGGAGCGCCGCGCGCTGCCGGCGGGCCGCGGCCCGAGCGGAGCGGGCGACATGGTGTTTTTCCCGGGCGGCTCGGTGGAGCTAGGAACCGACGATCGATCTGCCGCCTACGACAACGAGCGTCCTCGGCACGTGGTGGATCTCGCGCCGTTCTGGATTGATCTGACGCCGGTGACGAACGGCCAATACCTCGAGTTTATCGAGGCCGGCGGATACCAGCGCCGGGAGCTCTGGACCGACGAGGGCTGGCGCTGGCTCCAGGAGGCGGCGGTCTCGGCCCCGAAGTACTGGGCCAACGGCCCCGATGGGTGGACCACCCGGACCATGGATCTGGCCCGACCGCTGGACCCGGTCCGCCCGGTGTGCCACGTCTGTTATCACGAAGCCGACGCCTATGCGCGATTCGCGGGCAAGCGCCTCCCCACTGAGCCGGAATGGGAGGCGGCGGCTTCGTGGGATCCGACGAGCGGTGCGAAGCGGATCTATTCCTGGGGGGACCAATCCTGGACCCCCGAGCTCGCAAACCTCGATCAGCTGGCCTTCGACACGGCGCCGGTCGGCGCGTATCCTCACAACGTCTCGCCGATCGGCTGCTACGGCATGATGGGCGACGTCTGGGAATGGACGGCCAGCGATTTCCAGGGCTATCCCGGATTCGAGGCGTTCCCTTATCAGGAGTACTCGGAGGCCTTCTTCGGCTCGGAGTACAAGGTTCTCCGCGGCGGGTCGTGGGCCACGCGCCCTGGCGCCGTTCGCGCCACGTTCCGTAACTGGGATTACCCTATGCGCCGCCAGATCTTCAGCGGCTTCCGGTGTGCCCGCGATGCCTAAGCCTCTCACCACTGCTGTCGCACGGCCCAATCCGCGCATGCTGGCCGAAGTGGCGGCCGGTCTCTCAGCTCCGCAGAAGGAGCTGCCGCCGAAGTACTTCTACGATCACCGGGGGTCCGAGCTGTTCGAGCAGATCACCCGGCTTCCGGAGTACTACCTCACCCGGGCGGAACGGGTGCTGCTCGAGCGATGGATGCCGCAGCTCATCCCGGCGCTGGGAGCGCGGACGCTGGTGGAGCTCGGCGCCGGCAGCGCGGAGAAGTCGCGCATCATCCTGAACGCGATGCGCAGCGCAGGCACCGCCGAGCTGTACGTACCCCTCGACGTCAGCGCAGCGTTCCTGCGGGAGACTGGAGACCAGCTGCGGGCCGAGTACCCAGGTCTCGCGGTCACGCCGGCGGTCGCGGACATCTCGGAGGAGCTCAATGTTCCCCGCGGGCTCGCGGCTCCGGTGCTGTTCGCGTTTCTGGGGAGCACCATCGGCAACTTCCACCCGCAAGCGGCGACCCGGCTGCTGGCGCGGGTGCGCGCGATCATGTGGGCCGGCGATCGGTTCTTGATGGGGGCGGATCTGCGCAAGGACATCCGCTTCATCGAGGCGGCGTACAACGACTCCCGGGGCGTGACGGCGGAGTTCAACCGCAACATGCTGCGGGTGCTCAATCACGAGCTGGGCGCGGATTTCGACCTGAGCAGCTTCACCCACTGCGCGTTTTACGACCGGGATGCGCATCGCATCGAAATGCATCTGATCTCCAATCGGCGCCAGACGGTGGATATCCCCGGCATCGGGGAGGTCCGGTTCGCGCGGGGTGAATCGATCCGCACCGAGATCAGCTGCAAATACGACATCCCCAGCCTTGCGGCGCTGTTCTCGGCAGCCGGGCTTCAGCTCGAGTCGTGGAAGACCGACCCCGACCACCGCTTTGCGCTGGTCGTAGGCAAGCCGGTATGAGCCGGTTGAGCCGCACGGCTCTGCTGGATCAGCTCCGGGAACGGGTCTTCGCCCCACCGGCGGTCGCCGCGCTTACGCCTCGCCGGGTCGGGGCTGAGGTGGAACTCATTCCGGTGGATGCGACGACCGGGCGTCCCTGTCCGCTCGAGGAGGGCGACGGCCCTGCCACGCTGCCCTTCCTGCGGCGATTCGCCGCACGGCAGGGCTGGATCGAGCAACGCAGCGCGAAGGGCGTCGCCTGTTTCGCGGTGCGCGGGGGCGGAGTGGTGACTTTCGAGCCGGGCGGCCAGATCGAGTACGCCAGCCCGCCGAGCCGTTCGGCAACCGCGTTGATCAACCGCCTGCGGGCGGTCGTGCTCCCCCTTCGGGCCGCGGCGGCCGGGGAGGGGATCACCTTGCTCACGCTTGGCATCGATCCGCGCAATCCGGTGGAGCAGGTGCCACTCCAACTGTCGTGCGATCGCTACCGCCGCATGGCCGAGCACTTCGCCCGGATCGGCCCCAATGGCGCCAGAATGATGCGCCAGACCGCCGCACTCCAAGTCAGCCTGGATTTCGAGGCCGAGCCGCTCCTGCGCTGGCGGCTGCTCAACGCGGTCGCACCGTTCTTGACCGCCATTTTTGCGAATTCCCCGGTCTACGCTGGTCGGAACACCCGGCATCGGAGCTATCGGGCGCATTGCTGGCGGACTCTCGACCCGCGACGGACCGGTCTGCCGTATGATGAGCGGCGGCCGCTGGAAGCCTATCTCGACTTCGCGCTGGGTGCGCCGGCGATTCTTTTCCCAACGGTCGGTGGCCAGTGCCTCTCGTTTGGAGAGTGGCTCGACCGCGCGAGCCCATCGATGGACGAGTGGGACGCCCACCTGACCACGCTCTTCCCCGAGGTACGGCCGCGCGGCCACTTCGAGCTTCGCTCCATGGACGCGATCGACCCCTCGTCATATCCGGCCGCGCTGGCGCTCGTGGGCGGCCTCACCTACGAGTCCCATGCCCGCCTCGCCGCGCTCGACCTTCTGCCCCCGCCGGATCTCGGACTGCTGGAGCGAGCGGGGCGGCTGGGGCTCGGCGACCCGACCATTGCGCAAACTGCGTCGGATGTGTTCGAGATCGGCCTGGCTGGCTGCGCGGCCCTTGGCTCCAAGTTCCTGCACCCCGGCCACCTCGAAGAGGCCTGGGACTACTTCGAGCGCTACACCCGGGTGGGCCGGGCGCCGGCAAATGAGCTCCGGGGCTGCGCCTTCGCGGCCTGAAGTCGCCGCCACGACTTAACCTCACTGCAGTTGCCTGCACCGGCGCGGGGTTTAACGCCCTCGAGCCGGCTCCGTCCGTGCGGGCAGTCTTGCTCGAGACAGCCCAGCTCACCCGAGACGGAGGATAGGCCGATGCTTTCGACCAGCCGGACCAGGCTGCGCCCACCCGTGCTGGCCGTGGCAGCGGCCCTGGCGCTGGCGGCGTGCAGTGGTGATGCGACCAGCCCGGGAGGCCAGTCATCGTTGAGCCAGGCCGATGCGGATGCCGCGGCAGATGTGGTTGTCGGCGATCTGTCGGATCAGGCCGACGGCGCCACGACTACGTCATCCGGCGCCACGTTTTCACTTGCCCCGGCGCCGTCGCGCGGCCCCGGTCAATCGGTGACGACGACACTCGCCGCAGCAGCCTGGTATTCGACCGCCTGCTCGCCGCCTCCGACCGTGACCACCAACGGCAGCACGACGACCTACCTGTTCGACCACTGCGCGATCTCGCGGCTGGTGCCGCTCGAGACGCTCACCCGGAACGGGGAGGTGGACGTAACGCTCGACGCGGGCAGCCGGGTCGTGGGGTTCAAGGGCTTCCAGAGGACCTGGGAGCGCATCTCGTTCCGGACCGGCCAGACCATCACTACCTCGGCGACACAGACCGGGACCCGCAGCATCTCGGGTGGCGGCAACTCTCTCGAGTTCCACGCCTACGGCTCGGGCGACCCGGCGGCGACGTTCTTCGAGACCGACTTCGTCCACCAGGACCAATCCACCTCGCAGCACCAGCGGAACTGGCAGTCCGCATTCACGGCCGATGTCGCTGGCGCAATTGCTCTGAACCAGCCGCTCCCCGCAGGCATCTGGTCGCTGAATGGGAAGTCGACCTGGCTCCGAAACCCCGGATCCACCAACCAGAAGAGCTGGACTTTTACGACGACCGGGACCGACGTGCACTACAATCCGGCCTGCAACGCCGCACCCCAATTCGACTCGGGCAGTCTGACCGTCCAGGCGGCCAACGGCCAGAACAGCAATACGGCGGAGTTCAGGATAACGTTTACGGAATGTGGGAAGTACATGGTTGTGATTAGCCATTAGCCATTAGCCTGCTCCGAACAAACGCGACCCTCCTTGGTCTGGAACCAGGAGGGTCGCGTTCGGCTAATGGCTAACCGCTAACCGCTACCGTCTCCTGCAACCCGCCAACAACTGCCGGGGCGCGGGATGATTGGGATACAACGCCCGCGCCGCCTCGGCGTGCGGGCGGGCCCGATCGCACCGGCCCCGGTTTTGCCACTCGTAGCCCAGGAGCATCTGGATCCGGTAGTTGCCCGGGTCCAGCCGGCCCGCCCACTCGAGCAGTGCGGGTTTCCGGCTGTCGCTGAACACCGCCATCGCTCCGATCTGACCGATGCCATGGATCACCAGCAGCATTCCCACCAATGCGACAGCCCCAGCGAGCCGCGACCGGTGCAGGTCGGAAAGTTCGAGCGTAAGTAGCGAGCGCCGGGGGGGCCGGATCAAGGCGCCGAGCAGAAGGGCGATGAAGACGGTTGGGGCCGGGAGCAGCAGCACGGCGTCGAAGGCACTGACAGAGGCCAGGACCAGCAGCGTCAGTAGGGCCGCCAGCGCTTCCAGGCCCTCGGTCGTCTGGCGTCCCAGTCGCCAGCGCCGCCACGCGCCCAGTGCCAGCGCGGCCCCCAGCACCAGGACCGCAAGCAGCGCCAGCGGCCCCCGCTCAGCCAGGAGGGCGATCCAGTCGCTGCTGGGCCACGGGTTGGTGGGAATGAAGTCGTCCGGGTCGTAGGCTGGGTCGCCGTCGAAGGTGTACTTGGGATATGCCACCGGCCAGTTGCCGGGCCCTACTCCGGTCGCCGGGTGGTCGAACGCCATGCGCAACGTATTCTGATACTGAACCAGCCGGCCCCTCCCGCTGCCCTCTCGATAATCAGCCATGCCCCGCACCGAATCGAGGTAGGGCGAGGTCGACCTCCATTCGAGCCGGTTCGGCAGCAGCAGCGCGAGCACCGCGCCCAATCCGGCCGCCCCGGCAAGGGCGAGGATCCGGCTCCGTGCGCTTCGATTCTGCCACAGCCCCCCGGCCCAGAGGCCCTCAATCCCGAACAACGCGAGCCCGACCGTGAATGCGAGCCACGCGGCACGCGACCGGGAGAGCACCAGCGCCGCACCCGCAATGGCAATACCAAGCTGCCACAGGACCATCTCCCATCGACGCCGCGCTTCCAAGCCCGCTAGCGCGAGCACGGGCGCGCCCAGCGCGACGAAGTGGGCCATGAAGTTTCGGTTGCCGAAGGTTCCCCCCGGGGCACGGCGCTCGGCCATCACCGCGAGCTCGAAGCCGTAGGCCTGGAGCAGCGCAGTTCCGGCCGCCAGTACCGCCGCGGCTGCCAGCGTGCGCACCAGCCGTTCCGCGTACCCGCCTCGCGCCGCCGCTCTGGCGCTCCAGAACAGCATGGCACCGGAGACGCTCAGGCCGAAGGCCCGGAAGGCGAGCCAGTGGTTCTCCGCGAGGACCGCCGACGCCAGCGAGGCTGCGAGAAACAGCGCCAGAAGCGCATCGGCTGCGGTGATCTCGAGTCGCCGGGCGCGCACGAGGCAGTATATGGCTGCGCCGAACCCGGTGACCTGGGCGATCAGCTCTTTGGGGACGGCATGCCGGTCGAGATCGAAGAGTGAATAGGGAAGAGCCCCGATCACGACGCCGATCGCACCCAGCTGCAGAATCCGCAGGACGGTTCGGCTCTGCGGGCTGGTATCAGCGGCCAGGTCAGTGTGGCGCGACGCGATCGCCACTAGAAGGGCGAAGCGTCCAACCTGCAGGAATCGGCCAGAGGTACCCTCCATCGCGGGGCGGGTCCGGCAGTAAGATTCTTCATGCCCGATGACAAGCCAGCGCCGCTCGTCTCCACCGAGTGGCTCGCCGCCCGGCTGGAGCGGCCGGACCTGCGCGTGGTCGACGGCTCCTGGTATCTCCCTACCATGGGCCGCGACGCAACGAAGGAGTACGTGGAGGGCCACATCCCGGGCGCCGTGTTCTTCGACCTCGATGCGTCCAGCGACCAGTCAACGCCACTACCGCACATGCTGCCCTCGGCACCGGCATTTGCTGCCCGGATGAGCGCGTTGGGGCTGGATGACGCAAGCACGATCGTGATCTACGATGGGTCGGGCGTGAATTTAAGCGCTCCCCGCGTCTGGTGGATGTTCCGGGCTTTTGGCCATGAGGCGGCCAGCGTGCTCGATGGAGGAATCGGCAAGTGGAAGGCCGAGGGCCGCCCGTTGGAGAAGGGGCCGAGCCACCCTGCGGCGGGTCGCTTCACCGCCCGGCTCGACCCGAGCCGGATCCGCGACCTCAGCGCGATCCGCGCCAACCTTCAGACCGGGTCCGAGCAGGTCGTCGACACCCGGCCTGCCGATCGGTTTCAAGGTAGTGAACCGGAGTTCCGTCCGGGGATCCGGAGTGGACACATTCCCGGCAGCGTCAACCTCCCGTTTACCGAGCTCGTCGCCGCCGACGGAACCGTGCTCCCTCCGGCTGAGCTCCGGGCTCGGCTCGAGGCCGCGGGCCTGGACCTCCGGCGTCCAATCGTCGCGACGTGTGGCTCTGCGACCAGCGCGTGCAACCTCGTCGTCGGGCTCGAGGCCCTGGGTTGCCGTGACGTGGCCGTCTACGATGGCAGCTGGACCGAGTGGGGCGGCCGGGAGGACACGCCGGTCGAGCTCGGGCCCGGGCGCACTCCCGGATCATGAAGATCGCCCGTTTCCCCGAGCTGACGGTGGGTCGCCGGGTTAACGGCGTCCCGACACTGGGCTTTGGCTGCGTCATCCTCTTCGCACTGCCGTTCGCCGCGGTGGGCTTGGGCGCCGGCGTTCAGGCAGTGCTCAAGCTCGCAGCCGGAGACTGGCGGACCGGCGGGTTTCTCAGCCTGTTCGCCATCATCTTCGGCGGTGTGGGCGTTGGGCTTGCCGTCGCAGCGATCGTGGCTCGGCGTGAAGCCGAGCGGAGTGCCCTGGCTGCTGCGCGGCACCCCGGTCAGCCATGGCTCTGGCGGGAGGATTGGGCGTCCGGACGGCTGGCGGACTCGGGTCACAAGGGCCGGTACGCGCTGTGGGGCTTCGCTGCGCTATGGAACCTGATCTCACTTCCGGGCGCAGTGCTCGCCCTGCAGGAGGTTTATCGGAGCGGTAACCGGCTCGCCCTGATAGCGCTGATCTTTCCGGTGGTGGGAGCCGGCATGATCGTCGCGGCGATACGGAGCACAGTCCGGCAGCGAAAGTTCGGCATCTCCAGCCTGGAGCTCGCCACCAATCCCGGCGTGGTGGGGCATGGACTCGCCGGCACGGTTCGCATCGCGTCCACGCTGCTCCCGGCCGATGGTTTCCTGGCGACGCTCTCCTGCATCAATCTCCGGACCACCGGTTCCGGTGACAATCGCTCGACCAGCGAGACAATCCGCTGGCAGGAACAGCGGAAGGTGGCGGGGCAGCGGGAAAGCGGTGGGCCGGGCCGGGGAGTGGTGACCACGGTTCCGGTCCAGTTTCGGCTCGGGCCGGACCTCGCCCCTACCGACGATACCGACCCGAACGACCGGATCGTCTGGCGGCTCGAGCTGGCGGCGGGTGTGCCCGGAGTGGACTACGCGGCGAAGTTCGAGGTGCCGGTCTTCCGAACCGCGGCGAGCTCGGAGCCGCTCGCCCCGGAGGAGGAGAAGCTGCTGGGGCCAGCCCCCGAATCGCTGGCGTATCGGCCGCCCGCCGACTCCCCGATCCAGGTGAGCATGGGCCCGCGCGGCACTCAGATCGTATTCCCCCCCGCCCGAAATCTGGGAGCGACGCTCGGCTTGACCGCCTTCGCTGCGCTGTGGGCCGGACTCCTGTGGCTGGTCGTCTACCTGAAGGCGCCGGTGTTGTTTCCCATCGCGTTCGGGCTGGTGGAGGTCGCGCTGCTCTACGGTGCGCTCCGGATGTGGCTTCGCGTGGTCGAGGTCACCGCGAGCCGCGAGGGCGTAGCCGTGGCCAGCGGGTTCGGGGCGGTAGGAGACCCGACGGTCATCGCCGCCCGGGACGTGGCCAGCGTGGAGGTGAAGATCGGGCTCCAGTCCGGCTCGACGGTCTACTACGACCTGGCCATCCTGCGGACCAACGGTCGCCGGACCAACGCGGGCAGCGGGATCCGGGACAAGCGGGAAGCGGAGTGGCTGGCGAGCCTCATCACCAGGGCGCTCGAAAAATGAACCGCAGAGGCGCAGAGGACACAGAGGACTCCTCTAGGTTAGGAGATCCCCTACCAACTGGTGCCTCTGCGCTCTCTGCGCCTCTGCGGTGAATCTAAAGAGTCCATGTACGCCCACACCGTCGGATCAGTCCGGTATCACTTCGCAGACCTGAAAACGCTGCTCGCCAAGGCGACGCCGTTTCGCTCCGGCGACGCGCTGGCAGGGATCACGGCGGAATCCGCGGAGGAGCGGGTCGCTGCACAGATGGCGCTGGCGGACCTTCCGCTGGCGGCCCTGCTGGACGAAGCCGTCGTTCCCTACGAGGCGGACGAGGTCACCCGGCTCATTCTGGACACGCACGACAGGGCTGCCTTCGCGCGGGTCGCTCATCTCACTGTGGGCGGCTTCCGCGACTGGCTCCTGTCCTACGCAGCCGACGACTCGGCGCTCACCCAACTCGCCCCGGGGCTCACGCCGGAGATGGTGGCGGCCGTCTCGAAGATCATGCGGGCCCAGGACCTCATTCTGGTGGCGCAGCATTGCCGCGTCCGCACCGCGTTCCGCACGACCCTCGGCTTGCCTGGCCGGCTGTCGACCCGGCTGCAGCCAAACCATCCAACCGACGATCCCCAGGGCATTGGGGCCAGCGTGCTCGACGGGCTGCTCCTGGGCAGCGGCGACGCGGTCATCGGCATCAATCCGGTGGGCGACAACCCGCGCACGGTCGCCCTGCTGCTCGAGCTGCTGGACCGGCTGCGGCTTCGCTGGGAGATCCCGATGCAGGCCTGCGTGCTGGCCCATGTCACCAGCCAGCTCGAGGCGCTTCGGCAAGGAGCGCCGGTGGATCTGGTGTTCCAGTCGATCGGGGGCACGGAGGCCGCCAACCGGTCCTTCGGAGTTACCCTGGGGCTGCTGGACGAGGCCCGCTCCGCCGCGCTCGAGCTGGCCCGGGGAACGGTGGGGCGCAACGTGATGTACTTCGAGACGGGGCAGGGAAGCGCCCTCTCCGCCGGGGCGCACCACGGGGTCGATCAGCAGACGCTCGAGGCTCGAGCCTATGGCGTGGCCCGCCGCTACGCGCCGCTGCTGGTCAACACCGTGGTGGGCTTCATCGGCCCCGAATATCTCTACGACGGTAAACAGATTCTCCGCGCCGGCCTGGAGGATCATTTTTGCGGGAAGCTCCTGGGCCTGCCCATGGGCTGCGACGTCTGCTACACGAATCATGCGGAGGCCGACCAGGACGACATGGACGCGCTGCTGACTCTGCTGGCGGCGGCGGGATGCACCTACTTCATGGGCGTACCTGGCGCCGACGACGTGATGCTGCACTATCAAAGCACGTCGTTCCACGATGCGCTGTACCTGCGGCGGTTGCTGGGCCTCCGGCCGGCGCCGGAGTTCGAGGAGTGGTTGGAGCGGATGGGCGTGTTCGGCGCGGACGGGCGGTTGCTCCCAACCCGCGAGCAGAAACTACTTCGGGGTGGCCTCGCGCCGGAGGGCGGCTAATACACCTGAGTAGTCGAGTTGCTGAGGACCGGCGCTACCGTGACCGAGACCTGGGCCCCGGCTTGGATCGCCAGCGGGCCGGTGCGAAAGGCTCCGCTGCTGCCGATCGGCGAAACGACCAACGCGAGGCGACCGGCTGGACCGATCTGATCCCACTTTATCTCGAAGCTGTTGGTGGTCTGCGAGGTCACGGTGCCAAGCCGCTGGGGCACACCGTTTATGTTGGCAAACACGTCGACATCGTTCAGGTTCTGATTCTGAACCGAGACCAGGACGTTGGCAGCCGGCGTGCCTGGCTGGGGCGCGGGTGGCGGGTTGTGACTGCAGGCCGCAAGGGCCGCCGCCAGCATGAGCTTAGGCAGCCAGGAGGCAAGCCCGGCCGGGCTGGCACGTCGCGCCATCAAGACACCACTCATAAGCACCTCCCCCCGAAGTCGATGCCCAGGAAAGCTAGCGGGTCGCGGGCAAAGCCGCCGCAACCGGCATCACCCCGGGTGATGGGCGTGCTGGCTGACCTGTGCTCTCCACCGTAAGATTCCGCAGTGAGCTCAGCCATCCCGTTGCCTCACCCGTCCGAGATCGTCGCCGTCATCATGGGCGGTGGCGCCGGCACCCGCCTTTTTCCGCTGACGAAGGACCGTGCCAAGCCAGCGGTGCCGCTGGGCGGCAAGTACCGGCTGGTGGACATCCCGATCAGCAACTGCATCAATGCCGATCTCCGGCGCATTTTCGTGCTGACGCAGTTCAACTCCAGCTCGCTGCACCGCCACATCCAGGAGAGCTACCGCTTCGACCAGTTCTCGCCCGGGTTCGTGGAGATCATGGCGGCGCAGCAGACCCCGGAGAGCGTGGCGTGGTATCAGGGCACCGCGGATGCCGTGCGGCAGAACCTGGTCCACCTCGCGAACTATCCTCACCGCCTCGCGCTGATCCTCTCCGGTGACCAGCTCTACCGGATGAATTTCCGCGCCCTGATCACGCGGCACGTGGCGACCGGAGCCGAAGTCACGATCGCGACGCTCCCGGTACGACCGGAGTCCGCTCGCGGCTTCGGGATCATGCAGGTGGCGCCCGACGGCCGGATCGTGCGATTCGTGGAGAAGCCAAAGGATCCCGACCTGCTGGCGTCGCTCCGGGTCGAGTGGGCCGCGCTGGGGGATACCGAGGAGCCGGTGGATCCCGACTGTCTCCTCGCTTCGATGGGCATCTACCTCTTCGAGCGCGCCGTGCTGAGAGAAGCCCTCGAGGGCGACGAGGCGGATTTCGGCAAACACGTCATCCCGAAACTGCTGGCGCAGCGCCGGGTGTTCGCCTACCTCCACCAGGGCTACTGGGAGGACATCGGGACCATCCGGGCATTCTATGAGGCCAACCTCGACCTGTGCGAACCGCTTCCCAAGTTCAACTTCTACGACGCCACCGCTCCGGTGTTCAGCCACGCGCGTTACCTGCCGCCCACTAAGATCATCAAGAGCCGGGTGGAGCGATCGGTGATCGCCGATGGATGCATCATCAACGACGCCTTGATCGAGCATTCCCTGATCGGGGTCCGCAGCCGCATCGAGGCCGGCGCCACCCTCCGGGACACGCTGGTCATGGGACACGACTTCTACGAGACCCCGGAGCGCGCCCAGCAGGGCGCGCCGCCCATGGGGGTGGGATCCGGTACTGTCATCGAACGAACCATCGTCGACAAGAACGCCCGGATCGGTGCCGGCGTGCGAATCACACCCGATGGGAAACCCTCGGAAGTCGACGGCCGTAATTTCTACGTCCGCGACGGCATCGTGGTCATTCCCAAGAACGCCGTCATCCCCGACGGAACCATCATCTGACCCCCTCCCCTGACAGCCATGCCGACCATTCGTTTTCTGCTTACCGTCTTCGCCTGCCTCCTTCCGGCCTCCCTCGCCGGGCAGAAGGAGGCTAAAGACTCAACCTCCGAGAAGCCGCCCGCCGAGAAGGCCGAGCAGTGGGTGACCCGCCACAACATCACGATCGGCGGCAAGCCTGTGAGCTACGTTGCCATGGCGGGTACGCTGATCATCCGCGACTCGTCCGATGCCCCGGTCGCGAGCTTCGGATACGTCGCCTACACCAAGCCGGACGTAAAGGATCCCGCGACCCGCCCGCTCACCTTCGCCTACAACGGCGGGCCGGGGTCCTCGTCCATCTGGCTTCACATGGGCGCTCTCGGGCCGCGCCGGGTGGTTGCCGCCGACGGCAGCCCCACCCCGCCGCCGCCCTACCGCCTGGCGGACAACGAGCAGAGCCTGATCGATCGCACCGACCTGGTGATGATCGATCCGGTCGGGACCGGGATCAGCCGGGCGCTGGGCAAGAAGAAGAACAAGGACTTCTGGGGCGTAGACCCCGATATCGAATCGATAAGCCGGTTCATCAAGCAGTTCGTCACCGAAAACGGCCGGTGGAATTCGCCCAAATACCTGCTCGGCGAGAGCTATGGCACTACCCGCTCTGCTGGAATAGTGGATTACCTGCAGACTCGGGAGAACATGGCGTTCAACGGAGTGGTGTTAGTGTCGGTCGCACTCGACCTGGAAGCGATCTTCGACTGGCCCGGCAACGAGCGTCCCCACGCCCTGTTCGTGCCGACCTACGCGGCGACCAGCTGGTTTCACCATGCGCTCCCCTCGCCGCCGCCCGATCTTCAGGCGTTTCTGCAGGAGGTGCGAGCCTGGTCTCTCGGGCCCTACACCGCCGCGCTGATGAAGGGAGACGCCCTTCCCGACACCGAGCGTGACGCGATTGCGGCCAAGCTGCACCAGTACACCGGGCTGTCGGTGGACTACATCAAGAAGGCCGACCTCCGGGTCAGCGAGGGGGAATACACCCAGGAGCTGCTACGCGAGCACCGGGAGACCATCGGCCGGCTGGACTCGCGCTTTACCGGCGTGACGTTCGATCCGCTGGCTCAGAACGCGCAGTACGACCCTCAGTCCGCCGCCATCAGCGCCGCCTACACCTCGGCCTTCCTCGACTACTACCACCGCGAGCTCAACGTGCCCCGCGACCGAAGCTACGTGGTGACCGCTCGGGCATTCGAGACCTGGGACTGGAAGCACCGCGTCCCCGGACAGGCCCTGCCCCTGCCCATGGTGAACACCGGGCCGGATCTCAGCCACGCCCTCAGCTTCAACCCGAACCTGCGGGTGCTGGTGCTGAATGGCATCTACGATCTCGCGACGCCGTTCCTGGCCACCGAGTACATGATGTCGCACCTGGGAGTGGCCCCGGCGCTGCGGCCGCACGTGATCATGAAATACTACGATGCCGGACACATGATGTATCTCCACCAGCCCTCGCTAGTCCGCATGAAGGCCGACGTCGCGGCCTTCATCGATGCTACCGATCGCGTGGGACAGCCGGGTGACGTAGCCAAGTCGGCCAGCGGGCGCTGATTGCGGATCGCGATCTTCGGGGTCGGCGGAGCCGGCGGCTACTTCGCGGCCCGGCTGGCGCAGGCCGGGGAAGAGGTCGGGTGGATCGCGCGAGGGGCCCAGCTGGACGCGCTCCGGTCACGCGGTCTTCGGGTCGAAAGCGTGGACGGAGACTTCACGCTCGGTCCGCTACGGGCGACCGCCGACCCGGCGGACCTGGGCCGGGTGGACGCCGTGATCTTGGGGGTAAAGGTCTGGCAGGTTCGGGACGCCGCCCGCTCCATGGCCCCGCTGATCGGCCCGGATACCTGCGTGCTCCCGCTGCAGAACGGGGTGGAAGCGGCTGACGACCTCCGCTCCGTGCTGGGCCCGGAACCCCCGCTCGGCGGCGTCGCCAAGATCCTGAGCTTCCTGGTGGGGCCGGGCCATATCAGGCATGTCGGCGGTCCGGGCTCGATTGCGCTCGCCGAGCTGGACGATCGGGCCAGCGAGCGGGTGGAGCGTCTCCGCACCGCACTGCGGGCCGCCGGGATCGTGGTCGAGGTCCCCGCCTCGATCCAGCCGGCGATCTGGGAGAAGTTTCTGTTCGTGGCCTCCCTCGGAGGCGTCGGGTCGGTTTCCCGCGCGCCCATCGGCATCGTCCGGTCGGTCCCCCAAACCCGGGCGTTACTCGAAGAGGCGATGAGCGAGATCCGCGACTTGGCCCACGCTAGGGGAGTGCGGCTCACCGACGATGTGGTTGCCCGCGCACTCGCCCTGGTGGACGAGCAGCCGGCGGAAGGCACTACCTCGCTGCAGCGGGATCTGGCGGCCGGCCGGCGTTCCGAGCTCGAGTGGTGGAGCGGCGCCGTCGTGCGGCTTGGTGCCGAGTCACGCCTGCCAACCCCGGTTCACCAGTTCATCTACCAGAGCCTCCTGCCCAGCGAGCTCCGCGCCTCCGGCCGGCTCGAGTATCCGCCCGGGAGCTGACCGGGCCCGGCCGCATCGCGCCCTGCTCCATGCGGAAAGCCAGCCGGCGGCCCTCGAGCCGGCCTCACCCGGCGATTCGGATCCTTAAGCCGTGCAGGCACTTGGCCACCGCCGCACGGAAATTGCCGCCGTGATATCCGACTCCCGGTCGGAGACCCCATGCCTTCCCGCACTGCTTGCCTCGAGGTGCTTGCCCTTACGCTCGGGCTCGCCGCGCTTCCAGCTTGCGCCAAAACCAACGTCTACAGCCAACCTGAGCCTCAGGTGCGGCACCGGGCCTCCGCTGCGCCGAGCACCGCTGTGCGGCTCGGGGTTCCTCCGGGCCACCTGCCTCCGCCCGGCCAGTGCCGGGTGTGGTTCCCTGGGCGGCCGCCAGGGCGCCAACCCAAGGCGGCCCCCTGTGCCGACGTGGAAGCTGGCGCGCCGGCGGGTGCCTGGGTCCTATACCGCCCCTCGCAGGACAGGAAGGTCGTGCATGTGCGGTACGTACACGAGCGCCGTGCCGGCGTGATCGTCTGGATTCGGGTGTTCGACGCGAAGAGCGGCGCCTTCGTACGGGACGTGACCGGCTGAGCCGGCGTCGAGGTCTGGACCAAGGTCCAGTCCTGACCGCTCGAGCCGCCTCCGGTCTCGTTCAGCTCTTTCGTCGAGGCTTGAGCGTGCTGTCGGCTGGCGTGATCTGGTCCGCGCTCCACCCCTCGAGCCGCCACACCGTCCCGCCGGTATCGGCCCGAGCCCAGGTTCCCGACTTGGTAGAGTCGAACACGAGCTGAAGCCGGGGCTTCCGGTCCGGCCCGAGCACGGTGAGGCGCCGCTTGGCGGGCGCGAACTTCAGCGAATCCGCCTGAGCCGGAGTCGCAAACCCAGCCGCCTGGATATTGCCGAGGTCGTTTAGGAAGTTCGCGACCGCCGTCGAGTCGGCCGCACCGCCGGGCACCAGCATCCAGCGAGTCCCCTGCCTGGTCAACGCGTAGCGTTTGGATCCACGCTCAATCTCGACTCGTGCGATACTGTCCTTCGGGACGCCCCCGATCTGCCGGTCTCGCCATTCGTCCAGCGGCCGGGCCGCCAGGCTCGGCAGTGCACTCCGCACCAGGTACACCCGGGGCTCCGACGACGGCCGGATGTAGCCGGTACCGTAGACCTGGCCTGCCTTACCCACCACTACGTCGGCGACCGTCTTCCCGTGTGCAATTGCCCGCATTCGGCGGGCGGACGCACTGTCCAGTCCGACCTGGGCGTAGGACGAGGGGTTCTCGGCCACGACGTCGCCCGAGGCCGCAGTGTCGGCCAGGGCGTTGAGCAGCTCCCCCACCAGCCGACGGTCCGCCGGATGGCCGTTCACGCGCCACGCTTCCGCTCCGGCGCGGACCAGGACGATGCTGTCCCGCAGACCCGCGAAGCTGACGGTGTCCAGGTCCTTCGCCACCGATCGGGGCAGCCGGAAGCGCTGCTCCTGGTCGCCGCTTCGCCCGGCGAGCGTGACCGCGCCCCAGAGCGCGAGGAGCGCCACCAGCGCGATGGCGAGCCGTAGCAGGTTGCGGGCGCTCATGCCGGCTGCTCCTGCGGCGCAGGGGCCGCTCCCGGCTCAACGGGCCGATAGCTCTCACGAGTCTTCTTCCGGCGCCGCAGCAGCCGGATGATCCCGCACAGGACAACCAGCGCCGGCATCCCGATCACATTCGCGTACTTGACGCCTTCCCGGACCGAGGCGCTGGAAAACACCAGCGGCGGGGGCCGGCGGTCCTTGGACCGAATCGCGATCAGCGCTTCGTCCTGGCCGAGCCAATCTACGGCGTTGAGCGCAAGCGAGAGATTATCCGGCGCCCGGCTCACGAAGCGGTCGTTGACGAAGTCGGCACTGCCCACCACCACGACTCGGCCCTTCGGCGCGCCGGCCGCACCCCCTCTGGTTGCCGCGGCAGCGAGCAGCTTTGGCGCCAGCTCGCGCTGTGGGAAGGACTGTGTCGGATCGATCGAGACTTGAGAAGTGAGCGTGCCCGAGCCGGGGCTCGAGACCAGCAGCGGGGTGACGGCGCCTTTAGGCGCGCCCGTCGTGTCCACGGTGCTGGTCCAGGTCAACGTGACCTCGTTCACTTCCTGATTGATGGCGGATTTCGCCGTGCTGCGCGCCCGAATGAACAGCGGATACGACTGTAACACCTGCCCCATGTCACTCGGCAGCGGGACGATCTCGTTGGCCATCAGGTCGTATGCCATGTCGGGACGGATGGTGACGCCGAACGGCTTGAGCAAGCGGTTCCAGGCCACCGGCCGCGGGCTCGCCGCCGGCATCTCCTGGGAGAGGCGCATCCCACTGGCCAGCACCAGCGCGCTTCCCCCGCGATCGAAGAAGCGTTGGAATCGCTCGGCCTGCGCCGGGCTCAGGCTGTCGGGCGAACCCAGCAGCACGAGCAGCGAGACGTCTGCAGCCGGCTGGGTACTGTCGGCCAGGTTGAATGACCGGACATCGTACGACTTGGCGAGCTGCCCCTGAAGCTCCGAGATCTGCAGTCCAGGGGGAGCCCCGTTCATCAGGAGCCCGAGGACCGGCTTCTTAGCCCGGGTGAGCGTCCGAATGGAGGAAGCGAGCCGGTATTCCAGATTGTCGGTGCGCTGAACGAAGGGGATCGTTTCCGTGCCGCCCGCGTACTGGAGGGAAAGGCCCAGGTAGCCCTGCTTCACCTGCAGCTCGGAACGCCCCAGCACGTTGAACTGCACCGGCGTGATGCCGAGATCCTGGGCATCCTGCTTGGCGGCCGCGTCGTCCGCGGGGTCCCGCTCCAGGATCCTGATTTTGCCGCGTCCGGCGGTACGGAGGTCATGCAGCAGATCGTCGAGGTCGCGCTTCATCAGCGCTACCTCGGTAGGCAGCTCTTTTGACGCAAAGACTTTGATGGTCACCAGATCGGGAAGGCTGCCGGCGATCTGCCGCGTGGGCTGCGACAGCGTGTAAGACCGGCCGGGGGTGAGATCGAGGCGGCCGCCGATGTGGCTGCCGAGCAGATTGGTCACGACCAGCAGCGCTACCAGCAGACCGACCCCGAGCCGGAGCCGGCTGGCGGCGCCGCCCGCGCGCGAAAGCTTCCGCGACATGAGGGCCCCGAACGCGAGGGCGAGAAAGATGCCGGCGAGGGAGAGGAAGTAGACCGCGTCCCGCAAGTCGATGACGCCGCGGCCGATGCTCTCGAAGTGAGACAGCACGCCCAGTCTGGCGGCGATCGTGCCGACGCCGGCCGGCAGCCCGACCAGCAGCGGGTCGAGCCCCACCAGCACGAGCACGAACATCACCGCAACGCCGGTGATGAACGCGGTCATCTGGCTTCGGGTAAGACTGGAGGCCCAGACTCCCACACCTGCGAGCCCCGCGGTCAGCAGTGCGGCGCCAACGTACTGTGCCGCGACCGCTCCCCAGGGGAGGTCGGCCCCGGCGGAGAGCGCCAGCGGGATCGGCAATGTCGCTGCCAGAGCGGTCCAGAGAAACAGCACGCTGCCGAGATATTTGCCGGCCAGCAGCTCGAGCTCGGTGATCGGCTGCGACAGCAGCACCTCGAGTTGGCCGCCCCGGGTGTCCTCGGCCAGCGCCCGCATGGTCACCGCCGGTACGAAGAAGAGCAACAGCCAGGGCAGGAGATCCAGCATCGGCCGGAGCGTGGCGCTGCCCTGGAGGTAGGCTTGCCGGAAAAACAGGAACCCGTTGACGGCGACAAACACCACCAGCAGGACGTATCCGGTGGGATGATCGAATAGCGCCTTCAACTCTCGGCGCGCAACGGTCCAGATGCGCGTCATGCCGAATCTCCCGTGGTGAGCTCGTGGAAGAGATCCTCCAGGCTTCCCGCCTCCTGGTGCAGCTCGTAGAGGATCCAGCCCTCCGTCTTGGCCAGCTCGAAAATCCGGGGCCGGAGGTCAGCCTCCCCGCTCACCGCCAGCGACGCCCGGATCCGCCCGTCGCCTTGCTCCTGCAGCTCGACAGCGCTTACGCTCGAGAGCGCCCGCAGCCGCTCGGCGACTCCGGTGCCCGCGATCTCGACCGAGAGGTGCGCCCCGCCCTTTGCCCGCGCCACCAGGTCGCCGACCGGGCCATCCGCGACCAGGCGACCCCGGTTGATGATGAGTAAGCGGGAGCAGACATGCTGGACCTCGGGAAGCACGTGGGTGGAGAGAAGCACGGTGCGCTCCCGGCCCAGCTCGACGATGAGCCGGCGGATCTCGACCCGCTGGTTGGGGTCGAGCCCCTCGGTCGGTTCGTCGAGAACCAGGAGATCAGGGCGGTGCAGGATGGCGGCGGCCAATCCGGTCCGCTGCCGGTATCCCTTCGAAATTTCTCCGATGGGGCGGTGAAAGACCGGCTCCAGCCCGGTTGACGCCACCGCCTCGTCAATCGCCCGGCGCCGCTCGCCGTTGCCGAGCTCGCGCAGACGGCCGACGAAGTCGAGATACTCGGTCACCAGCATCTCGCCATAGAGCGGGTTGTTCTCGGCGAGATACCCGATCCGCCGCTTGGCGTCCCGCCCGGCCTCGCCGAGGGGAGCACCGTCCAGGCTGATGCTGCCGGCATCGGGCTCGTAGTATTGGGTGATCATCCGCATCGTGGTGGACTTGCCGGCCCCATTGGGGCCAAGGAAGCCCACCACCTGTCCGCGATCAACCCGGCAAGAGACGGAGTCGACAGCTACGATGCCGTCGAATCGCTTGGAGACTCCGTCGAGTGTAAGGAAGGACATTGCCGATCGTCGTCTGGCGTTCGTAAGGTGCGGGCAATACGCTAAACCAGGCCCGCGGCGGGTTCAAGCGCTCCCGGGCAGCGGCGGCGTTCCGGCCCGCGCGCCTTTTTTGATGCCCGAGCTGGCCTGATCGTCGCGCCCCTTCACTCACCAACCGACGAGAGCTTCCGTGATCCGATTCTGGGCCGGCTGGGGTCTGCTGGTCGCGCTGATCGGGGTTCCAGCCTGCCGGCAGGAGACTGGCCGGCTCTCGCCGGAGCAAGAGCAGCGCTTCGCCGCGGAGGGCATCCTGCACCGAGCGGATAACCTGCGATTCCGTTGGACCGAAGGCGCGGGTCGGCGAGGTGCCACCTGGGAAGACCGGTTGGCATCCATCGTGGTCACCCGCCGGTCGGTGCTCATCCACAAGAACGCGAAGGTGGGCGTCGAGATCACGCCGGACAGCCGGCACCGCTTCGAGGTGCATCGAGACCGTGAGCGGGTACGGATCAGCGCGGGCCACGGCCGGTCAGCCGAAACCTGGTCATTCGTGCCACCCGGCGACGCCCGAGCATGGGTCCAGGACATCCGGGCCGTGATCCGGCCTCCACCCGAGAGCGCGGCCAGCCGGAAATGAGCGAGATGACGCCGCTCGAGCTGGTAGTCGGGGCCGGGCACATTCTGCTCGCGATCGTGGTATCTGCGCACATCGTCCTGACCAAGGACGACGTGCGGGCCGCGATAGGATGGACCGGCCTCGTCTGGCTCACGCCGGTCGTGGGCTCGGTGCTGTACGGGCTGTTCGGGATCAATCGGATTCGTCGCCAGGCCGGGATGCTGCGTCGCGGGAGACCCCTGGCCGACAGCCGTACCGCGGAGGTCGCCGCCACTCAGGAGCCGGGCGCCCTGCTGCCTACCGACGCGCCGCCCAGTCTCCACGGGATCGCCATGGTGGTAGGACGGGCGACTGGTCTGCCGCTGACGCCTGGAAATTCGGTGGACGTGCTGGTCGATGGAGACCAGGCCTACCCCGCCATGCTGGCGGCCATCGACCAGGCTAAGCGGAGCGTGGGGCTGGCCACCTACATCTTCGACCGGGGCGTGGCCGGTGGTCGGTTCGTGGACGCCCTGGGGAGGGCCGTGGCACGGGGAGTCCAGGTGCGGGTTCTGGTGGACGGCGTCGGCGCCCGCTACAGCCGGCCCGCCATCTTCCGCGCACTGCGCGCACAAAGCGTCCGGGCTGCCGGGTTCCTACCACCGCGCCTTCCGTTGTTCCAGCCGTACTCCCAGCTCCGGAACCACCGGAAGCTCCTCATCGTCGACGGGCGGGTCGGGTTCTGCGGGGGACTGAACATCCGCGACGCCTGCCTGCTGGCGCTTCAGCTGCCAAGTGCGACGCGGGATGTCCACTTCCGCTTTCAGGGGCCCGTGGTTCAGCAGCTGGCGCAGGCCTTTGCCTTCGACTGGGCCTTCACCACCCGCGAGCGGCTCGAGGGCGACGCGTGGCGGCCGGCAGCCGAGGCCGCCGGCGACGTGGTGGCCCGCGGCCTTCCTGAGGGCCCCGACGAGGATTTCGAGACGCTGATGCTGGTGTTGCTGGGCGCCCTCTCTCAGGCGCGCCGGTCGATCCGGCTGGCCACGCCCTATTTCCTCCCGGACCTTCCGCTGGTGGACGCGCTCCGCATTGCTGCCCTGCGGGGCGTGAGGGTCGATATCGTGCTGCCGGAGCGGGGTAATCTGCGAATGGTCGAGTGGGCGGCGATGGCGCAGCTGGGGCAGATCGTCAAATGGGGCTGCCAAGTCTACTTCTCGCGCCCACCGTTCGACCACTCGAAGATCCTGGTGGTGGATGGGGGCTGGTCGCTGGTCGGATCCGCCAACTGGGATCCGCGCAGCTTACGGCTCAACTTCGAGTACAACGTGGAGTGCTATTCCACCGAGTTGGCGGCGCGGCTGGAGGCTCTGCTGGACGAAAAGATCGGGAGCGGCCGGCGAGTGACCCTCGGCGAGCTCGAGGGTCGCCCGCTGCCGCTCCGACTCCGTGACGGCATCGCGCGACTGGCGCAGCCGTATTTGTAGGGAGCCAGTCGCTAACTGTTGATCGCCCTCTCCTCCCGTCGCTCGGCCAGCAAGCGCTCCGCAAAGTCCAGCCGATTCTCCAGCTCGGTCACCCGAGTCTCCAGCTGGTCCACCAGGTCCAGGCGAGCCTGGACGGCTTGGTCCAGCTCCCGCGACTGCTCGGGCTGATGCCAGGGTCCATTTGGCTGCCACCCCCGAGGTAAGCGGCGACCGCCCCAGCGCCATGGCCCCCAGAAGAAGATCCCGAGCAGCAGCAATGGGATCCACCAGCCGCCATGCACCCAGATCATGATGCCTCGCTCCTTTCCGGCCCGCTGGCTTCGGCCGGCCGTTCCCATTCCCGCTCGATTTCATCGACCGCCCGGCGCAGGATTTCGACCACTCGCCGGATGGACGGATGGTCCGGGCCACGCCGCCAGGCGCGCTTGTAGGTCACGGCCGCCAACCGGGCGAACGCTGCGTTGAGCTCGCCCATCTGCCCGCCGGCCACGTCTCGCAACGTGTCGCGGACCCGGTCGATGATGTCGTCGATGACGTCCCGATTGTCATCCAGGAAGCGCTCGCCTTCGGGGGTGATGTGGTAGACCCGGCGGCCTTCGGTTTCGACTGCCCGCACGTAGCCCTGGTCTTCCAGCAGCTGCAGGGTGGGATACACCGTGCCAGCCGACGGGGTGTAGTGACCGCCCATCCGCTCTTCCAGGTCCTTGATGATCTCGTATCCGTGGCGGGGCTTTTCGCGAAGCAGTCGGAGAATCACGAACTTGACCTCTCCGGCTTCGAACATCGGCCCGCGGCGCTTGCGGTGGCCGCGCGGGCCGTGCCCCCACTGGAACCCGAACCCACCAGGCCCGAAGCCCGCGAAGAGGTCGCCCAACCCCCAGTCATCTCTGCAATTACGCAACTGACACCTCGCTTGTGTTGGTCGTCATAGCGTCCGATATATCGTACGACTTAACGCACGATACGTCAACCAGGGCCCGCCGGTTTCGAGTGACCCGTCCGGCCCCAATAACATTCGCAGGCGCAATGGCGATCGTGGCCGGACGCCCCCATAATTGCGGGGTCATCTCGCCACCGGTACTTGCCGACCATCCCCATGCCTCCACTCCTGCTGGCTCTGACGTTGCTGGCCGCCTCCATCCCTCGCCACGCCCAGGGGCCGGTTCCGAGCGGCGACACGACCGTGGTCGCCTTCGAGTCCGTGAGCCTGCTGCCCATGGACCAGGAGCGAATCCTCGACAGCCAGACTGTCATCGTACGGGGCGACCGGATCGCCGAGATCGGGCCGGCCGGCCAGGTGCAGGTGCCGGCCGGGGCGCTGCGGGTGGATGGTCGAGGCAAGTACCTGATGCCGGGTATCGCCGAGATGCACGCCCACGTTCCGTCGGCTGACGACCCGATGCTCGAGACGGACATGGCGCTTTACGTCCTTACCGGCGCAACCACGATCCGGGCGATGATGGGCACGCCCGATCAACTCGAGTATCGCCGCCGCATTGCTTCGGGCGAGCTCTTTGGGCCCACCTTGTTCGCGGTGGGACCGCCGTTCACCGGGAAGAACACCGAGGGACCGGAGGACGGCCGGGCCAAGGTGCAGGAGTACCACGCAGCCGGGTTTGACGTGCTCAAGATCTATCCCGGGCTCAGCCGCGCGGAGTACGATGCCATACTCGGCACGGCGCGGGAGCTCCACATGCCGATCTCGGGGCACGTACCCTCCTCGGTCGGGGTCAAGCATGCGATCGAATCCGGTCAATCCATCGAGCACCTGGACGGCTACGTAGAGGCGATCGGGGGGAACCGCGGGCGGATCCCTCAGCTCGTGTCGCTGACGCGGGAGGCGGGAATCTGGAACTCCCCCACCATGGATGTGTGGAAGACGATCCTCGGCTTGCGCGATCCCGAGGTACTGTTGCGCGATCGGCCCGAGCTCCAGTACATGCCTCGCAAGCTGGTCGATCAGTGGGCCAACCGGGTGCGCGGGCTGCGTCGGAAGAGTCCGGTGCGGGCGGCGCTCGAAGGCCTTGGGCTCGGCACCTCCGCGGACGACGTTGCCGCTATGCGCGACTCGTTGCTCCACGCCCTTTCCAGCGGGGGAACCCGGCTCCTGCTGGGTTCGGACTCGCCTCAGGTCTTTAGCGTACCCGGCTTCTCGCTTGCCCATGAGATGGAGGCCATGGTCGCGGCCGGCGTGCCGGCCTGGGAGGTGCTGGTGGCGGCGACGCGGAACCCGGCGGAATACTTTGGCCGTTCGAACGAGTTCGGAACCATTGCGGTGGGCAAACGGGCCGACCTGATCCTGGTGGACGGCAACCCCCTCGCCGACATTCGGAATGTCCACCGGCAATCGGGAGTGATGGTGCGGGGGCGCTGGCTCCCCGCCGATGAGATCAGCCGCCGGCTCGACGCGATCGCCCGGCAATGGAAGTCCGACTGACCATGGGAGCAGGCATGAACCACGAGCGACTGCGCCGGATCCTGGAACAGCTCCACTCCGAGCTCGCAAGCACCGACGCGGTGGACGCCGACCTGCGTGGGCGGCTGCGGGAGCTTCAACGGGAGGTGAGAGAGGCAATGGGACGGGAGCACCCACCGGCCTCGCTGCGCGACCGCTTGGAGGACGGGGTCGCGCACTTCGAGGCTTCCCATCCCACGGTGGCTCGGCGCATGGCCGAGGTGATCGACACGCTGGCGCTCTACGGCCTCTGATCGTCTCGTCGCCGCGACAGTTCCTCAGCGGTCGCAGCGTTGCTGCATCAGGGCCGGGTCCATCCCGGTTTCCCCACCCCCGTCTACCCCGGCTTTGGACTCCCGGCCAGCGTCACTGGTTCGAGCGCCGCGAACGCCAGGCGCTGGCACAGGGGCTCCGCTGGATCGCTCGTTACACGCTCTCATGCGGGCCCGATCTGAGCGCCAGGTCGTTTCCGTGCAAGGGGTTGCCGGGCAGGCCGAGGCTGACGTCCGGCCGAGCGCCTCGGTCCTGATAAGCGCCTCCCCCCGGCGCTTGGTCCCTGGGGTCACGGTCAGCTCCCCGGCGCCCGCCCGATTGCCGGACGGCCGCCGGAGCGCGGCCCCGCCATTGCAGCGCGAGTGGATTTCCGTCATGTTGACGCGGCTTGGAAATAGGGCCGGCTGCCGGGCCGGAGAGCTCCTGAACCTGCCTCGAGGATATGACCGACAACCCGCCCCAGTCCCCGCTGGGCACCGCTCGCCTCCAGGCATCCGACCGGGAGGAGCTGGAGGCGTTGCGGGCGGCGACCCTCGGCCACTACGAGGTGCTCGGCGAGCTCGGCCGCGGCGGGATGGCCACTGTCTATCTCGCCCACGACATTGCCCTGGATCGGAAGGTCGCGATCAAGGTGATGTCGCCGGTCCTGAGCCTGGGCGACAGCATCGAGCGCTTCAAGCGCGAGGCGAGGACCTCCGCCTCCCTCAGTCACCCGAACATCATTCCTATCTACGCCGTGCGGCACACCGAGCGGCTGCTGTACTTCGTGATGAAGTACGTCGAGGGCCGATCGCTCGATTCGATCATCGGTGAGCTGTATCAGCTGCCCATTCCCATGGTCCAGGCCATCCTGGGGCAGGCGGCCAGCGCGTTCGGCTACGCCCATCGGCGCGGAGTGGTTCACCGGGACATCAAGCCGGGAAACATCCTGATCGACGAAGAGGGCTGGGCGATCATCACCGATTTCGGGATCGCAAAGGTCTCCCAGGCACCCCAGCTCACCAGCACCGGGTTGTCGGTCGGAACCCCGACGTACATGAGCCCGGAGCAGGTTGGAGGGCAGGGAGTCACCGGCGCCTCCGACCAGTATTCGCTTGGCGTTGTCGCATATGAAATGCTGACCGGTGAGCCGCCCTTTACCGGCGGTGGCTTGATGGCGACCATGTATGCCCACGTGCATCAGCAGCCGGAGCCACTGGAGAAGCTGCGACCCGATTGCCCCGAGGGGCTCAGGACCGCGGTGATGCGCATGCTGGCCAAGGAAGCGGGGGACCGCTGGCCCTCCATGGAAGACATCATTGCCGTCATCGGATCGCCCTCGCTCACGCCCGATGATCCCAGCCGCAGCCAGCTCATTGCCATCGCGAAGACCGGGCAGCGGGGCGGCCTCGCCGTCACTACTCCCAAGAGCCCCATTCCGCTGCTCCGCACCCCGAGTCCGCTGTTGCGGGCCCCTGCTGCCGGAGCGGGCGCGAGCGCAGCGCGGACACCGCCGACGTCCGACACTACCCGCGAGGCTGCTACTCCGCCACACCGCACGTCGGCCGTTTCCGTGGCCCTCGCGTTGGGGGGGATTCTGGTCGGGGTCGGCTCCATCGCGGTGGCTCTCAAGATCCGGGGCGCAGCTCATCTGAGGGCCGCCGAGACCGGAGCCGCGGCACCGCCCGCGGCTCCGGCAGCTCCGCTGCCGGCGCCGGTCGTGTCCGGCAACGCCCTGCCTGCGCCCCCCCAGTCCACCGGGGCCGCGAGCACCGAACCCATCTCGAAACCGTCGCAGCCAAGGGTGAGCGAAGCGCAGGGCACGGCAGTCGCAGCCGCACCGGCGGCGCCGTCGGCACCCGAGCAGGAGGCGGTCGAGGCTGCGATCCGGACCTATGCATCGGCCCTCGATTCCGGCAGTGTGGCGCAGGCCCGGGGCGCCTTTCCCGCCATGCCGGATAGCCAGCAGGCCGGCTTGGAGGCATTCTTCGCCGCCGGCGGCCACATCACGACGCTCTGGCGTGTGACCGACGTCCGGGTCGACGGCGATCGGGCAACGGCGCGCATTCGTGGCGCCAGCCGCACTGAGCCGGCAGACAGTGCGCCGGCCGTTCGAGCCGTGAACTTGCGCGCCGTGCTCGAGCGGACGGCCGATGGCTGGCGACTGCGAACTCTGGGGGGCTCCGGCGGGCATTGACGCAACTGCAGCGACTCCGGGTTCATGGAGGTAGCTTTCTCTAGCCGCCCCGTTCCGGAGACCTCCATGACCGACCCCCGCTATCCCATCGGGAAGTTTGAGGCGCCAGCCAGCGTAACGGAGGCCGAACGGGCCTCGTTCATCGATCAGATCGCGGACTTGCCCGGCCAGATCCGCCAAGCCGTGAGCGGGTTCGACGATGCCCAGCTCGATACGCCATATCGGGAGGGAGGCTGGACGGTGCGCCAGGTGGTCCATCACGTGCCGGACAGCCACCTGAATGCTTACACCCGGTTCAAGCTCGCCCTCACCGAGGACACCCCAACCATCAAGACCTACGAGGAAGCACAGTGGGCCGAGCTGCCGGAGGCGAGGTCGGCGCCGATCGGCGTGTCGCTGGCGTTGCTCGAGGCTCTGCACCAGCGCTGGGTATTGCTGTTGCGCGTGCTCGCGCCCAGCCGATTCGCCCGCTGCTTCCGCCATCCGGATCTCGGCCTGATGACGCTCGACCAGCAGGTCGCGATGTATGCCTGGCATGGCCGCCACCACCTGGCGCACATCACCGGATTGCGCACCCGGATGGACTGGTAACCCTCTCGAACGAGCTCACCATGATGATCCTTGCTTCCCTTGTCCTCGCGGCCGGGCTGCTCGCCGCGCCCGGCACCTCCGCCCACCAGGTCGTTCTTCAGGACACGAGCCAGGCGGTCACCCGTGACGGGGTTACGCTGCCGCAGCGCATCGAGGTGGAGGGCCATGAGCTGCGACTCAACGGAGCCGCCACCCGTAAGAAGTTCATCGTGAAGGTGTATGTCGCGGGCCTGTATCTGCCCGCTCGGGAGACCGACGGCGAGAAGATTCTGAGCGCGGACGAGCCGCGGCATCTCGTGATGCAGTTCGTGCACAACGTGGACAAGGGTAAGATGTGCAATGCATGGAACGAGGCGCTCGCAAACAACACCCCGGACGCCTCGGCCGAGCTCAAGGGACAGTTCGAAACGCTGTGCGGCTACATGGAGGACATCAAGAAGGGAGAGCAGTTCGTCTTCAGCTACTTGCCGGGAGAGGGCACCCGGGTAGGCGTCAAGGGCATCACCAAGGGAACGATCGAGGGAAAGGCTTTCGCCGACGCGCTCTTCAAGGCGTGGATCGGTCCCAAGCCCGGGCCGGGTGAAGGCTTCAAGAAGAAGCTTTTGGGCGGGTGACCGAACCGGATCCCTGGGCGGCGTTCCGCAACCTGACGCCCGCCCGTATCGGGCTCGGGCAGGTTGGTGGAAGCCTCCCTACCTCGGCGCATCTGGCCTTTCAGCTGGCTCACGCGCGCGCCCGCGACGCGGTTCACCGGGCGCTCGACGTTGTTCGTCTGCTTGCCGATCTCCGAGGCGCCGGCTTCGAAGCTATCCCGGTACACAGTGCGGCCGTGAACCGGCTCGAGTACCTGGCGCGGCCCGATCTGGGCCGCCGGCTCAGCCCGGAGTCTCGCGCCGCGCTTGGGCCCGCCCGGGCGACCACCACCGAGGTGAGGGACGTCGTGTTCGTCGTGGCGGACGGGCTCTCTGCGGCTGCGCCCCAGCGACACGCTGTGCCCGTGCTGGGCATCCTGATCCCGGCGCTGGTCCGCGAGGGGTGGCGAATTCCCCCGGTGATCGTGGCGGAGCAGGGGCGGGTGGCCCTGGGGGACGAGATCGGGAAGCTGCTCGGCGCCAGCCTGGCCGCCGTGCTCATCGGCGAGCGGCCGGGGTTGAGCTCGCCTGACAGCCTGGGCATTTATCTCACCTGGGAGCCCGGGCCGGGGCGCACCGATGCGGATCGGAATTGCATCTCCAACGTGCGCCCGGACGGGCTGGCCTACGCCCTCGCGGCGGAGCGGCTGCAGTTCCTGATGACGGAGGCCAGGCGCCGAAAGTTGACCGGTATCGGGCTCAAGCCTGGTGGGCTGCCAGGGGAGCAGACGCCTCTCCCGGCAAGCAAGCGCGGTTAGCGTCTCCGCAGGACGACGTCCTCGCTGCGGGTTCTCGGGCCCACCACCAGTACCAATAACCGCGATTCATAGCCCTGCGCCGTCACCCGCACATACTGCGTGCGGCAGTTGTCGACCAGCGAGAGGTCGAACCGGAACTGGTATTCGCCCTGCTCGTCGGTGAACGAGGTATAGGGCGTGCCCAGCATGACCAAGTGGGCGCCGGCCAGCGGCCGGCCATCGTCGCCCCGGAAGATACGGCCCACTGCTACGCCCATCTGCGGCGGTCCGGCCGACTCTGCCGGGGCGACCGGCTTGGGAATGCACTTGTCCACCCGGTCGGGCAGCAAGGATTGGAGGGGGCGCACGTCCCGGGGCCCCGCTCCGGCTGGGGGGCCCGCCTTTCGCCGACCGAAGATTCGCCTCGCCTCCGCCTCCATGATCCGGCTGCCAAAGTCAGCCGGCGGCGCAGCCGAACGCGCGGCTTCATTCGGCGCGGTCGGGCCCGAGGGCTTGCTCTCCGGCTCCTCCGATCCAGTCGAGCGCTTCTCCTCGGGCGGCGCATTCGGCTCCGGCTCCGGAGTGGGTTGGCGCACCCGGGGTGGTGGTGCCACCTCCACCGGCGGTGGGGGCGGAGCTTCGGCCTTCGGCTTTGGCGGTGGAGGCGGCTTCGGCCGCGGCAAGGGTGTCGGCCGTGGCGGCGGCAGGTAGAACGGCATCACGTGCTCGCGTTGGGCAGCTGCCGTCTGTTGTTCCTCCTCTTGCTCCTGCATCGCTTCGTTCTCACGCCGCGAAAGCAGGATGGCCAGCAGAATCAGGGCGGCGTGGAAGACCGCGCTGCCGGTAACGGAAACCCACGGCCGCCTGCCGCGCTTGGGCAGAAACAACGGCCGCTTCGGGCCGCGCGGTCTCGGCTCGGGAAGACGCGGAAGCCGGCGGCCGGGAGTCCGGGGGAATAGCGGTCCTATCGCCAATCCGGCTACCGCCGTTCTGCTTCGCGTGGCACCAGCGCGATGGCACGGAGTGGTCCACCCGAACCGTGCTCGATCTTCATCGGGAGCGCGACCAGCAGCGCGCCGGCTGGAGGAAGCGAGTCCAGCGCCCGCAGGTTCTCGAAGCCGACCACGTTCGCAGCGGCCGCAAGCCGATGCACCTGGAAGTCCTTGGACTGACCGTAGTCGATCGAGGCTACATCGACGCCCAACGCGACCACCTTTCGCTCTTCGATGAGGAGCCGCGCCGCCTCAGCGCCGAAGCTCGGGAAATGGAGCTTCGAGGCATCGCCCGGCGTGTCGTCGCCAAGATAGGCTTTCCGGTTCGGCCAGCGCCGGTCCCATCCGGTTCGCAGCAGCGCCGCCGAGCCGGCCGGGATCCGGCCGTGGCGCCGCTCGAAATCAGCGACGTCCGCCGGCGTCAGCCGGTAGTCGGGGTCGCGGGCTGCCTGGGCGGAGACGTCGATCACCACTGCCGGCAGCACGAGCTGGGAGAGCGGCACCCGATCGGCGGCGTTTCCCGATTGGGAGAAATGAATCGGAGCATCGAGGTGCGTGCCCCCGTGCTCCGGTGCAGCAAATGCATTGGCACTGTAAAACCAGCCGCCCGGTGTGGGGCCGAACGCCAGGCGCCTGAGCTCGAACCCCGAAGGGGACGTCGGCCAGTAGATCGTCTGCGCATTGAGCGGATGGGTGAGGTCCACCAGCCGGTAGCGATGCGGGTCGAGGGACTGCGCCTCGAGGCCGCACCCCAGTGCCACGCTGCACGCGGTGAGGCCGGCCAGGATGACGCGTCGCATGCCGCCCGTTTCGCCTAGTCCTCTCGCCGAGCCGACGAGAAGAGATAGAGTCCGCCCAGCAGCAGCAACAACGCGCCCAGGATCGGGCCCGGCCCGCCGTAGTTCTCGAAGCTGAATGGCGCGGTCCCGGCTGCCCGCGCCACCCGAACAATGACGATGGCGCCCAGCACCAGGCCGGCGAGACCCAGCACGATCAGTAGGCCGGCAAGTTTGCGCATGGACCCTCTCTCCCTCTCAGTGGGCTAGCTGTGGGTGGTCGCCAGCGATCATGGGCCCGCCCCCGCCGGCGCTGCATCCTCGGTCAGGCGAGCGGCCGGCGCCCTGGCGTGAGCCCTGGCCGGTTCAGCCAGGATCGCCGCCGCCAGCAGCACGAGTGTAAGCCACACCAGATCTGCCAGCAGCAAGTGGAGAAGCTGGAGCCAAACCGGCGCGAGCAAGGCGATGTTGATCAGGCCGGCGATCCATTGAGTCACCACCAGCGCTCCCACGGCTTTCGCGAGCCGGCGCGCCATGGGCTCCCCGCTGCGGGTCCCGACACTGGCCCCGAACGCAACCAGGTAGAGTCCTACTCCGACGGCGATAACGGGATGCAACACCCTGAGCCGAATGAGCAGGTGCGCCGTGGGAGACGCGTCCTGCCGGATGCCGCCCAGCACGGACGCCGGCGGAAACAGGGTGTCGCCGAGCGCGGTGATCGCGCCGGTCATGCCGACCAGCAGCGTGCCGACTAGCCCGACCCCTACCAGCCACGGAGTAGCGTTGCGCGCCCGAAGCCGCACCGGCCCGCCGCCCGAGGCCCACCACGCCGTGAGCGCCAGCGACCCAAGCAGGAGGAAAGTGTTGAGCAGGTGGGCGGCCAGGGAAAAGGCGCGCGTGAGGGAGTCATTGTGCGCGACCAGCTCGAATAACACCAGGCCGGCCCCGAGGAGCGCCTCGCCCAACATGAAGGCGAGTGACAGTGCCGCGCCAAGGCGAACCGGGGACCGGGCCGGCGCAGCACGACGGGACCAGACGAAGAGGCCGACCACGAGCAGCAGGGCCGCGCCACTGGTCGCGCGGTGAGTGAGCTCGATCAGCGTGGCCACGGTGGGGCTCTGCGGGATCACCCGACCGGTGCAGAGTGGCCAATGGCTGCCACACCCCGCCCCCGCCCCCGAGGCGCGTACGTACGCGCCCCACAGGACGACCGCCAGGTTCGCGGCGAGGACGCCCCAGGCATACTTGGCGAAGCGAGCCATCGCCTAAAGATACGCTGGGGCCGACCCGGTGTTGGCGGGGGCTAGAGCTTGAACCCCCCTACGGCACCGGTGAGCCGGTCCGACGCTTCGGCGAGATGTCCCGCCGAGGAGGAGATCTCCTCGGTCGAGGCGTTGAGCTGCTGGGCCGCGGCCGCGATCTCCTGGGCGGCGGCGGCATATTCCTCGGTGCCGGCGGAGACCTCCCGCATCCGGCTTGCGATGGTCTCGACCAGCGCCCGAACCTCCTGGGCCGATTGGGAGATCCGGCGAGTCCACTCGTCGTTCTGCTCGGCATCGGCCGCCACCCCGTCCAGCCCCTCAGCGGCCGCGTGGGCTGCATCGCGGGCTGCCATACCACCCCGCCCCAGGCGGATCAGCCGCTCGCGCGCCGTCTGCACCCGCTCGAGGACGCTTTGTACGGTGGTGCTGGTGGAGGTCGCGGCTTGGGCCGCCTGGTTGGCCAGCTTCCGGACTTCCTCTGCTACGACGCTGAAGCCGCGGCCCTCCTCGCCGGCCCGGGCCGCCTCGATCGAGGCGTTGAGCGCAAGCATGTGAGTCTGTTTGGCGATCGCCTTGGTCTGGGCGACGAATTTCTCGATCTCACCCGATGCCGCCGCGAGCGCGTCCGCCTCAGCTGCCCCGCTTTCGATCTCCTCAGTCAGCCGGGCCAGCTCCGTGGTGCTTGCGTCCAGCCGCTCACGATGGCTCCGGGCGAGCCGAGCCAGCGCGGCGTTGCGCTCGGCCGCTTGAGTGGCGCCGGCCGCGAGCTCCTGGGTGATATGCAGGATCCGGCCGGCATCCTCTGCCGCGGCGCGCACGATCAGCGCCTGCTGATTGGCCCGCTCCGTAAGGTCGCCGGTCGTCCCCGCCACCTCCTGGGTCGAGGCGGTCATCTCCTGGGTCGACGCTGCAATCTGCTCCGCCATGGTGGCGGCCTCGGCTGCCGCGCCCTGGATCGCGCTGGTGAGCGACCGAAGCGAGCTCACCATGGCCCCCAACGAGGCGATGATCTGGCCCCCGTTGCGGCTCGCCGGGCCGATGGGAAGATCCGAAATGACCAGATTGCCGGCCGCAACCCGCGTGGCGATGAGCTCCGCGGAATCGAGCGGTCCCACCAGCCGGCCGCCAATCCAGCGGAAGAACCAGACTGCTCCGACCGCCGTGACCGCAAGGAAGCCGAGCGTCCCCAGCAGAACCTCGCGGGTGGGACCCGCGTCTGCCGCCGGCCCGCTGACCCATCGAAGCAGCAGATGGACCAGGATGGTAAGCACGGCGACAGCGAGCGCGCCGTTCAGGTAGAGCGTCCGGGTAAGGCTCTTCCGGTTTTCCGCCATGCGGCTCCGGGCAGTCCATGTCAGGGCAGTAGGCAAAAAGTAAGCGGCTGCGCCTCAATAGCGCCACCGGGCGGCTGTGGTGAGAGAGCACAACCGAAGAGCTGCAGCGGACGGACGTTCATGAACGGAGCTCGGGGATGAGGCGGCGTTGTCTCTTGGCGCTAACCCTGCTACCCGGCTACATTTAGCGCTTCGCTTTCGGTTTGATTGGAATGCCGATGCCTGACCCTGCGACCCACCGAGCTGGCTTTCCCGGCACGACTTCGTCGGCCGCCGACGCCTACCACCCGGACGTAATCGAGCCGAAGTGGGAGGCCCGGTGGGCGGAAGCTGGCACCAACGAAACCGATCTCGATGACGCGGCGAAGCCCTTCTTCAACCTGATGATGTTTCCCTATCCCTCGGCCGAGGGGCTGCACGTGGGGAACATGTTCGCCTTCACCGGCGCCGATACCTACGGCCGGTTCAAGCGGCTTCGGGGCTGGAACGTCTTCGAGCCTATAGGCTTCGATGCGTTCGGCATTCACAGCGAGAACTACGCGATCAAGCTGGGCATCAACCCCGCAGAGCTCATCCCCCGCAACATCGAGAACTTCCGGCGCCAGCTCCGGCGCATGGGTGGGATGTTCGATTGGCGGCACGAACTGTCCACCACGGACCCGCGCTACTACAAGTGGACCCAGTGGATCTTCGTGCAGCTGTTCAAGGCGGGGAAGGCGTACAAGAAAGCCGCGCCGGTCAATTGGTGCCCGAGCTGCAAGACGGTGCTCGCCAACGAACAGGTGATCAACGGGGCGTGCGAGCGCTGCGGCACTCCGGTCGAGCAGCGCACGCTGGAGCAGTGGTTCTTCCGCATCACCGACTATGCCGACCGTCTCCTGGCCCACTTGGATGACAAGGCCAAGATGGATTGGTCGGAGTCCACCGCTACGGCGCAGCGCAACTGGATCGGTCGATCGGAGGGAGCGGAGATCGACTTCCCGCTGGAGCACGGCCGATCGATCCGGGTGTTCACCACCCGGCCGGACACCGTGTTCGGCGCCACCTTCATGGTGCTGGCGCCCGAGCATCCGCTGGTCGCCGAGATTACCACGCCCGCTCAGCAGGACGCGGTCGATGCCTATCGCCGCCAGGTCGCGGGCCGGGACATCGTCTCCCGCAAGGTTGGCGATCGGGACAAGACCGGCGTGTTTACCGGGGCCTTTGCCAAGAATCCCGCCAACGGCCGTACCATTCCCGTGTGGATCGCGGACTACGTCCTGATGGAGTACGGCACCGGAGCGATCATGGCGGTGCCGGGGCATGACGAGCGCGACTTCGAGTTCGCGAAGCGATACGGGCTCCGTATCGTGCGGGTACTCGGCCGCCCGGGGCAGGATCCCGAAGCGCCGGTGGAGGCATCGGAGACCGGGGTCGAGGGCTATCGGATCCTGAACTCGGGCGAGTTCACCGGGATGCCGGCGGCTGAAGGGAAGACCGCGATCATTCGCTGGCTGGAGGAGACTGGGCGGGGCAAGGGCGTGATTCAATACCGGCTCCACGACTGGTGCATCTCCCGCCAGCGCTACTGGGGGCCGCCGATCCCGATCATCTATTGCGATCGCTGCGGCCCGGTGCCGGTTCCCGAGCGGGATCTCCCGGTCATGCTGCCGCTCATCGACGACTTCCGCCCTGACGACAGCGGCATCTCGCCGCTGGCCCGGCACGAGGAGTGGTACTACGTCGACTGTCCGCAGTGCGGGGAGCGCGGGCGCCGGGAGACCGACGTCTCCGATACGTTCCTGGACTCGGCCTGGTACTTTCTCCGCTATCCCAGCACCGAGTTCGACGACCGGCCGTTCGATCACGTGCGGACCCGGCGCTGGCTTCCGGTCGCCTCCTACATCGGCGGCAACGAGCATGCGGTGCTGCATCTGCTCTATGCCCGGTTCATCACGATGCTGCTGCACGAGCTTGGTCACATCCAGTTCGACGAGCCTTTCACCCGGTTCCGGGCCCACGGCACCATCGTGAAGGATGGGGCCAAGATGTCAAAGTCCCGGGGCAACGTCGTGATTCCCGACGAGCACATCGCCAGGTGGGGCGCCGACACGTTTCGGATGTACCTGATGTTCCTGGGGCCGTTTCAGGAGGGTGGCGACTTCCGGGACGACGGGATCACCGGACCGCGGCGGTTTCTCGAAAAGATCTGGCAGCTCGTGGCGGACTGTATCCGGGAAGACGCGAGCGGGGAGATCACGCACCGAATCATGGTGAAGTGGCACCAGACCAAGAAGGCCGTCACTCACCGGCTGGAAGACCTCGAGTACAACACCGCGATCGCCTGGCTGATGGAGCTGCTGAACGTGCTGCGGGAGGAGAACTGCCGGGAAAAGCGGGTCGTCGAGGAGCTGGTGATCATGGTGGCCCCGTTCGCACCCCACTTTGCAGAGGAGTGCTGGGAGCGGCTGGGCCACAAGACCTCGGTGTTCGAGGCGCATTGGCCAGCCTGGGACGAGCACCTCACCGTGGAGCACACGGTGGAGCTGGTGGTACAGGTCAACGGCAAGACCCGATCCAGGCTGCACGTCCGGCGCGACGCATCCGAGGCCGACGTCGTGACCGCTGCGCTGGCCGACGAGGCGGTGCGGCGCTTCACCGAGGGCAAGGAGATTCGAAAGCGGATTTTGGTGCCGAACCGGCTGGTGAACCTCGTAACAGCGTGAAACGGTGAACGGTAAACCGGTGAACGGGGAGCTTGGTGGTGCAGCGAGCTCCCCGTTCACTGTTCACCGTTCACGCTGTTAGAGCAGTCTTACAATCCACTCCCCCACAACGTACCCCACCCCCGCCACGCCCAGCCCTACGGCGAACATGTCGATCCCGCTGCGGAATACGCCGCGCCCGGTGAAGAAGCTCCGCGCGGCCCCCACCGCGAAGTGCGACAGCATCGAGACGGCAAAGGCTGCCCAGATGGCACTGAGCCCGCGCGCGAAAAGGAACGGAGCAACTGGAATGAACGCGCCGAGCGCGGTGGCGACGCCGGTGGTCCAGCCCTCCCGGAGCGGTGTAGCGGTCGCCTCTCCGATCTTGAGCTCTTCCCGCACCTTTTCTTCCAGGGCCCGAGCGGGATCTTCCATCACCTGGGTGGCGAAAGCCTGCGCCTGTCCCGCGGGAATGCCTTTGGCCTGGTAGATTAGGCTCAGCTCGTCTCGCTCGAGCTCGGGCATGAGCCGGATTTCTTCCTGCTCCATCGCGATCTCGTGCTCGAACACCTCCCGCTCGCTCTTCGCGGCCAGATAGCCGGATGAGCCCATCGAGAGGGCATCGGCCACCATCCCGGCGAGGCCGGCCACCAGGACGGCGTGGCCGGCCTCGCCCAGGCTCGCCTGAGCTCCCACCATGCCCGCGACGAGGCCGAAGTTAGCCGTGAGGCCGTCGTTGAAGCCGTACACCACGTTGCGGAGAAACCCGCCGGCCCCGGTCTTGTGCCAGGGCTCGCCGGGAGCCCCGCTGATGCTCGCCAACCGATCCGCATGCTCCTTGGACTCGCGCGCCAGGGTCAGCGCCGTCGGGCCGGCGGCGCCGGCGGGGGACTCGCGGTAAAGGCTCAGATACCCCTTCACCTCGCGCCCCTCCTCCTCCAGCAGCATGGGCAGCAGCAGCTGGGGTCCGAACCGCCGTGCAAGCCAGGCTCGGAGCCGGGCTCCCCTGGATGGGGCAGGTGCCCCCACCGTATGACCGTGCTCCAGGAGGAGCCGCCGCCACATCTCGACGTGCCGGTCCTCCACAGCGGCGAGCTGGCGATAGAGGTCCGCCCGTCCCTGGTCGCGCTCGGTCTCCGCCAGCTCGCGGTAGAGGTAGGCCGCGTCAGCCTCGTCGGCCAGGTGATGGAGCCAGGAGGCCGGGGGGGACGCCTGGGGCATGGGAGCGGTTGGCATTCCTCAACTTAAGCGTGAACGGCAAACGGTGAACGGTGAACGGGGCGCCCCGCTAAGCAACCGCCCGTTTACCGTTACTGTTCACCGTTCACGCCTTTGGATTTGCGACCGTTAGGCCGCCCTGGGCATCTTCCAGGGGTCATGTCGAAAGCGCTCGTCATGGACTCGTACCTGCTGGCCGACGCCAAGACGGTTTTGGCGCAGGCGAAAGCCGGTGACCCCGCCGGCTTCGAGGCGCTTTATCGTGCCTTCGAGACCCCGGTATACAATCTCTGCCGGCGGATCTGCCGCACGGCCGAAGACGCCGAAGACGTGCTGCAGGAGACGTTTCTCGAGATCTGCCGCAGCATCGGCCAGTACCGGGAGGACGGAAGTCTCTGGGGCTGGATCCGCACCATCGCCGCGAGCAAGGCGCTCATGCGGCTTCGCCGGAACAAGTACCGGGACACCGACGAGCTCAACGACGAGGTCGTGGGCCACCGCCGCGAAGATACCCATCTCCGGATGGACCTCGAGGCGGCGCTGGAACGCTTATCCGAGACGTCGCGCGCGGTGGTCTGGCTGCACGACGTCGAAGGCTACACCCATGAAGAGATCGCCGCGATGATGGGCAAGACGCCGAGCTTCTCGAAGTCGCAGCTCGCGCGGGCCCATGCACGGCTGCGGCGATGGCTAGGCGAGGAGGTGGCTGCATGACGCACCTCTCGATGGAGCAGCTGGTCGCGCTGCGCGAGCCGGGGGTTGAGCCCGGTACCCAAGCGGCCCGGGCGCATCTGGATGGTTGCGATGCCTGCCGAACCGAGTTCGATCGCTTGCACCAGCGGATTGCCCGTCTCAGAGCCCTTCCATCCCTCCGACCCACTCGTGATCGCTGGCCGGAAGTGCGTGCGCGGTTTGCGAGCGAGCGGCGCGCCCGCCGGCTCCGCTGGGTCGCCGTTGCCGGTCTCGCAGCGGCGGCCTCTGTCGCCATCGTCGCCGGGGTGCGCAGCATGCACCGGCCACTCCCGGCCGCGGTGCCGGCGGAGCTGTCGGAGGCGATGGCCCGTTCGCAGGCGCTCGAGGCCGCGATCGACCAGTACCACCCGGAGAGCCGCGTGCTCGACGGGAGGACGGCGCGAATCGCACAGGAGCTGGAGGATCGGATCGCCGCGGTCGACCGCGAGCTGCAGAATACCGATCTGGCCGATCCCGGCCGGCGCCAGACCCAGGAGCTCCAGCTGTGGCGCGAGCGGGTCGGGCTGCTCGACGCGCTGGTCGATGTGCACCTCACCCGTGCAAGCAACGTGGGGTTGTGACTCGTGCGTACCGCGGGTGCTAGCCTGACGACTGGTTGGATGGCGATCGCCGTCGCGGCGATCGCCCTCGCGCCGATTCGCGCTGGGGCGCAGGCACCCGTGCGGGTCGAGCCGGCGCACGACGAGATGTTCAACCTGGTCGTCAATCGGCGGGGGCGACTCGGTCTCAAGGTGAATCTCCAGGCTCAGGAGAGCGACTCGATTGGCGCCCGGGTCGATGCGGTGACGCCGGGGGGCCCGGCTGCCAAGGCGGGCATCCGATCCGGCGACGTCATCACCAAGCTGGACGGCAATTCACTGCTGACCGCCCCCGCGTTCCCCGATCAACCCGGGCGGTCGCTGCCGGGCCTGCGGCTGATCGAGCTGGCTGCCCGCCTCGCTCCCAACGATACGGTTACCGTCGAGCTCCGGCGGGGGAAGGATCCCAAGACGGTCGCTCTGATCACGGCGGGAGACCCGATGCCGGTCGGGATCAGGACCCGAGCCTTCGCTCCAGGGGACTTTGCCCCCCCCAATCTCGACGGCATGCGTGCGATCGGTCCCGATCCGGACATGGAAAGTCTGGATTTCCGGCTGCCCCGGATGGCAATGCTGTATGGAGGGGAGCTCTCCGAGCTCGAGCTTGCGCCGCTCAACCCCGACCTGGGCCAGTACTTTGGGGTGGCGGAGGGCATCCTCGTGATCAGCGCGCCCAGAGGCTCGTCGCTTGGCTTGAGAGGCGGTGACGTCGTGCTGGCGGTGGACCAGCGCAAGCCAGCCAGCCCGTCACACCTGCTCCGGATCCTCCGGAGCTATGATCGGAACGAAAGCTTCAAGATCGAGATCCTGCGAAACCGGAAGCGGGAGACGGTGACGGCAAAAAGACAGTAAGAAGTGAGAGGTAAGAAGTAAGAAGGGGGCCTCCGACTCACTACGGAGCCCCCTTCCTACTTCTTACTTCTCGCTTCTCGCTGTCTATGCCGTCACCTGAACCCTCGCCCGTGGCACCCGGCCGGGGTGAACCTGCCTCGCCAGCGCCGCGAACTGCTCGGGGTCGAGGCTTTGCAAGCCGTCGCTGAGCGCGGTGGCCGGATTGGGATGTACCTCGACGATGAGACCGCAGGCCCCCGCGGCGAGCGCCGCAAGGCCCAGTGGCGTGACCAGGGAGCTGATGCCTGCGGCGTGGCTGGGATCGACCACCACCGGCAGATGGGTGCGCTCCCGCACCAGCGCCACGGCGTTCAGGTCCAGCGTGTGGCGGGTCGCCCGCTCGAACGTACGGATGCCTCGCTCGCAGAGGACCACGTTCGGGTTGCCCTCCGCGAGCACGTACTCGGCCGCCATCAGCCACTCCTCGATGGTCGCGCCTGCGCCGCGCTTGAGCAGAATCGGTTTCCCGCTACGGCTGGCCGCCCGAAGCAGCGAGAAATTCTGCATGTTGCGGGCACCGATCTGAAGCATGTCGGCGAAGTGGGCCACCAGCGGGACCTCTTCCCAGCTCAGCACCTCGGTGACGATGGGGAGGCCCGTGGTCTCTCGCGCCCGCGCCAGATAGCGGAGTCCCTTGACCCCCAGACCCTGGAAGTCGTACGGCGACGTGCGCGGCTTGTATGCTCCACCCCGCAGCATGTCACCGCCCGCGTCCGCCACCAGCGCGGCCGTCTCGAGGATCATCGCCTCCGTCTCGACCGAGCAGGGGCCCCCGATGAGGACCGGCGCCTCGCCCCCGAACACCAGATCGCGCACGGCGACGGTGGTCCCTTCGGGGTTGCGTCGGCGATCCACCAGCGGGATCTCCGGCTTCTTCATGTGGTGCGCGGGCGTCGGAGCCGGGGTCGCGAAGCGCAGCGCCCCGTCGGGCCAGGCCTCATAGCTGCCGAGAATGACCACCTCCGCCGCCAGCGCTTCGATTTCCTCGAGCGCTTCCGCCAGCCGGGGATCGGTTGCCGCGCCGGCGACGTCGACGTAGAAGCGATAGGTCCACGGCTTGGACCGCTCGGGCCGCGACTGGAGGGCGGTGACGTTGACCCCGCGCGCGCCGAAGGCTTGCAGGGTGAGCGCGAGGCTTCCGGGCTTGTGATCGACGCAAACGATAAGTGAAGTCTTGAAGGGGCCGCTCGGGTTCTGGGGGAGCGGCGATTCCGCGCGGCTGAACGTCAGAAACCGGGTCTGGTTGGAGGGGTCGTCTTCGATGCGCTCGGCCAGCGGCACCAGGCCGTGCGCGTCGGCCGCGGGTCGGCCTGCGATGGCTGCGAGTGCGGGGTTTCCCTCGCGTGCTACGATCTCCGCGCTTCCAGCCGTGTCCCAGGCGCTGACCAGCTCCGCGGCAGGCAGGTGCTTGCCCAGCCAGATTCGACACTGCCCGAGGGCGACGGAGTGCGAGAGCACCCGGCGGATGCCGCCCAATGCCGCCCCGGGAAGCCCCATCAGCGTGTGGTGCACCGGGAGCATGACCTCGTGCGTGAGCCGGAGCGCTCCATCGCCGAACGCCTCCTGGAGCAGGTCGTAGGTCGACGTAACCGACCCGATCAAAGAGTTCTCGATCGGAAGGATGCCGGCCTCCGCCTCCCCGGCGCGGACCGCGGCGACGACGTCCTGCACTTCGCGGCACGCGACCGGCGCCAGCTCCGGCCAGCGCCGGCGGCCTGCCGCCTCACTGAACGAGCCCACCGTGCCCTGGATCGCTACACGCATACTACCGAGCTCCTCGGAAAATGAACCAACAAAAAAGCCCGCCGTGGCTTCGGCGGGCGTCGATGGGTCCGTTCTGGCTCGAGCGTCAGTGCACGCTGGTACCGGAACCGGACGGCAGTCGAGCCGCGCCGGTGCGAGCAAAGTAGAAATACCAGAACGCACGCTGCATGATCATGCAACCAGTCTACGTCCGGCCTGCCAGGTCTGTCAAGCTGACCGCCGGAGGGGCGGCCACAACCGGCGGCGGCTTATCTTTCGCCGTTCCCGATCCCGCTCGAACCTCCCGTTGGGGAGCACGGCTTGCGAACTCGTCCCGCCGCGCCCTGGGCCGGTGTGCACCGGATCCGCTGCGACCTGCTGGCGACCTCGGTCTTCGTGGTCCTCTCACTGGGGCTGCCCCCGGTCACACCGGCCCAAAGTCTCCCGGCCTACGCGCCCATCAACCCGGTCGCTCAGTCTCGCAGCGGCCTCTACTTCCAGCCCTACCGGGAGCCCCGCCTGGGACACCTGAGCGTCGACCTCCGGCTGGACTACGGGAGCGCCATCGAATACAACCTGCCCTCGCCTCGGCCGAGTTATCTGTTGGATGGGGAGTTCCTGCGGCTGGATGTCGCCATCGCGCGGGACCTGAACGAGAGGACGTACCTCTTCGGAAGCGTGAGCGCGAACGGCGCGTACGGCGGATTCCTCGATGGATTTCTCAATTGGTACCATGATCTGCTCGGGTTCAACCTGCCCGAACGAACCAGCCGCTCGAACGACACGTTTGCGTATCAGCTCGCGGTGGGCAACCGACTGACGTTGCGCCGTTCGCCATCGGACCTGTTCCTCGGCGACCTGCGGCTGGGCGCCGCCTACCGGCCGGCCCCGTGGTACCAGGCTGCCCTGGCGCTCACCCTGCCCACATCCACCGGCCCGGCCGGGTACGGCCGGGGCACCATTTCGGTGAGCGCACTCAACACGGTGCACGCTCGGCTGGGGTCGCGGTTCGTGTACGAGGGGAGCCTGGGGTTCGGCTGGACGCCGGCCCACGGCGAGCTGTCCTCGTATCAGAAGAAGCTGTTCGCCGCCGGCACGTCCGGGCTCCGCTTCCGGTTCTGGGGCCGCCAGTCGCTCTTCGCGAACCTCTTTTATCACTCGCCCTACTATCATCGGACGCTGCTGCCCGCTCTGGATAGGCGGGAGGTGTCGCTCGATTTCGGCTGGCTCCTGGCGACGAAAGGCGGGAAAGAGTGGAGGATCGGAATGACCGAGGATCTCGAGCCGAGTGGCCCGGCGATCGACATCACATTCCGCTTGGGGGCGAGCTTCTGATCAGCCGGGGCTCCGATGGCCGGCTAACTTGCTCGAGGGCTGCCGCTGGCTCAGCTCGCCTTGGCGCCGAAGAGAAACTGCTCCATGTTGGCGAACAGGAACTCCTTCGCCTGGGGGTCGCGCAGATTCAGGCCGTAGTGATTGATGAGCTGTTGCTGGGTCTTCAGCCACTCGGCCCAGCAGGCCCCGCAAATCTGCTGGTACGCCCGAAGACCCAGCTCATTGGAGAACGGCTGGAAGCTCATCTGATCGCGCTCCTGTCCGCAGCGGACGCAATGGATCGTCGCCATGGACTGGAAGATAGTCGGCCCCTGCGAGACTCAGGGGATCAGATGCCGCTCGAGCGGCTCACCTCGGCGGATGAGTCTGACCGCGCTAGCCGTCCCCAGACCGACGCCGATTCCGAAGACGAGCGCCGTGGTGGAGCCGATCAGCGGAAGCAGGGTGAGGGGGGACGCCAGAACGGCAGCCGCAGCACCGGAGAGCCACGGCGCCCACGGCGAGCGCACTGCGTCCACGAAGCGCAGGCGCCGGCCCACGAATCGCTTGGCGATGAGATATCCGCCGATTCCGGCCGCGGCGGTGAGCAGTAGGGCGAATGTTGCGTACATAGTGGTGCCTGAGTCAGGGTTAACGGTTGTGTTGTGTTCCATTACGGAACGGCGAAGCCCTGGGATTCAGCGGCGCATGGCGGAGACACCGCATGCCAAAGCATCCGACGGTCGTGGTGCCGAATGTGGGCCCCATGGATCACGCTTGGGACGTGTTGGGCGAGTGGCAGGCCGAACTGGAGCTCCCCGAAGGCGATGAGCCGCTCCGCGGCAAGGTGACCTTCCGCTCATGGGCCGAGGCCCAGCTGGAGCTGGAGCCGGCGGCTGCGGCCGTGGCGGGCATTCCTCCCAGCGTCGCCCTTCAGCGGGCCAGTGACGTCCACCGGACCGATGCAGGCGGGGGTGCGCTCCAGTGGGTGCTCCGCGCGCCGGCCTGCAACTGGTCGCTCCAGGCGACCTTGTGGCCGGGCGCGCTGCATCTCTTCGTCCACGATGCCGACGACGAGGACGAACAGCTCTACCGGGCCCGGGCGACCCGGTCGCCCGAGTATTACGCGCAGAAATACCCCCTGGACGAAGGCGACCACTGATCGCTGGCGAAGATTCTATGGGTCCCCATAGAATTCGCCGTGCGCTCGCGTTCACTGGAGCTGACCCTTCGGGCGGTGGGAGCGTCCCCCCAGACGGCCAGGGTCGACATCGGGGTGCTCGATCCCGGCGACCGGCTCAAGCGCGCCGGCGTTGCGCTGGCGGGTGGGGTGGGAGTGGCCCTCGTGGCGCTCCCCATCCCCATCGTCCATCTGGTGCTGGTGCCCGGCGGACTGCTGCTCGGCATTGGGCTCGCGGTGCGGCGCCTGGGGCAGGGGGAAACCTTCCGTGGGGCGGAGGGCCGGTGCCCCTACTGTGGCGTGGGGCAGCGGTTCACCCTGATGGGGCGGTTTCGCCTGCCCAAGACAGTGTTCTGCGCCTCGTGTCAGCGGGAGCTGTACCTGGACGACGTGAGAGGTGTCACCATCTCAGGGCCGCGCTTCCCCACATGAATCCCGATCCGAATGCCGTCAGCACGACGAGATCGCCTCGGCGCACCCGACCCCCGCGCACGCACTCGTCCAGCGCGATCGGAATCGTCGCCGCCGTGGTATTCCCGTAGCGCTGGATGTTGTTGTAGATCTGGTCATCCCGCAGCTGGAGCTCGCGCTGCACCATCTCGGAGATCCGCAGATTGGCCTGATGGGCCAACAGCAGTGCGATCTCGTCCGGCCGCGCGCCGACCTTTTCCAGCACGGCGCGAACCGACTCCGGCATCCGGGCGATGGCATGCCGGAATACCTCGCGCCCATCCATGTCGAGGTACTGGCGGCCGGCCGCGAGCTGCTCGGGCCCTATCCGCGGGTGATACATCGAGCCGGGTACGTCCACCCACAACTTCTCCGCGAACGTGCCGTCCGAGTGGAGATCGAAGGCCAGGATCCCTCGGTCGGCCTCCTCGGTTGGACCCAACACGACCGCGCCGGCGCCGTCCGCAAAGATGACCGCCGTATTTCTGCCCCGCGTGGTCACGTCCATGCCGGTGGACTGGACCTCCCCACCCACCACCAGAATCCGCTGGTACTGCCCGGTGCGGATCCAGGCGTCGGCCACCGACAGGGCGTACATGAAGCCGCTGCACTGGGCGCGCACGTCGAGCGCGGGAATCGGATCGAGCCCAAGATCGCGCTGGAGATAGACGCCATTCCCCGGTGCGAAATGATCCGGCGTCGAAGTCGCATAGACGATGGCATCGAGCTGGCGAGCCGAGACCCGCGCCATCTCGAGCGCCCGGTTCGTGGCGCAGACGGCGAGCTGGACGCCGGTCTCACCCTCGCGAACCCAGCGGCGCTGCTCGATGCCGGTCCGGGCGCGGATCCACTCATCGGTGGTATCCATGACCTCTGAGAGGTCGTGGTTGGTAACCACCCGATCGGGCACGGCGAAGCCGGTGCCAAGCAAGCAGGCTCGGGGCATTTCGGATTCCCTGGCCGAGACGTCGGAAAGGCTGGGCGGGAAGGATATCTTCACTCGGAGTGGCATGATCCGCAAGTGGATCGCTCAGCCTGGAGACCGATGATCGCTTCGCCGCACGACCCGCTGGACGACGAGTTTCCTCTGGGAGACGGAACCGCCGATACCGGGGCCGTCGTGGTGTGCCCCTATTGCGGCGAGAGCAACGAGATCGGCCTGGATCCGGGAAGCGGAGCCGAACAAGACTACGTCGAGGACTGCCAGGTCTGCTGTCGTCCGTGGCGGGTGGTCGTGCAATATGGGCCGGATGGAGCCGCCGGTGTGACCGTTACCCCGGAAGACGAGGAGTGAGCGCGGGATGACCGCGTCGTTCAAAGATCACTTCTCCGGCCAGGCCGCCACCTACGCCGCCTATCGACCCACCTATCCACCCCAACTCTTCGCCTGGCTGGCGAGCCTGGTGGCGCGCCGACAGCTCGCCTGGGACGCAGGGACCGGTAGCGGACAGGCGGCGGTGGGGCTCGCCGACTACTTCGAGCGCCTGGTGGCGACGGACGCAAGTGCCGCCCAGATCGACCACGCCGCGCCCCATCCGCGCGTCGAATATCGGGTCGCCCCGGCCGAAGCGACCGGCCTGGCGGCCGGCTCCGTGAACCTGGTCACCGTTGCCCAGGCTCTCCACTGGTTCGACATCCCCGGATTCTTTGCGGAGGCGCGCCGAGCCCTGGCACCGGGCGGAGTGCTGGCCATCTGGTGCTATGGTGATCCGACGCTCGCAGACCCAGCCTTGAACGACCTGCTTTGGCAGTACAACCGGGGCACCATTGAAGCGTACTGGCCGCCGGAACGGGACCTCGTGCTCGAGGAGTACCGCAGCATCCGGTTGCCCTTCGAGGAACTGCCCTCTTCGCGCTTTTCGCTGGAGGCTTCCTGGTCCTTGGCGGAGCTGATGGGCTATCTCCGCAGCTGGTCGGCGACGACCAAGTATGCGAGGGCCCACGGCTCGGACCCGGTGACGGAAGTGGAGGCAGCGATGCGTCCCGCGTGGCCATCGGCCGAGTCGAGGCAGATCATTCGTTGGCCCGTGACCCTCCGGGTGGGCCGCGCCTGAGCACCTGCCTCAGATGCCGCCCAGCCAGGGGTATCCCTGATCCTCCCAGTATCCGCCCGGCCGTTCCGCGGTGAAGGTCATCCGGGTGAGGTACTTCGTCAGCTTGTACCCCAGCTTGATCGGCGAGTAGAGTCGGAGCGGCGCTCCGTGATCGGGCCGGAGCGGTCGATCATTGAACGCATAGGCCAGAATCGTTTGCGGGTGCATGGCGCTCTTGAGATCCCAACCGTTGAAGT
>JBIOTT010000050.1:0-51311 GCA_044866195.1 Gemmatimonadales bacterium
CCCGACGGTATGGTGGTGGAAACCGAGTCCCCCGCGGCGATCGCAAGCCGGCGCGGGGTTCTCGATTTCCTGCTGGAGCGTTATCCCGGCGAGCACCTGGCCAACGGCGGCCGCGCCAATCCCCGAAACGAGTTCGAGCAGCTGGTCGTGCGCTACGACGTGCCCGTGCGGCCCCACCGCGAGCTTCCGCTCCGGAGCGGCGACGAGCGCCCCGGCGACGTCATGATCCAGCACGACATGAGCCTCTGCATCCTCTGCACCCGGTGCGTCCGCGCTTGCGAGGACATCCAGGAGGTAGGGGTGCTCGACGTCGCCCAGCGGGGGGCGACCACCCAGATCATCGTGGGCGGCGATGGCGACCCCGACCACGCGGGCTGCACCTGGTGCGGTGAGTGCGTCCGGGTGTGCCCCACGGGCGCCATCTTCGAGTTCATCCCCAAGCAGCGGTTCGGGTCCGACGCCGTTCGCGAGCCCGACAAAGTCGCCCGCTCGGTATGCCCCTACTGCGGCGTCGGCTGCCAGATCAACCTCCACGTCAAAGACGAGCATATCCTCCGGGTTACGTCGCCCTGGATCGAGGAGAACACCCCGAACCAGGGCTCCACCTGCGTGAAGGGGCGCTTCGGCTACGACTTCCCCCAGCACCGAGACCGCCTGACCCGGCCGCTCATCCGGAAGGGTTGGGTCCATGAGGACGGCACTTGGGCGTGGCGAGGCGAGTGGCCCCGCTACCGCGAGGGGCCCTGGAGCACGGTGGAGGAAGCTGGCGAGCGCGAGAAGCCGCGGCCGCCCCACCGAAGCGTGGGCAAGCCGCCGCAGACCGGTCTTCCGGTGCTGAGCGAGTACGATGTGCGCGATCGGGTCGCTACCCCGGCGGGTTGGTACAGCGCGTTCCGCGAAGCGACCTGGGAAGAGGCGATGAGTCTCGTCGCCCAGGAGCTCCAACGGATCAAGCGGGAGCACGGACCCGACGCACTCGCCGCCCTCTCGTCCGCCAAGTGCACCAACGAGGACAACTACGTCTTCATGCGGATGGTCCGGGCCGCCTTCGGCACCAACAACGTCGACCATTGCACTCGCCTCTGCCACTCCTCCTCGGTTGCGGCCATGGGGCGGGCCCTCAACACCGGCGCCGCCTCCGGTTCCATGCGCGAGATCGAGGAGGCGTGCGACGTCATCTTGATCGCGGGAGCCAACACCACCGAGACCCACCCGGTGTTCGGCGCCTTGATCAAGCGGGCCGTCTCCAAGGGCGCCAGGCTGATCGTGGCGGACGTCCGCCGCACCGAGCTCGCCGAGTTGGCCGACATTCATCTCCAGATGCTGCCGGGCACCGACGTCGTGCTCTATAACGCGATGCTGCACCACGTGATCGCGGCCGGCCTGGTGAACGAGCAGTTCGTCGCCAAGCGAACCAAGGAGTTCGAAAAGGTACGGGCAGCGGTGGAGCGGTACACACCGGAGATGGCGGCCAAGATCACCGCCATCCCGGCAGCCACCATTCGGCGCGCCGCCGAGCTCTACGCCCGGGGCCCCAATACCTCGACTCTGTGGGCCATGGGGCTCACCCAGCACAACACCGGCACTGACATCGTCGCGAGCCTGCTCAACCTGATGCTGGCGTGCGGCATGATCGGCCGCTGGGGCGCCGCGATGATCCCTATCCGGGGCCAGAACAACGTGCAGGGCGCCAGCGACATGGGCGCGATCCCGTTTGCCTACACCGACTACCGCTCGGTCTCCGATCCGGCGGTGCGGGCCGAGTTCGCCAAGGCCTGGGGCGTGCCCGAGGAGTCCCTCTCGCTTAAGCCGGGTCTCATGGTGACCCAGATCGTGCAGGACGACAGCCCGGTTCGCGGGATGTTCATCATGGGCGAGAACCCGGTCATTTCGGACCCGAACATCTCTCACGCCGAGGAGTGGGTCCGCCGGCTCGAGTTCCTGGCCGTGCACGACCTTTTCCTTACTGAGACTGCGCGCTGGGCCGACGTCATCCTCCCAGGCTCTTCGTTCGCCGAGAAGGGCGGCACGGTGGTCAACACCGACCGCCACATCCAACTCATGCAGCCGGCGGTGCCGCCTCCCGGCGAGGCGCGCCGCGATCTCGACATCCTGATCGATCTGAGCCGGCGGCTTGGCCTCGAGACCAAGTTCAACACGCCCAAGGAAGTGATGCGGGAGATCGCGTCGGTGACCCCATCCTGGCGGGGCGTGAGCTACGAGAAGCTCTACCGTATCGGAGCCCTGCAGTACCCGGTGCCCGACGAGGAGTCCACCGGAACCGCGTTCTTGTTCGCGGATGGATTCCCCACCCCTGACGGGCGGGCCATCTTCGTGCCGGTCGAATACCTGCCCCCAGACGAGCTCCCCAACGAGGAGTTCCCGTTTGTGCTCAACACCGGCCGCCAGATGTACCACTGGCACACCGGCACCATGACCCGCCGCTCCACCGGCCTGGATTCACGCGAGCCGGTGCCGGTCGTCGAGATCAATCCTGAAGACGCCCGCGAGCTTGACGTGCAGGAAGGCGACACGCTGCGGGTCACCTCGCGCCGGGGGTCGATCCTCATCGGGGCCCGGCTCTCGGAGCGGCAGGCCCGCGGCCAGATCTTCATCCCCATGCACTTCCGGGAAGCGGCCGCCAACCTGCTCACCAATCCGCAGCTCGATCCCTACGCCCGGATCGCCGCCTTCAAGGTGGCCGCCGTCCGGGTGGAGCCGGTGCGGGAGCAAGAGGAGCGCGTCGCCGAGGAGCACTTGCCGGCGCTCGCGTAGGCGAGGGGCGGGAGCGGGCGGGAGCAGACGGGAGCAGGGTGGACAGTCGGGTGACGCCCGCGCTGGGTGGCCCGAGAGGCGCGTCAGCTCCCGCCACAGCACGAGAAGCCGGCTCGGCGAAAGCTGCGGGAGGTGCAGCGCCCGAAGGGCCGCCCGGTGCGGGCGTCACCCGGCTGTCCACCCCGTCCGCCCGCTCCCGTCCGCTCCCGCCCGCTCCCGCCCTCAACCATATTCCCCCCTGCATGCGCGCTCTCGTCAAAGATTCCGCAGGCCCCGGCATGACCTTGCGGGACGTCCCGCGCCCCGTCTGCGGACCGAGCGACGTGCTCATCCAAGTCCGCCATGCCGGCGTTTGCGGCACTGACCTCCACATCTGGGAATGGAACAGCTGGGCCAGCGGCCGGATGCGGCTGCCGGTGGTGGTCGGGCATGAGTTCGCCGGCCAGATCGCTGCCCTCGGCGCCGAAGCCCGCAGCAGCGGACTGCTCGAAGTCGGCGATCTGGTGACGGCCGAGGGCCACCTGGTTTGTGGCCACTGCCTCCAGTGCCGCACCGGGAACGCCCACCTCTGCCAGCGCACTCAAGTCATCGGCGTCGATCGTGACGGCGCCTTCGCCGAATACATCGCGATGCCGGTCTCCAACGTGATGCGCCTGGACGGCATTCCCACCGAGATCGGCGCGATCATGGACCCGCTGGGCAACGCGGTCCATACGGTGCTCGAAGGAGAGGTCGCCGGCAGCACGGTACTGGTGATCGGCTGCGGCCCGATCGGCTGCTTCGGCGTGGGAGTGGCGCGGGCAGCGGGCGCCTCGCTGGTCCTGGCAAGCGACTACAATCCGCGCCGGCTCGACATCGCTCGCTGCATGGGGGCCCACGTCCTCCTGAATCCCGCCGAAGACGACGTAGTGGCACGCGCCCGCGAGCTTACCCAGGGCGACGGGGTAGATCTGGTATGCGAGATGAGCGGCCATCCCGTGGGACACGCGCAGGCCTTCGCCGCAGCCCGCCTCGGCGGGCGGGTGAATCTGCTGGGCACCCCCAGCCGGCCGACCGAAGTGCACTTTGCCCGCGACGTCATCTTCAAAGGGTTGACACTCTACGGCGTAACCGGCCGGAAGATGTACGGCACCTGGGACCAGATGCGGCGATTCCTTCGCACCGGCCAGCTCGACCCTCGCCCGGTGCTCACCCACCGCGTCCCCCTGGAGCGGATCGCCGACGCCATCCAGGTCATCAAGGAAGGTGTGGCCGGCAAGGTGATCCTGGAGATCGGCGAATGAGCCGTTCGCTCGAATCGAGCGCCCTGGAGCAGCGGCTCGGGGCCGAGCTGGAAGAGTTTCGCCGGACCGGCGTCTACAAGCACCTCAACTACCTGGAAGGCCCGCAGGGTCCGGTGGTCCGAATGGAGGGCCGGGGCGAGGTCATCATTCTCTCGTCCAACAATTACCTCGGCCTGAGCGCGCAGCCCGAGGTGGTGGCCGCCGGCAAGGCAGCGCTCGATCGGTTCGGCGCCGGCACCTCGTCGGTCCGCTTCATCTGCGGCACCTTCACGATCCACCACGCACTGGAGCAGGCCTGCGCCCGCTTGGTGGGCACCGAAGCCTCGCTCAGCTTCGTGAGCTGCTGGAACGCCAACGAAGCTGTCCCCGGCACGCTGCTGGGTGAAGACGATCTGGTGCTGAGCGATCAGCTCAATCATGCCTCCATCATCGACGGCATTCGCCTCGCGAAGGCGATCACCAAGTGCCAGACCGGGGTGTTCGGCCACGGCGATCTCGCCGATCTGGCAGATAAATTGAGCGCCGCCCGCGACCGCCGGGTTCGTATGGTGATCACGGACGGGGTATTCTCGATGGAAGGCGCGATCGCCAAGCTGCCCGACCTGGTGGAGCTCTGTCGCCGCCATGCGGCGGTGCTCGTGGTCGACGACTCCCACGCGACCGGCGTGCTGGGTGCCACCGGCCGCGGCACCGCGGAGCACTTCGGCCTGCTGGGCGAGATCGACATCATCACCTCGACCCTCGGAAAGGCCTTGGGCGGAGCAGCCGGCGGATTCGTCGCCGGCTCCGCCGCCGTCTGCGATTACCTCACCCAACGGGCCCGGCCGCAGCTCTTCTCCAACGCCCTTCCGCCCACGGTCGCGGCCAGCGCGCTCGCGGCGGTGGAATACCTGGAAGCCCACCCCGAGCGGGTAGTCGCGCTGCGCGACAATGCCCGGTATTTCCGGGAGCAACTCGCGGCGCTCGGCTTCAAGCCGCTCCCGGGAGAGACCCCCATCGTGCCGGTGATTGTGGGAGAGACCGCCTTTGCCATCCGGCTGAGCGAGGAGCTGCTGGAGGAGGGTGTGTTCGTGACCGGGTTCGGCTTCCCCGTCGTCCCGCAAGGGCAGGCTCGGGTCCGTTGTCAGCTTTCTGCGGCCCACACCAGAGACCACCTGGACCGCGCCTTGGCTGCGTTCCAGAAGGTAGGACGGCGCCTCCGCTTGATCTGACCGATCGAGGAGGCCCAGTCTTTGCACTCGCCGGGGTGCAAGTTTGGTCGCGAGGCCGCGGCGGTGATCAGCGGCCAACTTCGCAAGCGATTACAAAACAACAACTTGGCGAGCGCAATCCGGACGCGGGGCGACCCCCCTCCGAATGGCACTCCACCGGAACTCACGCAATTTTCCGGTCCGCAGTCGGTCGTCCTATCCAGGGAGGCAGTCTGATGAGCAAGCTCACCCGCAGCATCACCGTCGTAGCGCTGGCGCTCGGCTTCGGCGCGGCGCGCCTGGCGGCGCAAGCCCCCGTCCAGGGCGACTTCCAGTGGTACGTCGGTGGCCAGGCTGGTGTGCTGGTCTTTCGGACGCCGGCCCAGACCCGAGGCGGAATGTTCACGGCGGGCGGACACACGCTCATCACCGCGCGCCGCACCGCGCTCCTGCTGTCGGTGGACGAGGGCGTCGGGGAGAACGAGCAGAGCGCCTACTTCGACAATACCGGCACTACCCAAACGGTCCAGTTCAACGACATTCGCAAGTACTCCGCCGTGATCACGGCGTTCCCCATCCGGTCTGCGGCCCAGCCTTACCTCGGGCTCGGGGTCGGCATCGTCCACGCCGTGAACCCGCAGCCGACCGGGACGACGTTTGCCACGCCGGCCGCGCTCGCCCAGGCGCAGCAGGATGCGCGGGACCTCGGCAGTACTGGGTTTGCGACGCTGGTGGGAGGCCTGCAGTTCAAGGTTGGCCGGCTGGTGGCCTTTGGCCAGTACCAGCTCACGACGGCGCAGGGCGACAAGACGCTCGCCAGCGGCGCCACGGGCCGCCTGCTGGTCGGCTCGACCCACACGTTCAGCGGGGGCCTGCGGGTCAGCCTGGGGAGTGCTCGCGAGCAGCCCCGCGCCTCGTACTGAGCGCCGGCCGCGACACCCAGCGTGACCCCGCGGCGGTAAACCGCAGCGGCCAGTCGGCCGCCTTGGTGATACCGATTCGCGGGGTCACCTCCACCGCTCTGGCCCAACCGTCCCGGGCCAGCACCACGACGGGCGATGCCTCCATCATCCGGCCATCCAGGCCGGGTCTGGTGATGCCGAGCGCCTGACACAGGCGGCCGGGACCGGCGCACAATAACTCGAGCCCCTCGGTCCGGCGCCGCGCCCGCATCACCCCGACACCCTCCAGCGGTTCTATCGCCCGCAACAACACGGCGCTCCCGGACCCCTCGGCCTGGCAGACCAGGTTCGCGCACCAGTGCATCCCATAGGACCGATAGACGTACCAGCTCCCGGGCGGCCCATAGAGGGCCTGGTTCTGCGCGTGCCGCCGGTGCCGATATCCGTGCGATGCCGGGTCATCGTAGCCCAGGTAGGCCTCGGTCTCGACGATTCGCCCGATGGCGGGCCGGCCGTCGACGATCGAGACGATCAGCGCGCCGACCAGATCGCGCGCCACCACGTCGGCTCCGCGCGCGAAAAAGCCAACGGGCAGCGTCGCTGCCCGTCGTTGATCGTTCATTCCGGTTTCTTCCTGGCTCGGGGTCGCGACGGGCGGCGCCGGCGAGGTGGCGAGGGACTCTGGGGCGGCGCCTCGGTCGGTGCTTCGGCCGCTGGCTCGGGCGGAGCCTGCGAGCTCGCGTCGGGTTCAGCGGCCGCGGTCGGGCGCTTCCGCCCCCGGCCGCGAGACCGGGCTGGCTTGGCCGGTGCCTCGGGGACGGGCTCGGGGGCAACGGCCTCCTCTTGCACCACGCCGATGAGCGGGATCTCTGCGACCCGCATTCCACCCCGCGAGCCGCGCCGGAACCTGAGGCCCGGGCGTTGGCCGTTCGCAGCCGCAGCCTCGGGAGCGGCCTCGGACGGTGCCTCGTGCGGCGCGGGCTCGGCGGGCTCCGCTGCTGGGACCGCCGGCGGGGTGGTGTCCAGACGATGGGGCGTGATCTCGTATTCGGTGTCGCTCAACTTCCGGACATCGGCCACCTCGGCGTCGTTCGCCTGGCGCAGCAGCTGTACGAAGCGGTCGGGCTGGAGCAACGGATCTTCGCGGCCCCGCAGGGCAACCATCCGAAGCCGCAACGCTTCGTGCGATACCGGGGCCTTGAGCTCGCTCAGCGCGCGGCTGATCAGCTGAAAGGCGGCGGCCAGCGTCAGCGCCCCGTCGCCTCGCACGCTCGCGGTTCGGTCGGCGGGGCCGGGTCTGGTCGGCCCGCCGGCGGGACGGTCGCGGTCCCGCCCGCGGCCGCGTCCGCGGCCCCGAGACCGGCCCCGCCGCTCGCCCTCCTCGACCGGCTCGCGAAGGCCATTGCGGGAGGGCTCCGCCGCAACCGGCGCAGCCCCCGCCGGGGCGACCTCGTACTGCCCGTTGTCCATCTTGGTTACCTGTACCACGCCGCGCTGCCCCGCCTCGATCACGAACTTGCTGAACCGGCTGAACCCCGCGTTCTTCTCGTCGAAATTTGGATCGATTTGCTGCATGACCTGCTTGAGCCGGTCGGATCGCATGACGTCGCCGTTGCGCACCATCTGGGCGACCGCTTCGCGGGCCAGCTCCCAGGGATCGCGCTGCACCGACGGCGTGTCGACTTCCTTGGTCAGCCCCGCCAGATCGCTGTAGGAGTAGTACTCGTCGCAGTTCTGGATCAGGAGGTCGCTGGCCGACTCCCGGATTCCCACCCCGATCACGTACTTCCCGTACTCTTTCAGCTTGATCACCATGGTCGAGAAATCGCTGTCCCCCGACATGATGATGAAGGTACCGATCTCGGGCCGGATGAACACCAGCTCGATCGCGTCGATGGCGAGCCGGATGTCGGTCGCATTTTTCTTGCTGGTGCCGAAGGCGGGGGCGAAGATCAGGTCGATCGATGATTCGGAGAGCGGGACGATGTACTGCGGATAGCGTCGCCAGTCGGCGTAGGCCCGCTGCACAGCCACCTTCCCCTTGATGATGTCGCTGTTGAGGAGGGTGCGCAGCTCTTTGGTGAGATCGGATCGGATGCCGAGGGTGACGTTGTCGAAGTCGATCAGCAGCGCCGCGTTGGGGGCGTGCACGGACGGGCTCGGCAGATGCCGGCTCGGGCGGTTTAACGGTGAGCTCACGGAGCACTCGGTTCCAGGCCCGCCATCCCGCCGTGCTTCCGTCGCTTCACCATGCCGGACCCGGTCGGCGGGAATGCGGCGAAGCAGCGCGCGAGATGGGAGACCTCGTAGTCAACCAGACGTCGTGTCAAAACCAGGCGTTCGCGACCGGGCCGCGGCCCGTCGCGCCGCATGCGGTGATATGCCCGCTTCAGGCGTTGGCGCCGCTCACCGCGAGCCACACCAACCCGCTTCGGCGCCGCCCGGTGCCCGGTCGTGACGCCCACCAAGGCGAACGTCGCGTCCGGATGCTGGCCGTCCGACGGGCTTGCGGGCGCCGGCCGGCCGGGTCGCCGCCGCGCGTTGCGCAATCCGCCGGGCCGGTCTCGGTCGGCCCGACGCGGCCTCCACCCAGGCAATCAGACTGGACACCGGGAGGTCGCGTCGCCCCCAAAGGTAAACGCTGAACCGGGAAAGTGAACGGGGGACCCCAGCGCGGCGGCCCCCCTTTACCGTTTACCGTTCACGCCGTCTTCCTACCCGATCATGCCCTCGCCGGCCAGCGGCAGCTCCAGCACGAATCGGAAGCGGGTGCCAAACTGGGGCGCGGTCTCCACCTCGAGGGTGGAGCCCATCGCCTCGACCAGCTTCCGGCAGATCGAGAGACCGAGCCCGGAGCCGGAGAAGGCGTACTCACCCTGCTTCTGGCGGCGGCGGAACGGCTCGAAGAGGGTGGCCATCGACTGCGGTGGAATGCCCCGGCCGGTGTCCCGCACCGAGAACTCGACGCCGCTGCCCGAGACCTGGCGCGCCGCCACCTCGACGAATCCCTCGGCGGTGAACTTGAGCGCGTTGGTCGTGAGGTTGAGCAGCACCCGGCTCAGCGCCACCGGGTGGCCGATGCGAAAGTCGGCCTCGGGTGGCGACAGCCGCACCGTGAGCGATTTCTCCTCCGCGATCGGCAGCACGATGTCCCTGACAGACTCCAGGATGTCGGTGATGGAGAACGGAATCGGATCGAGATCGACCAGGCGGTCGCCGCCGCGGGCCAGCTCGATCACATCGCTCGCCACCGAGCTCAGCCCGAACGCCGCGCTGTAGATCAGGCCGAGCTGCCGCTCCTGCACCGTGTTCACCACCCCGCTTCGGCCCCGCTGCAGCGTCTCGGCCAGGAAGAGGATCGAGGTGAGCGGCGAGCGGAGGTCGTGAGCCACCTCGACCACGAGCTCGAGACCATCGGGCCCACCCAGGCGGTCGGTGAACCGCTGCGACCAGTCCACCTCCAGGCGCTGGGTGATGCGCTCTACTGCGCCCAGCAGCCGGAGCACCTGGGCGGTCTCAGGGGGCGGCGACAGCGTCTCCAGCCGCTCGAGCAGCGCCGCTCGAATCAGCGCCACCAGCCGGCGCGAGAGCGCGTTCCGCGGGACCAGCCCCAGATCCGGATCCTGGCCAATCGCGGCCTGGCGCATCGCCGCGCAGAGGTAGGCCACGTGAGCCGCCACCTCTTCGGGCGACGCCGCGTGTTCGACCACGCTCTCCCAGCGTGACTGGACCGCCAGCACGCTGTCGCGCAGGCTGTCCCACACCGCCGGTGCAAGCCCGCCGCCCGACGGACCCTCGGGGTCCCACACCCGCACCGGGACGGCGTAGGTCGGGCCGGACGCCCGCCGACGCTCCCCGCTGCTGGAGTGGGGCCGCGCGGTGTCTGACTTCACTCGGGAGTCCCCGGACTCTCTTCGCGATGAAACTCGTGCTTGTCCATCAACCGGTACAGCGTCGTACGATCGATGCTGGCCAGGCGGGCGGCCTTCGACATGTTCCCGCCGGCACGGCCGATCAAGCGCCCCAGGTACTCGCGCTCGAACTGCGCCACGATCCGGTCTTTGGCCACGTGGTAGGCCTCGTCCATCACGCCGGCCGGGATCGCGCTCTCGGCCGGCCATTCCGCGGCGTCCTCGTAGATCGGGATGTCGTTCGGCTGGATGACCTGGTCGGGCTCCGCCAGCACCGCGACATGCTCGATGACGTTCTGGAGCTCCCGGACGTTACCCCGCCAGGGTCGCGAGCGGAGGAAACCGATGCTGGCGTCGCTCAGGCGCGGGACCCGATCGCCCATCTGCCGGTGACGGTGCCAGTAGTAGGTGAGGAAATGGTTGGCCAGCAGCGCGATGTCCTCCTGCCGCTTGCGGAGCGGGGGCAGCGCGATCGGCACCACCCGCAGGCGGTAGAAGAGGTCGCTTCGCAGGACGCCTTCGTCCACCGCTTCCTGCGGGTCTCGATTGGTGGCGGAGATGAACCGGACGTCGACCACGGCATCCACCTGCTCGCTGCCGACCCGCCGGACCACCCCATCCTGGATCACCCGGAGGAGCTTCGCCTGCAACGGCATGGACATCTCAGTGAGCTCGTCCAGGAAGAGCGTCCCGCCGTTGGCGGTCTCCAGCAGGCCGGGCTTGTCGCGATCGGCTCCGGTAAACGAGCCCTTCTTGTGCCCGAACAGCTCGCTTTCCAGCAGCCCTTCGGGGAGCGCGGCGCAGTTGATCGGCACCAGCGGCTTGTGCGCCCGCCGGCTGTACTGGTGAATGAACTGGGCGATCACTTCCTTGCCGGTGCCGCTTTCGCCGCTGATGAAGACCGACGCGTCGGTGCCGGCGACCTTACGGGAGAGGTCGACCGCTTTGCGGAACGGCGGCGAGATGCCGATCAGGGCCATCTTCTCGCTCTGCCCGTTCTGCTTCATCAGCTGCAGCCGGAGATCCTGCGCCTCCCGCCCCACCATGACGGCGTGCGAGGCTCGGCCGATGAGCACCTGCAGATGGGTGGCGGAAAATGGCTTCGGGAGATAGTCCCAGGCGCCGGCTCGAAGCGCCTCGATGCTGCTGGTCACGCTCGGGTTGCCGGTCATGACCACGACGATCGTGTCCTTGAAGGCCTCGAGCGCTGCCTGGAGGATCTGCAGCCCCGAGATCTGGGACATATAGAGATCGACGAGGATGATGTCGAACTTGCGCCGCTTGACGGTATCGAGGGCTTCCTCGCCCCGACCGATCAGGGTCACGTTGTAGCCGTCCATCTGCAGGACACTGGCGCAACTTTCCCGCAGCGTGCGCTCATCATCCACCACGAGCACCCGGATGCTGGCCTTTACGTCGCCCGGGATCGACAGCGGGTCGCGCGCAGGGGCCTCAGGACCAGCCGGCCCGGCGTGCGGCGACGACGATGCGAGCGAACTGCCCATGCAGACTCTCCTTAGCGCTGGTACCGGTCGGAGGCGAGGCGCTCGCAAGTGGGGGCGCCCCTGGCTGGGCCGGAGGCCCGAGCGGCAGCCACCTGAGCAGACGACGTTCCACAACTCGGGTACAAGACCTTTGAACAAGCCGTGGCGTCACTTGGATACAACACCGTGCGGCACGTGTCAAGCAGCTCAGTGTGATTCGAGCCACAGGTGTTTGCCGACACCGCGCAACGACGTGCAAGGTCCGTGCAACAGACCTGTCGCGAGTCACATCCCCCGCCGCCGGGGGGCCATATCGTTACACTTGGGGGGAACTTCGCCCGGGGTCGCTTGCCGCCAGCTTCGCGGTCCTTAGTTTGCAGTGGCGGGGGACCGTTTCCGCGACATGGGGCGTTTCGCCCGAACGATCTCCAGGAGCAACGGATCAGACCATGGCTGGCAATCTTCTTCCTTCAGGCGATCCGCCCGGCCCGCTCGTACAACCCCCGGCCGCGACTCCCGCTCCTGCGCTCGATTACGATCTGACGCCGTTTCAGCCGCCTGCGGACGCCGGCGGTATCCCCTGGCGCCGCTACATCTCGGCGCTGCGCCGGTACAAGTGGCTCATGCTCCTGGTGATCATGGTGGGCACCGGCGCCACCGTGCTCGCCACTCGATTCATGAAGCCGCAGTACACCGTTCAGGCGACCATCTGGATCGAGAGTCCAGCCGGCCGGGGCGGCCCGGTGCGGGCCAATTCGGTGGTAGAGGGCTACAACTGGGTCGAGCTGCTCACGACGTTCACCGTGCTCGACACGGTGGTCGCCCGCGAGCGGCTCTACCTCACGTTCACCGACCCCAAAGACTCCGTCCTGTTCACCAATTTCAAGCTGCGGGAGCGCTTCCGGCCCGGATCGTACGTGCTGCAGACCGACAAGTCCGGGCACAGCTTCAGCCTGAAGTCCGGCGAAGGACTGGCGGTCCAGCAGGGGAAGACCGGTGAGCCGGTCGGCACCCGCATTGGCTTCGAGTGGACCCCGCCGAGCGACCGGCTCACCCGGAGCAAGGGACGGAAGGTCGAGTTCAAGGTCACCAGCCCGCGCGATGCGTCCATCGAGCTCCGCACCCAGCTCACGGCGCTGATGAAGGAGCAAGGCAACTTCCTGCGGCTGATGCTGGTGGGGACCAACCCGGTCCGCCTGACCACCACCATGAACGCGCTGATCAACCAGTACGTAGACGTCGCCGCCGAGCTCAAGCGCCGCCGCCTGGCCGAGCTGTCGGCGATCCTGGGCCAGCAGCTCGACACGGTCGGGCGCCAGCTGCGGGACGCGGAAGGCCGGCTGGAGGGGTTCAAGGTCCAGACCATCACCAAGCCGAGCGAAGCGACTGTGCTGTCGCCCGGCACGGCGCAGACAACCGGCACCGTAGTCACCCGCTACTTCCAGCAGAAGCTCGCGGCGGAGGACCTGCGGCGCGACCGGGAAGCGCTGGAGACGGTATTGGCCCGAGCCAAGGCCGGCGACCTTGCCGTCGACGCCTACCAGACCATCCCCTCGGTCCGCAGCGCCCCGGATCTCCAGGGCGCTCTCAAAGAGCTGTCGACCGCCGAAGCGGAGCTCCGCACGCTTCGCTACCGCTACACCGAGGAGTACCGGCCGGTCCAGGAGCTTCAGCAGCGGATCAAGGAGATCCGGGATCAGTCGATTCCGGCTTACACCAACGCGCTGGTCGCCGCCCTCAAGCAGCAGGAGAACGACCTGCGCCACCTGGTGACCGCGTCGTCCAAAGAGCTGGAGCAGATGCCGGCGCGCTCGATCTACGAGCAGCGCTATAGCCGCGAGGTCCAGAGCATCGCGACCATCTACAACGACCTGCAGAACCGGTACGAATCAGCCAAGCTGGCTGAAGCGAGCGCGATTCCCGACGTCCGGATTCTCGACCCCGCCGTGCTGCCTGAGCGCCCCACCAGCAACAGCGCGTCCCGGCTCATCCTGATGGGCTTCATGGCCAGCACGGGGCTGGCGCTGGCGCTCGCGATCTTGCTCGATCAGCTCGACAAGCGATTCCGCTATCCGGAGCAGGTGACCAACGATCTCGGGCTGGCCATCTTCGGCGCGATTCCGGCCATCAAGAACCTGAAGAGCGGCAAGGAAGACGTCGAAGAAGCGGCCCACGTCGTGGAAGCGTTCCGCGCGATCCGCCTGAACCTGCTTCACTCCTACGGCATGGGCCCGGTGCTGCTCACGGTCTCGAGCCCCGGGCCGGGCGACGGCAAGTCGCTGGTGTCGTCGAACCTGGCGCTCTCCTTCGCGGAGGCGGGCTACAAGGCCGTGCTGGTCGATGGCGACATCCGCCGGGGCGAGCTCCACCGCATGTTCAAGGCGGACCGGATTCCCGGACTCATCGACTACCTGATGAAGCAGGCCTCCCTGGACCAGGTCCTGCGGCCGACCACCCACCCCAACCTGATGCTGCTGCCCTGCGGCACCCGGCGCCATTCGGGACCGGAGCTCCTCGGCTCGGGCACCATGACCGAGCTGATCGGAGCCCTGAAGGGCCGGTTCAACGTGGTCATCGTGGACAGCCCCCCGCTCGGCGCCGGGATCGACCCGTTCGTGCTCGGCACCGTCACCGGCAACATCATGCTGGTGCTCCGGTCGGGCGAGACCAATCGCCAGATGGCCGAGGCGAAGATTCGCCTGCTCGATCGGCTGCCGGTCCGGGTGTTGGGCGCGGTGCTCAACGATATCCGGACCACCGAGAGCCAGTACCAGTACTACTCGTACGTGTACGGCTACACGTCCGACGAGGAAGTGCCGAAGCTGGTGGAAGGACCGAAGGGCGACGTCAGGTAAGCCGGGGTGGGGCCGCGCCCCGCCCGAGAAGTCAGTTCGAGAGGTTGACCGAAGGCGACTCGAACGAGCGAATCCGCTCCGAGTCGCCTTCGCGTTGCAGATCCCGGAGCGCGGTGGTCGCGCGCAGCAGCAGCTCGAGGACGTCCACCGGCGAGCGGGCAAAGTCGGGAACGGCGCAGTAGCCGGCCCTCACCCGAAGCTGAATGCCCCCGCCCGAAGCGGCCTCTAATGCGGTCCCCAGCCGGCTCGCCAGCCGAGTGGCGCCTGCCGCGCCGGTACTCGGCGCGAGGATCGCGTATTCGCCGGAGCCGATGCGCCCAACCGCATCGGAAACCCGGCTTGCCCGGCGAAGCAGCTGTCCGACCAGCGCGTCGACCCGCGAGTCCCCGCCGTCGGCAGCCTCGACATCGTCGGCTTCTGCTCCCAGGACCACGCACGCGAGGGGTTCGTGCCGTCGCGAAGCCTCGGCGCCCATCTCCCGGGCGCGGTGGGCGAGCCCGGTGCGGGAGTAGAGCCCCGACACCGGATCGAGCAAGCTCTCGCCGCGAAGCCGGTCGAGCTCGAGCTTCGCTCGGAGAAAGGTGCGGAGCTTGAGAAGCAGCGTGTCGCCGTCGAGGGGCTGGCCGAAGAACTCCCAGGCCCCGGCCTCGAATGCCTCGATCCGCTGAGAGCGTCCGGAAGGTCCTGCGGTCGTGATGATGATCGGCGTCGCCGGGCCCACCAGCTGATCGTCCCGGAGGCTGCGACATACATCAAAGCCGTGCATGTCGGGCATCTGGGCGTCCAGCACGATGACGTCCGGTTGGTGCTGCCGAATCCCTTCGAGCGCCTGGTGCGCCGTGAAGGCCCGTACGACCCGGAACCCGTTGGGCGACAGAATGCTTTCGAGCGACCTGGCCGACCACTCCTGATCGTTCGCGATGAGCACCAGCGGTTCGCGGGTCATCTCGAAGCTCGTCATTAGGCTCAACAATCTCAGCAGCTAGGGTGGCCGGGGGTCCGCGGGCGCGGAGGCCACCATTCGGACGTGTAGGCGCTCCTTCTCACGCAGAAGTTGTGCGCTCTCGACTCTCGTCCCCAATCACTTGTCTACCAGTTATTTACGCCTCTGCGACCGGTTTCTGGCCACTAGAAGCGCGGCAGCGGTGCAACATTTGGGAGGTCTGGGCGCCACGCCCCACCCGTCGTGGCCTGTGGCGCCCAAGCCTCTCGGGCGTCGCCCCGATGCAACGTTAGGCCTCGCCTCGCGGGCTGGCAGCGGCGGGCGCGTCCAGCCGTAACCGGTTGAATATCAGCGACTTAGACCCAGCATCCCAGGCGAGGTTGGCCCGCTTCGAGCCGGGGGGCATCCCGGCGTCAAGCTTGAAGTAACAGGCTGGCGAGCCTTGTCAGTAGCGTTCTCCGCTCGAGGAGCAATCGAGTTGGTTATGGACTGTCCCACGAACGACCCTTCCGAGCGGCCGGACACCCCGCGTGGCCCGGACGCGAGCGACCCAACCGAACGGGTCACCCACGGCGCCGAGGAGGAATCGGGCCTGGCAGCCGGGCTACGTCGCTTCAGTCGCCGTCTGGCGACGTTCGGACTGGGAGAAGCGCAGCGACCCCTGCTCACGGAGGAGATCTGGTCGCAGGACGTCAAAGGGAACCCGCGGTGATTGCATTCCGCAGGCGATCAGCCTGGCACAACCTTCGCGGCCGGGCCGACGTGTCGTGCATCCCGTCACCGGCCAGTTACCGATGGGTTTTACTATCTCCCGCGATCGGGTCGGTCGCGTTGCCCGAACCGGTCACTGAAACTTGAGTCAGGAGCCCAAAAGGATGAGTGGAAGCCCCCGTCGCAGTGTTCAACAGCGCGCCGCGACGGTGATCGCGATCATGACTGGCTTGGTACTGGTGATAGGCGCGGCGGGATGCTCGGGCGGGCATCGACCGCCCGAGACGACGCCCAAGCCTCAGAATAAGGACAATGCGCCTGCGGCACCGAGAGCCATGGCGACGCGGGCAGAGCTGGAGGCGCTCGCGGCTGGCAAGTCGGGTGAGGCCAGCCAGGAAGAGATCAAGCTGGTCCGCGAACGCTTGGCGCACGGCGATCTCCAACCGGGCGATCGGGTCGCGCTCCGAGTGCTGGGCGAGCAGGGCCTGACCGACACGTTCACGGTCAAGCCGACCCGGACCATTCTGCTGCCGAATATCGGTGACGTCTCGGTGGATCGCGTGCTCCGTTCGGAGCTCAACGATCACCTCCGGAAAGAGGTCGGCCGGTTCATCCGAAACCCGCAGCTCGAAGCAACCGCGCTGGTTCGCATCTCACTCACGGGCTCTGTCGGCAAGCCGGGTTTCTACAATCTACCGGCGGACGTCCTGGCCAGTGACGCCATCATGGCCGCGGGAGGTCCGGGGTCCAAGGGGGATGTGACTAAGACCGAGATCCGCCGGGCCGGCCTGATCGTCGCCTCCAAGGAGGCGACCGGTGAGGGGATCCAGCGGGGTGCCTCGCTCGACCAGCTCAACGTGCAGAGCGGCGACGAAATCGTCGTGGGCAAGGCCGGCGAGGGCGTCGCAGGTGTGCTGAAAACCATGGGCATGGTGTCGGGCGCGCTGTTCGGCATCGTCGCCATAAGCCGACTGTTCTGATGACCAGCGTCCAACCGGACTCAATAATGGAGCGGTTCCGAGAACGGACACCCGGCTTGCCGGCCGCGAATGGGCACCTCCGCCGGCCAGCGCTGGCGGGGAACATCGTCCAGGATCGGAGCGACGCCGCCACCCGCGCCTGGGTCAATACCTTGCTCGCCATCGTCGCGCTCGTGGTGCTTTCACCTCTCATGCTGCTCATCGCTCTGGTGGTGAAGCTCACCTCACGCGGCCCGGCGCTCTACACCCAGACCAGGGTCGGCCTCGACCGGCGGGTGCCCGGCAGCGGCGCGGATAATCACCAGCGCGCGCTCGACCTCGGAGGCAAGCCGTTCACCATCTACAAGTTCAGGACGATGTACCTGGACGCCGAGCGGCAGAGCGGCGCCGTCTGGGCCAGCAGGGACGACGCCCGAATCACCCCGGTGGGCCGCTTCCTGCGCCAATACCGGCTCGACGAGCTTCCCCAGCTGTTCAACGTGCTCAGAGGGGAGATGAACATCGTGGGCCCCCGCCCCGAGCGGCCCACGATCTTCGCCGCGCTGACCCAGGACATCGCGGAGTATCCCCTCCGCCAGCGGGCCAAGCCGGGCATCACCGGTCTCGCGCAGATCAACCATCATTACGACGAGTGCCTCGACGACGTGCGGAAGAAGGTCCAGTACGATCTGGAGTACATTCAGCGGCAGGGTTTGCTGGAAGACTTCAAGATCATGCTCAAGACGATCCCCGTCGTGTTGCTCCGCCGGGGAGGCTGGTGACCTCGCAGTGACCGCCCTGCCCCAGTCCCCGCCGCGTCTGGCCAGCTGGGACCCGCGTGGGGCAGCCCCGATCGCCGTCGCGGTTCTCGCCGCAGTTGCCTTGTTCGCCTTGCCGGCCACCACGCTGGTCCGAGACTGGTGGAACGACAGCGAGGCGGGACACGGTCTCCTGCTCGCCCCTCTCGCGCTCTGGCTGGCGTGGCGCCGGGGATTGAGCCCGGTCCGCACCCCCAATGTGCCTCTCGGAACGGCGGTGCTGCTTGCCGCCATCGTCGTGCGCTACCTCGGCGGGCTCGCGGCCGAGCTGTTTACGCTTCGCTTTTCGATGGTCCTGGCGGCGGCGGGGATCACGGTCTTCGCCTGGGGCCTCCCCCAGTTGCGCCGCTGGTGGCTTCCGTTCGCGCTGCTGGCCCTTTCTATTCCGCTGCCGGCACTGGTCACCAACGCGCTCGCCCTGCCGCTGCAGTTCAAGGCCTCGAGCATGGGCGCCGCCCTGCTGGCCTGGCGGGACGTTCCGGTCAAGTTGAGCGGTAACGTGATCCAACTCCCCGGACGGCAGCTCTTCGTCACCGAGGCCTGCAGCGGCCTTCGGTCTCTGGCTGCCCTGGTGAGCCTGGGGGTGCTGGTCGGGGGTCTCTGGCTCCGCACTCCGGTGGCTCGGCTGCTGGTGCTGGCGCTGACCATCCCGGTGGCGATCCTGGTGAACGCGATTCGCGTCTTCCTGACCGGCTTTCTGGTCTACTTCGTCGATCCGAAGCTGGGCGAGGGCTTCCTGCACCTCACCGAGGGCTGGCTGCTGTTCGTCGTGGCGTTCGCCGTCCTGGGCGGTGTCGCCTGGGCCGCCTCCCGGGTCGAGGAGCACCTCCAGGGAGAGCCCGCCGATGCGTGAGTGGCAGCGCTATCTGCCGGCGTCCGTGCTGGGCGTCGGATGCCTCCTGGTCGGAACCACCACTACCCAGCAGCGGGAAATGTCCCTGTCGGCTCCGCTCGCCTCGCTGCCCCGGGTCATTGCCGGCTACCCCGGAGTGGACCGGACCCTGACGGCCGACGAGCGCCGGGTGTCCGGCGTGTCCGCCTATCTCTTCCGGGCGTTCGCCCGGGATTCGGCGGCGGACTTTACGGTGTACGTGGGCTACTACGATCAGCAGCTCCAGGGCAAGACGATCCACTCCCCCAAGAACTGCCTCCCGGGTTCGGGGTGGGAGGTCGTGAGCGCGTCGGAGGAGCGGCTGGCCACGGCGGCAGGAGCCGTGCCGGTCAATCGCTACATGCTCGTCAACGAGCACCGGCGGGCCCTGGTGTACTACTGGTACCAGGGGCGAGGCCGGGTCGAAGGCAACGAGTACCGGGTCAAGTTCCAGCTGCTCCGCGACTCCGCCCTTCGGGGCCGCTCGGACGAGGCGCTGGTTCGGGTTGTGGTCCCGGTGGTGACGACCGATTCCGCGGCCGCCATGCTCGGCCGCCGAGTGAGCACCGAGTTGGTCCCGGAGATCTTCCGGGTTCTTCCCGGCTGACAGCGTGACCCAAGACGCCGCCTCGCGGCAGGTGGTGGGCCCATGACGACGGATCGAGTGCGTGCAGTCCTTCCGCCTCTCAGCGCGGTGGCGTTTCTGCTGATCGCCTCTCCGGCTGTCGACTTGATCGGTGCCGTTGTCCCGCCGCGTCCCGCCGAGGTCAGCTGGCGGTTCGGCGTCTTCGGCCTGTTCACCAATGCGCTGGTGACGCCCATGCTTGGGATCGCCATCATGCAGGTCGTGGCCAACCTGCTCGAGCGATGGAAGACGGTGCGCCGGATCGCCATCTTCAATCTCATCCTCGCCATCGTGCTGTTGCTCGGGCTCGGGCTCTTCGTGCTGGACTACCTCCAGCTACGCCAGGCGGTGACCGGCAGCAGCCGAAACGCCTATGACGCCGCGGCAATCAAGGCGATTCTGGTCGGCGTGCTCGAGCTGGGCGTGCTGGCGTGGCTGGTGGTCAGCGGCTTCCAGGCCGTGAGCGGCGAGGCGGGAGGAAAGAAGCGGCGCCGGCGGGAGCGGGTGGGTCTCGTCGTTCAGGCTCCCGACGAGGATACCCACTAGTCAGGCCGTGTCCGGCCGCCGCGTGGGTTCCCAGATCGGGTTCCGCTCGCCCCGAAGCGCCTTGCTCCAGGCCAGCAAGGCCGCCAGGTTGACGGCCACGACAAACCCGCATAGCGCGACCGGGTAGGGCATCGGCCGACCCGCGGGCCAGCGGAGCGCCGTGCTCCCCAGGGCACCCACCATCAGCACCGCGATGAGCACCGCCAAGGCCACCGGCTCGACCATGGCCAGCAGCGCCAGCCCCACCAACGCGAGGGGCAAGGTGAGGTGCACCAGCCAGCGGCACAGCTTGTGGCTCAGCAGCATCCACGCGAACCCGCCATAGACCATCGGATTGGCCAGCGCTCGCTTGTACCAGAGGGTCTCCAGCCCTCGGGCCATGGTCCGCACCTTTCGGTGAAACTCGGATTGCAGGGACGAGGTCCGAGGGACGTAGCAGATGGCCTCGTCGACCGAAACGGTTCGAAAGCCCGCCTCCCTCGCAATGAGCGGAGAGGCGAAGTCCCGGCTCAGGGCTTCCGGGAACAAGCCGCTCACCAGCTCCCGCCGGATGGCATAAAAGCACCCGCTTGCGCCGACGATCGATCCAATGCGGGTTTCCAGCCGCCGAATCTCCATCTCGTAGCCGACGTACCCCGACTCACCCTGATTCGTCTCCACCTCGGCTCGGCCCACGCTCACATCGCGCCCGGAGGCGACCCCGATGGTCGGGTCCTGGAACACCCGGATCAGCGGCTTGAGCGATTCGGGCGGAATCCGGATAGTGGCGTCCGTGTTCACCACGATCTCACCCCGAAAATGGAGCGCCGCTGCATTCTCAGCCGCAGTCTTGCCCGACCGGTGCGGCAGGCGAACCAGCTCCACCCCGCGGTCGGCGAACTCACCGACGATCTGGTCGGTCCCATCGGTCGACGCGTCCGAGATCACCAGGATCTGGCGCCGGGCGGCGGGGTAATCGAGGGCGAGCAACGCCTCGAGCGTGGCTCGAATCGATTTCTCCTCATTGTATGCCGGAAGCGAGATGGTGATCACCGGCCATTCGGGGGGATCGCCGGGCCGCGCGGGGACTGCCTTTGCCGCGGCCAGCAGGCGCAGCACCAGCGGATAGCCGAGATAGGCATACCCGCCTAGTACAATGGGAACGGCAATCAGCAGGAGGGCGAGCAGGCTCATGCTGCGGAGTCGCGCCGAAGCGCCATCAGGGAGACGCCGGGGTTGGTGCGGCGGCGACGTCGGGCCGCAGCACGAAGAGTCGCACCGGAAAGCGGCCGCCGGTGACCTCGCCGAGCGACCGGTAGCGTTCCTCCAGCAGGCGTGCGCGCGCGACCGAGTCGGCAAGGAGAGTGCGTTCGGTGTAGCCGTCGAGCACGATGAGCCGGGGCGGCCGTTCCAGGAGTCCCCGTCCGATCACCTGTCGGTCCTCGACCTCCATGCCGCCGAGAAAGCCGAGCGGATGACTGATGTTGAGGAACGGGCGCCGATCCGCTTGGAACGCCCAGATCACCGCGCCGGACAGCACCTCGTCCCTGGGCCGGCTGGCACGGCTCACCTCGCGGGAGACCCGGGCAAGCACCGCAGGCGGCCATACACAGTTATAGGCGAGCCCGATCTTCCGCCCGGCGTAGTCGTACGCGATGAGGGCGGAGCCGCCGAGCAGCAGGAGCACGGCAAACGCGATGCGCTCCAGGCGGCCCGGGCGAAGACGCGCCACTGCAGTCAGTACGACACCGAGCACCACCAGCAGCCCCAACCCACGGACCGCGCGACTCGCCCCTGCCGGCAGCACGGCGCCCAGCGCGATCGCGGCCGCCGCCGCGCTGGCGGCAGCGGCCACCCACCACTGCCGAAAACTGGCCTGGCCCAGACCCGCGACCGCGAGGCCCACGGCAATCACCGCGACATAGACCAGCGCAGGCACCGTCGCGCCGGCTCCCGCCCCGAAGGCACCCGCTAACGCCACCACGAACAGCGCCAGCGCCGCCCCCCAGGTTCGGGGCGGCAGCCATTGCTCAGCCGCCGAGCTTGCGACCGCGCCGAAGAGAATCGCGAGCGGCGGGAGGAACTCCGTAAAGTATTGCGGGTAGAAACCGAAGACGGCGATCCAGTAGCCATAGGCCAGCCCGAGGGAGCCCAACCAGGCGGCCAGGACGAGGAGGGCGACCGCGTCGGTGCGTTTCGGCCGCCCCAGCATTCGGCCGGCAAGCGCGACGGCCGGCGCGAGAAAGAGGAAGCAGCCGAGCCAGCCGGCATCTCGCAGGTTTCGCAGAGTGGATTGCCACGGTTGCTGCGGATCGCGCAAGGACGCCGCCTCAGTGCCGCCCAAGCCCGCCCCGACGAGCTTGCCCACTGCCTGGAGCGGCAGGTGCAGCGGATTGAGCGGCGATTCCCAGAGCTGCGTGAAGCTGAGATGGACGGCAAACAGAGCCATGGTCGCCAGCGCGACCGCGAGAAATCCCCCGAACAGCCCGCCCAACTGCGCGGCGAGCCGCCGAGACGTACCGCGTCCCAGCACGGCTACTACGATGGCCGCCGCCATCAGGTGTACCAGGCCGGTTTCGCGAACGTAGAAGGTGATGCCGAACATCACCCCGGCGAGCGCGAACCAGCGCGGCGACCGATCCGTGCGGAGCGCGCGCGCCAGGGCGAGGTAGCCCAGGCAGGTGAACAGCAGCGTGACCGCCTGCAGGTGCACGTTGAGCGACCAGATGAGCGCAATGGGCAGAAAGGCGTAGGTGGCCGTGGCGACGAGGGCCGCGCGGGTGCCGACCAGGTATCGTCCCAGGGCAAAGACCAGCCCCGTTATCGCGACGCCCAGCAGCATGGGAAGCACCCGGGCGGCAAGCAGCTGGGTGCCGACCAGTCGCTGCCAGGCCGCGAGGAGGTACACGTACAGCACCTGGCGTGCGTCGAAATCGACGATGGGAACCAGCCCGTCGAGCACCAGCTTGCCGTCCATCAGGTGGGCGCCCTCGTCCGGGTTCACCCAGCGATGAGGCAGCAGAGCGATCCGAATGGCCAGACTTATCGCCAGGATGAGCGCGACCCAGGGCCAGACCGGTCTCGCGGGGGGCGTGGGGTCGTAGGGCGACCCTCGCCCGGCTGGAAGAGCAGTGTTCAAGCTGGGGCCCGGAAAAGGTCCTGGGGTGCAACGGCAACGCCCATGCCGCCGAGAGAGCAGCAGAATCGATCCCGACCGTGGCCTGGGCGCAACACGAGGTCCCGGAATGTGGGGCCAAAGTGCGCTGGCTGGCAGGGGGGGCCCCAGTTAAGATCCTCCCATCAGGGCACGCCTGTTGCTTCGGGTCTGGAGCCGTGACCAGCGAACCCCATCTGAGCGTCGTGGTACCGCTTTACAACGAGGAAGACAGCGTCGGCCCCCTGGTCGATGCTGTACGCTCGGCACTGGAATCGGCCCCACCCTGGGAGCTCGTTCTGGTGGACGACGGCAGCCGGGATGGCACCGTGGACCGGGTGGCTGCCCTGGCGCAGGCGGACCCGCGGGTCCGCCTCGTCCGGCTAGCTCGGAACTACGGCCAGACCCAGGCGATGCAGGCCGGGTTCGATGCGGCCCGGGGCGATGCCGTCGTGAGCATGGACGGGGACCTGCAGAACGATCCGCGGGACATTCCCCGTCTGCTCGAGGCCCTGGAAGCCGGCAACGACCTGGTCGCCGGCTACCGGTTGAACCGGCAGGACAAGCTGCTGACCCGCAAGGTCCCGTCGTGGGTGGCGAACCGGCTGATCCGGCTCATCACCGGCGTCAGTATTCGCGATAACGGGTGTTCCCTCAAGGCCTATCGTCGGTGGACCCTGGACCGGATGAGCCTCTACTCGGACATGCATCGTTTCCTGCCGGCGCTTGCAGCGGCCACGGCCGGCGCTCGCATCGCTGAGATTCCGGTGCGGCATCACCCCCGCCGATTCGGGGCGAGCAAGTACGGGCTGTCCCGGATTCTCAAGATCCTGGCTGACCTGCTGACGCTCACGATGATCTCGTGGTTTCGGGAGCGGCCTCTGCTGCTCTTCGGAGTGGGAGCGCTGGGCTCGTTGCTGGTCGCCCTGGCCTTTGGGGTCGGGAGCGCCCTGGCGCTCGCGGGTCACAGCGTGACCGACGCGTTCGTGCTGCCGGCCGCCGCATTGCTGTGGTTCATGCTGGCCTGCTATCTGATCATGCTCGGCCTGGTCTCGCAAGCCTTTCTCCACCGGAGCCGCAATGCCGGCGAGAGCCTCCCGCCGATTGCGGTGGAGCGCGGTTCATGACGCCGGCCCGGCCCGACGTTTCCGTCGTGGTGCCGGTGATCGAGCGTCCGGGATCGCTGATCGACCTGTATCGCGAGATCAGGCCTCCGCTCGAGGGGGCGGGGATCTCGTTCGAGCTAATCTTCGCCTCCTATCCCTGGTTTCGAAGCCTGACCGATCCCCTGGCGGCGCTGGTCGCGGCGGGCGAGCCGATCCGGGTGCTCGAGATCGGGCAGGCGCTGGGCGAGACCGCGCTGCTCAAGGCGGCAGCCAGCGCGGCCGCGGCCCCCATCGTGCTCACCGTTCCGGCATACCCGCAGGTCGACCCATCCGCGCTGCCGGCCCTGGTCGATCGGGTTCGCCGAGGGGCCGACCTGGCAGTGGCCTGCCGCACGCCAAGGCGTGACTCCCTGATCAATCGGATCCAGAGCCGGATCCTCCACGCGTTCGTGGGACACCTGGGCGGCGGCAAGTTGCGCGACGTTGCCTGCGGGGTTCGGGCAATGCGGTGGTCGGCCATGGCCGAGGTGCCGTTGTACGGAGACTTCTCGCGATTTCTCCCGCTCATCGCGCTGCGCGAGGGGTGCCAGGTCGAGGAGGTCCCTGCATCGGTCCACCCCCGCGCCATGAAGCCGCGGGTCTACAGCCCCGGGGTCTATCTCCGCCGGTTGGTCGACGTGCTGGGCCTCATTTTCCTGCTCCAGTTCACCGACAAGCCGCTGAGGTTCTTCGGCCTGGTGGGCACGGTGGCGGCAGGCCTCGGCGCCGGGTTCCTCGCCATCGTGTTCCTCCAGCGGGTGGCGGGCGGCAGCATCGCCGACCGGCCGCTCCTCCTTCTTGGCGTTCTTCTCGTGACCCTCGGCATTCAAGCCATCGCCCTCGGGCTCGTCGGCGAGATCATCGTGCACTATTCGGTCGGCCGCCAACGCCGCTACCGGATCCGCGAGCAGGATGCCGCCCGGACCCGACCGGATGCAGCCTGACCTGCTCGCGACCCCCCAGCCAGCCCGGCGCACCGGGATGTTGAGCGAACTTCGGGAGATCGGCAACGACCTCTGGGAGTACCGCGACCTCCTCCTCCAGCTCACCCGGCGGGACCTCAAGGTGCGCTACAAGCAGGCGGTAATGGGATTCGCCTGGGCCATCTTCATGCCGCTGCTGATCGTGCTCGCCGGGTGCATGATCCGGTTCATCATGGCGGAAGTCGCCGGCCGGTCGATCGACCGCACGGCCATCGCGGGCCTTGCTATCAAGAGCCTCGGCTGGTCGTTCTTCGTCGGCACCATCGGCTTCGCTGTGCAGAGCCTCACCGGGAACATGAACCTGGTGGCGAAGGTGTACTTCCCGCGGGAAGTCCTGCCGCTGGCCACGACCCTGGCCCACTGCGTCGATACGACGCTGGGCGCCGTCGTCGTCGGGCTGATGCTCCTCTTTCTCGGGGTTACGGCGAGCCCTGCCCTGCTCTGGGCCCCGGTGCTGGCGCTGCTGCTGTGCCTCCTCACTGCGGGGGCGGCGCTGCTACTGAGCTGCGCGAACCTCTTTTTCCGGGACGTGAAGTACATCGTCCAGGTACTGCTCACGTTCGGCATCTTCTTCACGCCGGTCCTGTTCGAGCCCGCGATGCTGGGGCCCAAGTGGTCGATGGTGGCGATGCTCAATCCCCTCGCGCCGCTGCTCGAGGGCCTGCGGCTCAGCGTGGTCGGAGGACACAACCTGCTCGACCCGCTGATCGAGATCAATCGTCACGGCCAGGCGGTCCTCGCGTGGAGCCCCTGGATGCTGGCCTACAGCGCGGCCTGGGCCGGGCTCGGCACGCTGGGAAGCGCGCTGCTCTTTCACCGGCTCGAATTCGTCTTCGCCGAGTACGTCTGACCGATGGCAACCCCCGGTATCGAAGTTCACCACGTCTGGAAGCGGTTCCGCCGCGGCGAGCTGCACGACAGCCTGCGCGACCTGGTCCCGGCCTTGGCCAAGCGGCTGGTGGGCCGGGCGCCGCGGGCGGACGAGCTGCGCACGGGGGATTTCTGGGCCCTCAAGGACGTGAGCTTCAGGGTCGAGCCGGGTCAGGCATTGGGCATCATCGGCCCGAATGGGGCGGGCAAGTCCACGGTCCTCAAGATTCTGACCCGGATTCTGCGTCCCAACCGGGGAGCCTGCGCGGTGCGCGGGCGGATCGGCGCCCTGATCGAGGTGGCGGCCGGGTTTCATCCGGACCTGACTGGGCGGGAGAACGTCTTCCTGCAGGGCGCCATTATGGGCATGTCGGCCGCCGATACCCTGCGGAAATTCGACGAGATCGTCGAGTTCTCGGGGATCTCCGAGTTCATCGACACCCCGGTGAAGCGCTATTCGAGCGGCATGAACGCGCGGCTCGGATTTTCTATCGCGGTCCACCTCGACCCAGACGTCCTCATCATCGATGAGGTGCTCGCGGTGGGGGACTACAGCTTCCAGCACCGGGCGTTCGGCCGGATCCGGGAGCTGGTGCGCCGGGACATTCCGGTGATCGTGGTCTCGCATCAGCTCGATCGCATCGCGGAGCTCTGTACCGACGCGATCCTGCTCAACCGGGGGGAAGTCGTCCGCCAGGGCAAGGCAGCCGACTGCATTGCGGCCTACGTTCTCAACCCGACCCTGTCAGTCGTGCCCAACAGCAGCAGCGACGATCCGATCGTGCTCGAGGCCCTCGCGTTCGAATCCGATACGCCGGTACGCTCGGGCGAGCGGATCCGCACTACCGTGCGGGGGACGGTCTCGCCCCGAGGCATCCCCGAGGCTATCGAAGGACTGGTCGTCACGGTCCGCTCGGCCCAAACCGGCGAGCGCCTGTTCAGCTCCAGCACCCAGCGGCTGGGCGTGGAGCTCCCGTCCCAGGGCCCGTTCGAGCTGCTGGTGGACCTGCAGTTCAACGTCCCTCCGGGCATCTATGGCCTGGAAGTGATGGTGTGGGACCGCCAGCGCGGCGGGGCCACTGGACAGCGACTGAGCGGCTACGTGCAGGTAGCAGAGGGTCCCGACTTTTCCGGACCGGTGCAGATGAATGGAGTGATGCAAGTGCTCACCCTTGACGCCACGCCGCGCAGCTGACGATGCGGCTCTGCGTACTCACGTCCGAATACCCGTTCACCACCCACACTTTCGTATACGAGCCCATCCAGTGGCTGCAGTCGTTCGGTCACGACGTGCAGGTCGTTGCCGAGCGGCGCGGCAAGCTGCCGGGTACCAGCGCGGAAGTTTTCCCGGCGACGATCATCCCCCGCGGGGGGCTCGATCGCCGGAGGAAGCTGCGTAATTTGGCCGGCTCGCCGGCCGAGGCAGCCCGGCGGTACCGCACAGCGACGCGTTGGTCGCGCAGCACGGAGTGGTCGTCGCTCGAGGTCCTGACGCGCTCGCTGCTCCCCTCCCTCTCCGGAGCGGAGGGCGTGCTGGCCCATTTTGGTCCGTTTGGCGCCCGGTGGCTTCCGGCCGTCGCGACGGCAGGGAAGCCCTACGCCGTGTTCTTTCACGGCTACGACGCGACCAGTTGGGTCAAGCAGGACCCCCGCGCTTATGAGCAGCTCATCCGATCCGGCGCAGGCTTCATCACCAACGGCGAGTATCTCGAGTCCCGGTTGGTGGCGGCCGGCGTGCCGCCGGAGCGGATCGCGATCTGCCGCTACGGAGTGAGCACCGACGTGGCAGCTGTTCGCGAAAGCCCTGATCTGTCTACCTCGCGGATCCTCACGATCGCCCGGCTGGTAGAGAAGAAGGGCGTGGGAGACTCGATCACCGCATTCGCCCAAGCGCAGGACGTGCTGCAAGGTCGATGGGAGTACCACATTGTCGGCGATGGTCCTCTGCTCCCGACGCTGCGGGAGCTCACCGAAACGCTGGGCATCGCGTCGCTGGTCCGATTTCGTGGGTTTCTTTCGCGGCCTGACACGATCCAGGCCCTGCTCGAAGCATCGGTCTTCCTGCTCGCGAGCCGCACAGCGGCCGACGGCAACACGGAGGGCACCCCGGTCTCCATCATCGAAGCCGCCACGCTCGGGCTGCCGGTGGTTTCCACCATTCACGCCGGCATCCCGGAAATTCTTCCGGCGGATGCTGCACCGGCCGGACTCCTGGTTCCCGAGGGCGATGTGGCCGCGCTTGCCCGAGCCCTTCGGCGGTTGGGAGCCTCGGTTGGTGAGCGCCGGTGCTGGGGCGAGGCGAATCAGACCCATGCCCGGGCGCGGTACTCGGCCGCGAGCCACGTCGCCAGCCTGATCGACGGCCTGGCGAGCGTGGCCCGGCCGCCCCGGACGGGGTGATCCGCTCGCGGATCGCTACCATGGACGCAAGCGTCATCCTGGCGACCCGGGATCGGGGCGAGCTCCTGGCGCAGACCCTTGCGCACCTGGCCCGGCAGACCGTGGGCGACCTGAGCTGGGAAGTGATCGTGGTAGACAATGGGAGCACGGACTCCACCCCGGCTGTGCTCGCCAGCGCTGCCGGGCGACTGCCGCTCCAGAGCCTCCGGGAACCATTGCCCGGAAAGAACCGGGCGCTGAATCGGGCGCTTGCCGCTGCCCGAGGTGAGCTGCTGATCTTCACCGATGATGACATCATCGCCGATCCTGCCTGGATCGCGAATCTGATCGGGGCGGCGCGTCGCTGGCCGGAGGCCACGATTTTCGGAGGCCGCATCATGTTGGCCTTCCCCCCCGGCACGCCGGAATGGCTCCAGCAGCCGATCCATGGCGCGATGAACTTCGCCCGCTATTCGCCGGTGGAGCCCGAGGGCCCCACGGCACACCTCCCCAATGGGCCCAACTTCGCGGTTCGAGCCTGCGCCCTGCAGGGCCTCCGTTACCGGGAGGACATCGGTCCACAAGCGGGCACGGCGTACGTCATGGGCTCGGAGACCGAGCTCATCCTGCGACTGCGAGATCGTGGCGCGGGCATGGTTTACGTACCTTCGGCCGTGGTGCAGCACGTGGTGCAGAAGGGACAGCTGACGGACCGGTATCTGCTCGGTCGCAGCTACCGTCTCGGCCGCGGCCACGTGCGCCGCCACGGCGACCCCGCGGCGGCCAGCTTCCTCCTCGGCGCGCCCCGCTACCTCTGGCGCTCGGCCTTTGCGAGTGGAGCGGGCTACCTGCTCAGTCTTCCCCTGGGCCGACGCCGGCGGCTGTACCACGGCCTCCGGTTCCTGTTCTATCTCGGCTGCATCCGCGAGCATCGCGCCGCCAGAGCGGCAAGGGGTTGACCTGCCAGTGTTGAGCGTGTCCGCAGTCATCCCCTGCTACAACGCGGGACCGTTCCTGGCCCAGACCATCGAATCGGTCCTGGGTCAGACCCGGGCGGTCAGCGAAATCGTGCTGGTTGACGATTGCTCGACCGACGACTCGGCCGAAGTGGCCCAACGCTATCCGGTCCGATACTTCCGCACCCCGGTCAACTCGGGCAATGCGGTCGCCCGGAACACCTGCCTCCGGGAAGCCCGCTCCGATCTGGTCGCGTGGCTCGACGCGGACGACTACTGGGAGCCGCACCACGTGGCGACCATCGCCGGCCTGCTCGAGCGGTATCCCGAAGCGGGAGCGGCGTTCGGCGCCGTGCGGCTGGCCGGCACGGCCCAAGGCGTCGCGACGCCCCGGATACCGCCAGGCCCGCCGGTGGACTTCTTCTGGGAAAGCTTCTGGCGCACCCCGGGTCCCCAGATGGCCGCCATCGGCCGGCGTGAGGCGATGCTCGCGGTCGGCGGTTACGACGAGCGGATGCGCAGCGGAAACGACTTCGACATCTGGATGCGTTTTGCCCGCCACCACAAGCTGGTGAGCACCCATGAGATCACGTCGAATTACCGCTGGCACCCGGGGCAGCTGAGCGCCCGGCCCGAACATCAATATCGGAATTCGTATCTTGCGCGGGCACGCTTCCGGGACCAGGTCGCAGCCGAGGGCGACCAGGCCTTGGTCGACGAAATGGAGCAGCGAATGCGCTGGATCTGGGAGCGCGATCTCGAGTTGTGCTGGCGAAAGCGGGAAATGAGGGCCGTGCGCTACCTGCTTCGTTTCGCGGATCTGGTTCCCCAGGCTCCGGAACAGGTACGACGACACTACGCGCGCAAGGCGTGGCTGCCGCGGCTCGCGCTCCGTGCCTGGGATCTGGGCCCGAGCGGGGTGGGCCGCAAGCTGCTGGAGCGGGTTACCGGGAGCGCGGCGACGCCCCCTCCCTGAGCGACCGGTTCAATTCCGGTTCAAGAGGCGCTGATAGAGCCGCTCGTAGCCGCGCACCATCGCGTCCAGGCTGAACGCCTCTTCGACTCGCCGTCGGGCAGTCAGCGCATCCCGGTTCCGCACCTCCGGATCGGCCAGCGCGGCTGACCATGCCGCCGCCAGCGCGGCCGGATCCTCCGAGTGAACGAGCCGGTGCCGGAGCTCCGGACCGAGCACATCACGGTTGCCTCCGACATCGGTGACCACGGGGCAGAGACCCGCGCTCATCGCCTCGAGCAGGCTCACTGACGTCCCCTCGCTACGGGACGCCATGGTGAACAGGGTGAAGGAGGCGTGAAACGCCTCAACGTCGTCCCGCCAGCCCAGCAGGAATACGCCGTCCAGTCCCTGCTCGCGGGCGAGCGCCTGAAGGCGCTCCCGGTCGGGGCCATCGCCCCCGACCACGAGCACCGGAGCCCGGCCGGGGCCCCGCCAATCCGCCCGGAACCGGGCATACGCCGCGAGCATTACGTCGTACCCCTTGATCGGCTGAAGCCGGCCGATGCTGCCCAGAATCGGCACATCGGGCGCTAACCCGAGCTCGCGCCGCGCAGCACCGTCGTCGGCAGCAGGCCGGTGGTGCGCCGTATCGACGCCGTTCACGATCAACTCGACCGGGGCGGCTCCGCAGACCACCGTGTCCCGCAGGCGCTGTTCCAGCGGAGCCGAGACGGCGACCACGACGTCGGTGCGGCGGGCTGCAGTCCGCTCGAGCAGCCGGCGCGCCAGTCGATCCGGATTGGGGCGACCGTGATCCGTATGGATCACCACCGGAATCCGGGCCCGGCGGGCGGCCAGGGACGCCTTGTACCACACCCCGCTGTGGGAATGGACGATGTCGGGCCGGAGCTGCTTCAGCGCTGCGATCAGCCCTGCCGGCCACAGCATGGAGAGCTTCGAGAGCGGCGGCAGCCGATGCAGTGGCACCCGGCTCGATAGGCCCTCGCCTAACCGGCCCACACCGCCCAGCACCAGCACGTGCGGCTCGAAGCGCGTGGGATCGAGCCGCCCGACCAGCTCCACAATCAGGCGCTCCATACCGCCGTAATTGAGGTTCTGAACGACCTGGAGTACCCGGGCGGGACGAGTCACCGGGCCGGGCCCTGGTCTCGTCGCCGCCGGGGTCGTCGGGCACGGGCGCTGTCGTGCAACCGCTCCAGGATGCGAAGGCCCCGGCGGCAGGTCCTGAGCGCGTTCAAGCGGAGGGGGCCCCAAGTCGGCCGGGCGGCGAACCGAAGCGTCAACCCGTGGTTGGTGAAGCGGCCCGCCCGGAGCTCGCCGATCGGATCGTCGGTCCTCCGGTGGAGCACCACGCGGGTGCCGCGATCGTTGCTGGCATCGTGCTGATCGAGTCCGGCAACGGCGAGCAGGTCGGACCGCTCGCGCCGCACTGACTGCAGCAGCTCGAACGCCAGCGGGTCGGGGAGGTAGCGGGTATCATAGGCCGCGTTCCAGACTTCGATCGCGTCGATCCGGCGGCGCACCGATTCGGGGAGCCGGTACCGGGCCAGCATGGGGTGGGCCACGATCGTGAACCCCGCGACCGGGGGGGCGAGCTCGATGAACGCATCGGGCGTGGCTGGCTCGATCCAGGCCCGCAGCCCCAGCGCGAGGAGATGCAGCCCTGGAAAGCCCTCGAAGCGGAACTCGAGACCGGGGATCAACCGGACCCCATCCCGTGAGTGCTCCTCGCACTCGAGCAAATACCGGCGGAAGAGCTCAGGTCCGAGATCTTCGGCGTGGTCCGTCAGGCCCACGAACCCGAGCCCGCGCTCACATGCGAACTGGTGAACTCGGGCGAGCGAGTCGCGCCCATCGTGGGAGTAGTCACTGTGCACGTGAACCACCCCGGCCGTGCCGGCTGCGGTCATCGGCGGCGCACCCAATCGAGAGTCTCCCGAAGGAAGGGCTTGGGATCATCGAAGCGCAGCACCGGACACCGGGCGCCCGGCGTCAGAGCCAGGAAGTTTGCCAGCGTACGCCAGCGGCCCGGGCTGCCGGGCGGAAGGGCGAGGTAGTCCGCCGAATGGCGCCAGCGGGTCCAGAGGTGATCGATATCGCCCCACCACCACCGGCTCCGCACCCCGACTCGATACGGCGGCAAGGGGGCCGGTGCCCGGCCGAGTGCGAGCTCGACCAGCAGCCGGGGGAAATCGACCCCGGCGTCTATTGCGAGCGCCAACGAGCCCCAGAACCGGCCGTTCACCTCCATCACGTAAGGCGTGCCGTTTGCCGCATCGAGCTTGTACTCCACCATCGCGGCGCCCTGCCAGCCGAAGCGGTCGAGCAACGCCCGCGACCGCTCGACCAGCGCAGGATCGGCTGCGATGCTCTCGCAGTACACGCTGACGCCTCCGGCGGGAGGCTTCTCTCGCAAGCGCCGGTGGGCAAAGCTGGCCACGAGACGGCCGTCCCACACCAGCTCGAAGATGCCTACCCCCGGGCCCACGACCCGCTGCTGCAGCAACACCGGAAATGCCTCCGCGGGAAGCGCGGCGAACCGGTCCCGCAGGGCCCGAGCATCGCGGGCATAGGAGACCAGCAGCTTGACCCGGCGTCCCCCGATCTCAGTGGTGGAACGGGCGGGCTTGACCACCAGCGGAAACGGCAGGGAGGTCGGATCGAGCGCGGCCGCCGCCGCGCGATCGGCGACGGTGCACTGTGCCGGGACTGCCAGACCGACCTCGCTCGCTTCCGCGTGGACCAGCTGCTTGTCCGAGATCCGCCGGAATGCCTCGAGTGATGGAAACGGCACTACGGCCCGCCCCAGCCGGTCGCGTACCGCGAGGATGGCAAGCACCGAGGCGTCGGTGATGGGCAGGACGACGTCTACATCCAGCTCGCGCGCCAGATCGGCGATCGCCTCCGCGAAACGATCCGGAGCGGCGAGCGCATCGGGGACCGCGAACCGGCCACGGGCGAACCGGGATACGCCGGCAAGGGATCCGTTCCGGTTTTCCGCGACCAGGGGGGAAAAGCCCGCACGGCCCAGCGACCGCACCACGGCAAGCGCCGCGCGCTGCTCGCCGTCCGTCACCAGCACCCGGCCGGTCACCGCTGGAAAAGCCCGGCCGCCCGCAGCGCAAACCCGGCGGCGGAGAGCCCGGCCGGCACGTTCAGCCGCGGGAGCGCGTGCAGCGGGGCGGCGCCGGGCCGGAAGTGGCCGCCGGCCCCGCGGACCGAGGCAAGGTACCCCGCCGCTTGCGCGTCAGCGCGGGTGTCCGCCGTCTCGAGCCCATAGGGGTAGGACAGCCAGGGAATCGAGATCTGCGGAAACATCGATTCGAGCCATGCCTTCGATCGGGTGAGCTCGAGCTGCCGGCGCGCCGGGTCGATGGCAGCGAGGTTCAGGTGACTCCAGCTATGCGATCCCAGGGTGAGACCCCGGTACGCGGCCGCGGACCGAAGCTCGCCTTCGGTCGCAGCCCGAGCCCATGCCGGCAATGGGTCGCCGGAAGCGAGACCCTGCTGGTCCGCCCATCGGCGGATCGACTCGTCGTCTCCGGCGAGCTCGGTCAGTAGTCGGGCACGGAGGTCCGCCGGCAGCACACCGGCAAAGCCCTCCGCCAGATCGTCCCACCAGAATGATCGCCCGCCGATGAACGCCGGCGGAACGAAGACAGTAGCGGGCAACCCTCGCTTGGCCAGCTCCTCGAGCCCGGCGGTGAGCGTACCGGAATACGCGTCGTCGAACGTGATGGCGGCGCGGGACCGGCCGGGCGCCGCCGGCTCACTCCAGAGCTTCGTGAGCGGCACCACGTCGTGGTCGTGCAGCAACTCATCGAGCTGCCCGCCGAAGGCCCGCTGCGGGAGGTGGAGGGAGCGGTCGCCGCGGGCCGTTTCGCCCCGCGGGACCACGTTGTGATAACTCAGAATGAGGACCTGGCCGCGGCGCCGGAGTCCGCCGACGACCCGGCCCCCGGCGCGTATCGCGATCAGCTCCGCCAGGCCTTTGAGCCGCACCCGGAGCATGCCGCCGTCATGGCCCACCGGGCTGGGGTATCGCGGCGCCGGGCCGGCCTGCCGCCGGCGACCGGGCGACTCGCCGCTTCGCGCGCATGACACCCGGCTGGAGCTCGGGCACCCGGGCCCCCACGCAGCCGTAGAGTCCGGTGATCATGGCGGTGACCATGTACACCATGTCGAGCCAGGCAAACGTCAGGAAGAACGACGTCACCGCGAACGCGATCATGGCGAGCGGGAAGTAGGTGCTGCAGAGATAGAGGAAGCGCTGTTCGGGGTCACCGCGCTCCCAGGCTCGGGGCAGGCGCCGCCGCAGCCGCATGGTACCGGTGATCCCGCTGAACACGAGCGTGCACCACAGAATCACGCCCGGAATCCCGGTTTCCGCGCCCGCCTGGATGTAAGAGTTGTGCGGGGGAGTGCATCGGATACCATGACCCAGGATTCGATTGGCTGCCTTCTCGGACATGAAGCACTCGGCCCGCCAGAAGTTGTCGATCCCGAGACCGAAGATCGGGTAGCCCAGCATGTAGCCGAGACCCCGCTCCGCGACCGCACGCCGACCATCGGGGGCATCCCAGTTGTAGTCCTTGGTGGGCGTCGCAACGGTCTTCATCTGCTCCCAGTAACCCTCCGGCGCCGCGATCGCGATGCCGAAGATGGTTATGAACATGAAGCCCAGGCGCTTGGTGATCGGCACGTTTCGAAGCATCACCAGGAGCGCGATTCCCACGGCGACAAGCCCCACGAAGGCTCCCCGGGAGCCCGAGCGCGCGAGAGCCCCAGCGATGCCGATCATGGTTACGCCACTGACGATCTTCCCGTTCTTCCCCGAGGTCTGATAAGTAAGCAGCGACAGCGCGAGCCCGATGAGCAGGACCAGCCCCAGGTCATTGGCGTCAAAGGTCGCCATTCCTCCCTGGAGCCGGGCCATCTCGCTGCCCGACGCCTTCTTGAGGCCGAACACGAAGAGCGAGAGATACGAGAGTACGGCGCAGCCGATGACGTAGGACCAGACGATCGTCAGGAGATCGCGGGGCCCCCGAATGCCCACGATCAGCAGGAAGCACAGCAGAATGGTCTTGGAGAACTCGTCGAGGATGAACTTGGCCGACCCGCCCAGGGAGATGCCGAACGCAGCGGTGACACAGCCCCAGATGGCGATGGCCATCACCAGGCGAGCCGGTTTCAGCTGCAGGTTGCCGGCGGCGATCTTCTTGGGATTGAGAAACGCGTACAGACCGGTGAACGCCACCAGGAGGAGCAGCGGCCTCAGCTTGGCAACCAACGGGTAGTACGAGTGGATGCGGCTCACCGACAAGACCACCAGCCCAAACAGCGCCGCCCGGAGGGGATCCAGGTTGAGCGGCAGGGCCCCATTTGCGAGCCGCCGGCGCAGGCCCGCCTGGGGCCTGGCCCTGGCGGCCGGGACAGCGGGGGTGGGAGCGGGGGTAGTGCTCATGAGAGACGAATCAGGTCACCTGTTCAGCTGGATGCAAGCCGTCTTGGACAGCCCACCCCTGTCGCAAGTTCGGGTCCGCACACCCCCTGCCGTTGCGCCAGCGCAACAGCGCACTCAACCGGCTCTGGCCCACCGCTCCTCCCAGGCCCGGAGGACCACCAGAGCCCATAGGTCCAGGCCGGACGGGCCGCGGCCTTGATCGAATGCTGCCCAAGCAGCGGCGCCGCCATCGGCATCGAGCACGCTGGTCCGCCGCACCGAGTCCGCCGCAAGCAGATCTCCGGCCCATTCGCGGAGGGGGCCGCGCAACCAGGCGTCGATCGGCACCGAGAAGCCCATCTTGGGCCGCTCGATGAGCCCTGGGGGCACCCGCCGGTAGAGCACTTGGCGAAGGAGCCACTTGCCGGTCTGCCGCCGCACCTTGACGCCCTGGGGAAGCCGCCAGGCGAATTCGACCACCCGATGATCGAGCAGCGGAACCCGGGCCTCGAGGCTCACCGCCATGCTGGCCCGGTCGACCTTGGCCAGGAGATCGTCCGGCAGGTAGGCCCACTGATCCGCCAGCATCATCCGATCGAGGTCGGCCCCGCCCGGCAGCGTGCTCCACGCACGGCTCACTGCATCGTGCGGCTCCCGCCCCCCGGGAACCAGCGCCGCCGGATCCTGCCAAAACGAGACCAGCGACCGGTACATCGATGCGGGCCCGTCGGAACCAGCCAGGAGGCGAAGCTTGTACGCCTTCTCGCCCAGCCGGGGGTCCCGCAATCGGGCCGGTAGCAGCGCACCCACCCGCCGGCTCCACCGATTGAGGGTCGCCGGATCGGAGCGGGCGATCAAACCGCCCATCAGTCGCTTGGCGACCCGGGGTAGACCGGCAGCGGCCCGCAACGCCGCGCCCCCCTTCACGTACCGATTGTACCCGGCGAAGACCTCATCGCCGCCGTCGCCGGAAAGCGCCACCGTGACTTCCCGCCGCGCGAGCTGACAGACGAGATACGTCGGAATCTGGGACGGATCGGCCAGCGGCTCGTCGAACAACTCGGGAACCCGCGGCACCACTGCCTCGAGCTCCGGCTCGGTCAACATGAGCTCGGTATGCGCCGTTCCGATGTGACGGGCGATGGCCGCTGCGTGGGAGGCTTCGTTGTAGTCCTGGTCGGGGAAACCGATCGTGAAGGTGCGGACCGGGTGGCTAGTGGCCGCCTGCATCAGCGCGACCACCGTCGACGAATCGACGCCGCCCGAGAGCAAGGCGCCCACCGGTACGTCCGCCAGCATGCGGAGGGCGACCGCGTCGCAAAGGAGGGCGTCGGCCTGCTCGATCAGCTCCTGGTCGGGAGCGAGCAGCGGGTTGGCCAAGCCCTCGCGCGCGGCGTCTGCCAGCGACCAGTAGGGAACCGGGTCCGGCGGGGACTCCCGCGGGTCGCGGATCGAGAGGATATGGCCTGGCTCGAGCTTGCGTATCTGCCGGAACACACTGAGGGGCGCTGGAATGTAGAGATAGCGGAGATAGGCGACGATCGCGTCGCGATCCAGCGCGCGATCGAATCGGGGCAGCGCCGCGAACGACTTGAGCTCGGAGGCGAAGGCGAGCTCACCGCCTTCGTGCCAGACGTACAGGGGCTTGATGCCAAGTCGGTCGCGTACCAGGTGAAGCACGCGGTCCTGCTGGTCCCAGAGCGCGATGGCGAACATTCCGATGAAACGACGGGTGGCGCGCTGGACCCCCCATTGCTCGTAGGCGGCGAGCATCGTCTCGGTATCGGAGTGGCCCCGAAACCGGTGACCCGCCGCCTCGAGCTCGCGGCGCAGCTCGGCGTGGTTGTAAACCTCGCCGTTGAAGATGATGGTGAACCGACCGCTGGCCGAGCGCATCGGTTGGTGGCCGAGCGCCGAAAGGTCGAGGATCGCCAGGCGGCGGAATCCGAGCGCGACGCCAGCAGATCCCTCGGTCCAGACACCGTGATCGTCAGGGCCGCGGTGCAGGATTGGTGCGATCATGCCGCACGCAACGTCCCGAAGCTCAGCCTCGGACCGCGCCCGGGACGAGAAGAAGCCTGCTAGCCCGCACATACGAGAGGGCGCGCCCGCCCGGGGATATCCGGCGTCTGCCGAGGCTCAGCGACCGCCAACCAACCGGCGAAGTCGGGCGCCCACCCGGCCCGACAGATCCTCCGCCCGAAGCTTGGCGTTGAGCAGAGCGGTCATGGCGGCCTGGAACCCCTCGTGCCGGGGCGCCCGCTCGTATGCCGGAACGAAGGTTCGCTTGTCGCCGAAGCCGAGCATGCGGCGGTCCTCGTCGGTGGTGTCGCCCAGAAACGCTGCGTTGAGTATGAGCGGGTGGTAGCGGTTGTACTTGACGTCCTCGCGGCGAAGCGGCACGCCCGGGTCGTGATAGTTGTAGAACACGGCGTGCCGCGGCTCCAGGATCGGCGTGCTCTGCCGGTGAATGCCGCTGGTGTCGAACAGGATGGCGGTGCCCGCGCGACCGAGCGCCTGGACGATCAGCGACTGGTCCCAGCGGGCCACCTCCGCGTCGCTGTAGGAGCGGGGGTGGAGCTTTCCGTGGCTGCCCTTCACGTAGGTGAAGGCCCCGGAGCGGACCTCGGTCAGATAGATGGCGAGCTTGACCTCACGCTGCAGCTGGATGACCTGGCTCTGGTCATACCAGCCGTCACCATGCCAGCCGTGAAAATCCTCCGTGGTCGGCAGTGACAACCAGCCCTTGGCCTCCACCAGCGCGAACGAGGGGCCGATATACTCCGCGAGAGTCGCCTTGACCAACGGGTGCAGGGCGGCATCCACGAATCCCTGGTCGAGGGTGAGGACGTCCTGCACCATGTGCCGGAACCGCTCGGTTTTCTCGTAACCATCGAAGTCGTTCCAGCGAAGTCGCTGAAGACGATGGGCGAAAGCCCGCTGCATGCTCTGCAACCGGTCGGGTTCGAGAAAATCGGGGAGAATGACGATGCCGTCCGCCTCCAGCTGAGCCGCAACGCTGGGCGTTCCCTTTGCGGCTGGGCTGGATACCGCCAGCTGAGTGGCCATGCCGTGCCTGCTCCGTGAAATGACTGAACCGACTGTCCCACTACTGGATGAGTAACCGGGGCTGTCGCCGGAGGACAGCGCGCCGAAAGATCTTAGCTCCTCCGCAAACCCCGTGCACCGATCGGGGGCGGCGGCGAAGCCGGCGAGTCGCTATCCTGCCTCGGCTTAGGCGCCCCCCGAGGCTCCAAGGTACCCAGATCCGTTGCCCAGCCGCAAACGGGAGTAGACGCCTTGCAACGGCTGTGGCGATGTTACTACAGACGGTGGACCGGCGTCGGAGCTGGTCGCAAATTTGCCACGCCGCGCGGCATTGCCGGCAGCCAAGTGTCCCACCTGGGGAGGCCCAGAGACGTCCGTGCGATCCATCGCAACCGAACCCACCCCCGACCACCCCGCCACGCGACCAAGCTGGGGTTCAGATGCCCGCACCGTGGTGGCGGTCTGCCCCGCTCCGCTCTGGCCCCAAAGCAACGGCTACGCACTCCGGGTCGGCAACCTGCTGAGCGAGCTCACGAAGTCGTGGCGGGTGATCCTCGTCGCGCAGGCCTCCCCCAGCGACCAGGACCGCACTGCCGAGCTCGAGCTCGCGGAATTCGTCCCGGTCGATCTGGAGAGCGGAATCGCGACCATGCCCTGGCAGCTGGACACGGCTCCGTTGCGGAAGGTCGCTCTGGAAGTGATCGGGCGGGTTCGCCCAAGGGCCGTGCTCCTGTGGTCGGGCGCCGAATTCCTGGCCCTCGAAGTGGATCTCCCGCCTACGGTTGCCGACCGAATCGATTGCGCGACCCTGTCCAATTGGCGCCACGCCCGCGCACGAAGCCGCTGGATCGACCGCTATCGCGCGATTCGCGCTGCCACCCGGGCGGCGTGGTACGAACGGCGGGTGGTCCGGTCGGTGGGGGCGACGGTGGTGGTGGGCGACACCGACGCGGCCGTTCTGCGCCGAATCTCCGGCCGCGATAGCGTCTACGTCGTTCCCAACGGCGTCACGCTCCCGCCTGCCGTCACCAAAGACTCCGAAGGCCCGATACCAACTGTCGTCTTTACCGGCGTGATGAGCTTCGAGCCCAACATCGCAGCCGTACGATTCTTCGCCGACGCAATCTGGCCGGCGGTGCGGCAGGCGGTGCCCGACGCGCGGTTCGTCGTCGCCGGCCGCGCGCCTGCTGCCGTGGTCCGACGGCTGGGCGACCGACCGGGCATCGAGATCATGCCCGATGTCGAGGTGATGGAACACGTGCTGCGGGACGCCTGGGTGGCCATCGCGCCCATGCGCTCGGGCACTGGGATCAAGAACAAAGTGCTCGAAGCCTGGTCCTGCGAGCGACCGGTGGTGATGTCCACCCTCGCGACCAACGGTCTCAGCCTGGACGAGGCGACCGGGAGCCTGGTTGCTGACGACCCCTCCAGCTTTGCCGCGCACGTCGTGCGTCTCCTGGGCGACGCGGCCGAGCGCCGGCGGTTGGGACGGGCCGGCTACGCCCTGGCCGCGGCAAGCCACACCTGGGCTCAATCGGCCGACGCGATCAGCCAGCTGCTGGAAGGCAACCCGCAGGGCGCTCGCCGCGCAGCACCTTGACGGCGGTCCGACCGCTCCGGCTGGCCGTCCTGGTGGACCTTCGGCCGCGCAAGCTCGGCTCGCTGGAGGGCTGGCTGGTCGGCCTGGCAGGGGAGGCCCGCAGCCGCGGCCACACGATCGACGTGTTCAGCCGGGGGCCCGCGCACCCCGACTTCCTCGCGGCGCTCGCAGACGCGGGCGGCGGCTGGGCATTGCTCGACTCGGTGGTGCGCCGGCCGATAGCCGGGATCCGCCGGTTACGCGGCTACGACGTGATTCAGCTCAACCTGTGCGGCGCCCGCAGCCGCGTGGCGCTGGTGGCGTACGCCGCCTGGCCGGCGCAGGTGCTCTTCGTCGAGCGGACCTCCGCCTACTCGAGCGTTCCGCTCTCACCCGGCGGACGGATCAAGCGGTGGCTGCTGAATGGCATCACGGTCCCGAGAATCGCGGGCCTCGCCGGGGTGTCCGACTACGCCCGCGCCCGCACCGCCTGGCAGCTCGGCATGGAGGAGACCCGGACGGTCACGATCTACAATGGAGTGGACCTCGATCGGTTCGTGCCCGCGCCTCGCCGCCCCGCCGCCAGCGGCCCGCCCACGATTCTCGTTGTTGCCCACCTGATTCGGGCGAAGGGTGTCGATGTGCTGCTTCGGGCAGTCGCGCGGCTCGATGACCCGTCGGCGCGTCTCCTGGTGGTGGGCGACGGGCCAGAGCAGGCTGAGCTCCGCGCTCTGGCGACGGCCCTTGGCATCGGAGAACGCACCGAGTTCGCCGGCCTGAGAGACGACGTGCATGCCTGTCTACAAACCGCCGACGTCTTCGTTCATCCGGCCGTCTGGGCGGAGGCGTTCGGGTGGACCATCGCGGAAGCGATGGCGACCGGGTGCGCGGTGATCGCGTCGCGAACCGGAGGGATTCCGGAGCTGATTGTGGACGGCGAGACCGGCCTTCTGGTAGCGCCCGGCGACCCCGAGGCGATCGCGTCGGCGTTGACTCGGCTGCTTCGGTCACCCGAGCTGCGGACCCGGCTGGCCGAGGCGGCACGGCGGCGGGTGGAGGAGCGGTTCAGCCTGAAGGGTTCTGCTGCCCGCCACGTAGACTGGTGCGAGCGAGTGGCGCGGGGCTAACGTGCCCGGAAGGCTTTACGCTGGTTGGCCGGAAAGCGCGGCGGGACGGCGAGACGGCTCCTTTTTCAGGACGGCAACGATCTGACCGGTAAAGAATTCGTTGACCAATGGAATCCTGGTCAGTGTCTTCAATCCCTTAACCGGCCTGAGATTGAAGTATTCTGGGTTGAGCTGCAATTGCTTCACGATGTTCTTGAGTCGTCTTACTCCTATCTTATTCATGCCCCCCTCAACCTCGGAGAACTTGTTCGCCCCATCGCTTCTGTAAAGGCGGCGGACATTCATTATCGTGGCTTCTGAAAAGAGGAATTGCACCCACGGTACCATGGTAAAGAAGTTCATATGGGAGCCCCACGGATGGGCCCAGACACCCGAGGTGAGAAAAATTCTTCCGTCTTCCTTCAGCACGCGAGCCGATTCCTTCAAGACCGAGTAGGGATCGGCAAAATGCTCAAAGGCATCGACCGTGATGACTGCGTCGAAAGTCTCAGCGGCAAATGCAAGGTTGTGGGCATCCACGAAAGCAAACTCCAGTTGACGATCTGGATGTCTCTTTCGGATCCTCTCGTTCTCTCTTTTGTCGATCCGAATGTCGATCCCGCATACTTCCCGAGCTCCAAGCATGGAGATGCCCAGGGCCTCTTGGCCCTCGGCGCAGCCAATATTTAGCACCCGCTTCCCAGAAAGGGTGGCTTTGATAGCGGGAAACGTTCGCTCTAGAAATTGAATCTGAGCCGTCGGATCTTGATGCTTTTGAACGTAATGGTCCGGGAGGTAATCCGGGGCACTTGGGTCACGGCTCAACTTGCGCAGTACGAATTCGCCCAATCTACTCATTGGCCACTGCCAGTTTCCGGGGTGGACTGAACCGTCGAAGCACGAAAGCCCATTCGGGTGATTATACCACGCGCAATGCGCGTCAGGGAGATACCCATCCGGCGGATGTGGCCCAGCTCAGAGTCGAATCCACCGTCATGACCCCGGCAATTAACTCGGGCTCTCGCACATCCCGAGGTCCGCTTGTGATATCCCGCACCGATCAGCCAGCACTGTCAAAGTTCTAGGCGTCCCTTCAATGTAGATGAACGATACGATGGCAGACGGCACTGCCTGTTGTACCAACGAATTGCACCACAGAGCTACTCAGCGCGATCGCGAGATGGACCAATCCTTGCTTGACACCAGGGCAAAGTGCCACATAGGCGTCTAGGATGGGCGCCCCAGTTCCACCGCTGCTCAGAGTAAAGCCGCCGAAAGGCGGTGGCACAGAGCTTCGGGGCTACCACGGCCGCTCCTGACCGTTATGCCAGCCGGGCCGCCAGCGACGGGATCCTCTCACCGGGACCCGAGGGCTGGCGGCCTTCCAGTGTCTTCACTCCACAGGAGTCGGCTGCATGACGTACACCTACAAACTCGCCCGGCGTCTCGCGCGCCTGCGAACCGGCGCGGCGCTCCTGCTGCCCATCCTGGCCGCCGCCTGCTCAGCTGGCGAGCCATTACCCACCGAAGCTTCCATTGACACCGGCGCCGACGGTCCCGTTGCGCTCAGTCCCCGTGCAGTCGTGCTTGAAGGCTCCCAGGGTGTGTTGTTCCGCGCCTTCGAGTCACTGATTCCCGGGTCCGCCCAGGTCACCTCGATCGAATGGACCACCACCGGCGGCAGGGTCGATGCGAGCGGGAACTACACCTCCACATCCACCGGTGCGTTCAGGGTGGTGGGGCGCCGCAGGGGGAACCCCCACAATCCACCCGACACAGGGGTTGTGGTTGTCGTTCCGCCCCAGCCCACGCTGGTAGGCGTCGAGGTCACCCCGTCGACCGCCACAGTGGGCGGCGGCCTTCAGCAGCAGTTCGAAGCCTTGGGTCGCCAAAGCGACGGCACCCAGGTGCTGATCGGCGTCACCTGGACCGCCACCGGCGGCACCATCGACGCCGGCGGGCTCTACACGGCCGGGCGCACGGCCGGTACCTACCGGGTGATCGCCACCCACGTCACCACCGGCCTCGCCGACACCGCGGTGGTCACGGTGCCGCCCGCCACGCTCACTTCCATCACGATGTCTCCGGGCAGTGTGTCACTGGGCGCCGGCCAGGGTCAGCAATTCAGCGTGACCGGCCGGCTCTCGGACGGTTCAATAACGTACTCGGTCCCGGTGGCCTACAGCGCAACTGGTGGCTCGGTTTCGGTTACCGGCTACTACACGGCGGGCTCGACCGGCGGCACCTTCCGCGTGATCGCGACCGCCCAGGGTGGGAAGGCGGACACAAGCAGCGTCTCGATCACCGCTTCGGCTCCGCCGCCAGGCGGCCTATGGCTCAACGAGGACTTTTCGCGTTACACCAGTGATGAGCACTTTCGATCCAACCCGTACGGTTGGCAGGTCACAGCGGCCTCGTGGTTCAATCAGCAGCAGATTCATATTGACAAACAGGTCCTCTTCGAGGGGCACCAAACGCTGCGCTACGACTGGCCAGGGCCGGGCGTCAAAACCAACAGTGCCGGGGAAGACTACTGGGCCGGCTGTTCGACCGATCCTGCGATTCAGGCCAGCTACAAGACGCCGAACGTGTCGGAAGTCTGGATCGAGGTGGCGCACAGATTCGCCACGAACTTCAACACAAACGCCACATCCAGTGGCGGGACGTGCATCGGCAATACGGCCGGATACAAGTTCCTGCTCATGTGGCGCACCGCCGGCGACCGCTTCGACCTGCTAAACGGTCTCAGCGGCTACAACTGGTGGAGTGCACATCCGGCGGTAGAGTCCCAAGCGATCAAGACCGTGTGCTCGGGGATTGGCTTCAATTGCCAACTCGGCTACGGCGAGGGGCAGAGCCAATTCCTTCCCGTGATACCCGGCACTTTCTGGGACGGGAAATGGCACATCTACCGCGCCCACATCAAGATGCCGAACACGATGGGCGAGAAGACCGGCGTGTTTGAGTTGTGGATCGATGGTACGCTGGTGAAGCGGGTCGTCAATCAGGACTTTATCAGGTACAATGGGCTATGGAGCAATCGGCTCGCGGGCATTGCGCTCGGCTCCAACTCCAATTCGGGGACGTCACACGCCACCAACAACTGGTGGGGCCGGCTCCGGGTCTGGACCGCCAACCCGAACTGGTAAGGCGCAGGGATAGGACGCAGTAGTTGCATCAGGGGGCTTGGCAGCTGACGGTCAGCGGCCAAGCCCCCCGATGTTTTCCAGCCGGCGCTACTCCAGCAGGAATTGGTGGACCGCGTGCGCAATGCGCTGCGCAGCCTGCCCGTCGCCGTAAGGGTTCGGGTGGCCTGTCATGGCCTCGTATGCGCGGGGGTTCGTCAGCAGCTCGGTTGCCGCCGCCAGCACGTCGGCAGGCTTTCGCCCGATCAGGCGAGCCGCGCCCACCTCCACGACTTCGGGTCGCTCCGTGGCATCCCGCAGGACCAGGACCGGCTTGCAGAGGGAGGGAGCCTCTTCCTGCACCCCTCCCGAGTCGGTAATGATGAAGTGTGCCGCCCGCATCACGGCCACAAACTCGATGTATCCCAGCGGCTCGGCGAGGTGCACTCGTTCCCGGCGGCCCAGCAGCTCGTACACGGTACGGCGCACGTTGGGGTTGGGGTGCACCGGATAGAAGATCTCAACCGCTGGATTCCGATCCACCAGCTGCCCGAGCGCTTCACAGATCCCTTCGAGCGGAGCCCCAAAGCTCTCTCGCCGGTGCAGCGTTACCAGGATCAGCTTGCGATCGCCTCGCAGTCCAGCCAGCCCAGCCGGCAGCCGATCGGCGGTCGCGTGGTCTGCGGCATAGAGCAGGGCGTCGATGACGGTGTTGCCCGTGACGTAGACCCGATCAGGAGCAACGCCCTCGGCGATCAGGTTGGCGTGGCTGGTCTGGGTGGGGGCGAAGTGCAGGTCGGCCAGCTGCGAGATGATGCGACGGTTGGCCTCCTCGGGAAACGGATTGCGAAGATCCCGCGACCGGAGGCCGGCCTCGACGTGCGCGAGAGCGCAGCCGGTATAGTGCGCGGCCAGGGCACCCGCCATGGCGGTCGTCGTATCGCCTTGAACGATCACCATGTCAGGGCGTTGTTCGGCGAACAGGGCACCGAGGGACCGCAGCGCCCGGGCTGCGAAGTCCGCCAGCACCTGCCCCGGCTGCATCAGATCCAGATCATGGGTGGGCGCGATGCCAAAAACCGAGAGCACCTGGTCGAGCAGCTCGCGATGCTGGGCCGTGAGCGTTACCACGGCTTCGATGGACGGGTCCGCCTGCAATGCCTGTACGACGGGGGCCAGCTTTACGGCATCTGGCCGGGTCCCCAGAATCGTCATTACCCGCTTGGTGAAGGTTGCCAGGTCAGCCTCCGCGTGAGAGTGACGAGTCGACCAGGGTTCGCCCGGGGGCCCCAGACAGTACCGTTTGGTAGACCCGGGAGTAGGATCCGCACCATGCCTCTACGCTGTAGCGGGCGCGGAGCCTCGCCCTGGCCGTCTCTGCCCGGGCGGCTGCCCCCGCCGGGTCACTTCGGACGAGCTCGATGGCCCGAGCCAGCGCCGGCGGGTCCTCCGGCGGCACCAGTACGCCTCCGCCCGCGCCGATGACGTCCGGCATGCCGCCGACTGCGGTGGCGACGACCGGCACGCCGGTGGCCATCGCTTCCAACAGGGCGATCGGGGTGCCTTCGGTCCGGGAGCTCAGTACCAGAACGTCGAACGCGGCCAATACCCGGCTGGCATTGGGGACGGCGCCCGGCATGAGAACGAGCGCGCCGAGCCCGCTGGCTGCGACCGTCTCACGTACTATCTCCAACTCAGGCCCGTCCCCGATCAGGGCCGCCTGCCAACCGGCCTGGTTCAGGTGTCCCAGCGCGTTCGCGAGCACATCGCCGCCCTTCTCGGGAACGAAGCGTCCGACCCAGCCGATTACGAATGCGCTCTGATTCAGATCGAGCATGCGCCGGGCCTCAACCCGCGGCAGCGGGATGGTGGTCTGCTGCCAGGCATTCGGAATGGTGGTGAGCTTGCCGCCCTGGAGTCCGCCGGCTTGGAGCGTCTCGGCAATTGGGCTCGAGACTGCCACCACCGCGTCGTACCGGCGCAGCATCGCCACCATCAGCCGCTCGTAGACTCGATGCCGGAGGGGCCCTCCGGTCATGCCGTGGACGGTGGATACCAGGCGCGCACCGACCCGGCGCGCGACCGGGCCGTCGACCACGACAACGCGAGCACCGTGGGCGTGCACAATGGCCGGGCGGAACTGCTGGCAGAGCGCCCCGAACTCCCGGCGCTCCCGCAGGTAGGCACGAGAGTGTACCCCCAATCCGACGGCCTCGGTCCGGTCTTCGTGGAGGGCACTGAGGAAATCGTGCTGGTGCTCCTCTCCGGGTTGAACAACCGCCGCGACCCGGACCTGGAACCCGGCGTCTCGCTGCGCGCGCGCCAATGATCGAATCACCGATTCGGCTCCGCCATAGGGGGCGGGAGCCACGACGTGCAAGACCCGCGTCGCTGCCGGGTGCAGCGCCGGATTCACTGGCGAGCTGCCTTCGGCCCTCGAGGCCGAACCACGGTCTCGAGGGCTGCCTCCAGCCGGTCGGCATCACGCTCCCAGTGGTACGTCTCGGCAGCCGCCTGCCACCCGGCAACCGCACAGCGGTGGCGGTATTCATCATCCCGAAGGCGATCGATCGCCCGCGCCATGTCGCCCGCGTCCCCGCTGGCCGCAACCTCGCCGCAGCCCGATTCACGAACGATGCGCGCCAGCGGCCGGGCGCTGGAAGTCAATACCGCGAGGCCAGCCGCCATGTAATCGAAGAGCTTGTTGGCAACCGTGGTATCACTATGCTCGGTCGACAGGTGAGGAACCACACCCAGGTGGAACCCGCGGAGCAAGCTCAGCGCTTCCTTGTGCGGCACCCGTCCCCGGAAGGACGCCGTATCCGGGCCGAGCCCAAGCCGTTCGGCAAGGCTCATGAGGTTGGCCTTGTCCCTCCCGTCGCCGATCAGCGTGACGCGGACGTGGCGCCCCCGACGATTGCACTCTGCAACCGCCTGGAGCAGGGGCTCGATCCCTCGCATGGGCAGGTCCAGCTGCCCCACGTAGACGAGATCGAGATTCCCATTCCCGACAGGCCGAGAGCTCTCCGGACAAGGGGCGAGCTGCGCCCGTGGCGGCGTGTTGGACACGACCGATACTCGATCAGGCGAAATTCCCAGCTCGACCACCCGGCTGCGCGACTCATCGACCACCACCAGGATGTGGTTCGCCCTCCGCACCACCCATCGCTCTACCGTCCGTGCGAGAGCTGGATTGCGAACCAGTCCGTCCCAGGGCCGAGGCCGGCCCAATCGCCAGAGATCAGCGATCATCGCGGGGTAGTTCTCTGCCATGTCGAACACCATCGGGATGCCATGAGCCCTCGCGACGTAGATGGCCGTCGGCGCCAAGGGGAGGTCCCTACAGAGCAGGACATCGGCGCCCGATGTGCGGACCGTCCGGTCGATCAGCCGCACCCAACGCGGATTGAAGAAAGCCGGGAACTGGCTAAGCGCGTTGAGACCGGGCCCCCACCATGGCCGCCAGGGAATTCGATGGACCTTGCCCTCCGGCAGGGCCTCGAGGGCGACGCGGGCGTCTCGGTTGCGCGCGATGATGTGTACCCGATGCCCGCGCGCTACGAGACTCCGTGCCATCTTCTCCACCCGGACATCCCAGGGGTACTCTGCGTCCCAGATGTGAGCAACGATCATCGGCCGCGTTCACATTCATGGAGGAGATTGAAGCCAGCCGGCCTTCGTGTGCAAGGATTGTGCTGCATTGAAGATGCCATGCTCGGGGGGTCGAAACCTAGGGCACCCGGCTGGGATGAGAGCAGGCGCCCGGTTTAGATTCTGCGGGTCGGCATAGCGGCCGACCAGCCCTGGAGCGACTGTGGAGAAGGAGACGCGATGCGATTCGTGAGCGTGCGACCGCTTTGGCTCCTGGCGCTCGCCGGCCAGTCGGCTTCGGCCCAGTCAGCTGAGCCGGTTCGGGTGCATTACGAGGCCTCGGCCGGCTCCGTGACCGATTCCGGCCTGTATCTGGCGCCGCCCAGCCCGGGGACGGTACAGGTTCGCGCGCGCAGCGGCAGCACGACGACAATCGTCCAAGGGACAGTCGTGGGCCGAGGCGGCGCTCCGGCGGTTTCGGGAAACAAGCCGTGGCTCGACGAGGACTTCTCCCGCTACAGCAGCGCCGACTACTTTCGGAGCAACCCGTTCGGCTTGATGCCCTCGCCGCCCCCTCGATGGTGGCATCAGCAGGCCATCTCGTTTGGCCCCGGCTATAGGGATTCGCCGCACAGCCTGCAGTACAACTGGTGGGGAGACAATCCACCACGGTCGCAGTGCAGCAAGGATATCGCGATCGAAGCCCGCTACAAGATGCCGAACGTGTCGGAAGTGTGGATCGAAGCGGTTCACAAGTTCGCCACGAACTTCGACACCAACCCTCATTGCGGGGTGAAGGGGTACAAGTTTCTCCTGTTCTGGCGCGCGGCTGGTGATCGCTTCGACCTTATCAACGGGCTCAACGGACACGAGTGGTGGAGTGCACATCCAGCGACACAGAATGAAGTGTTGCAGGGCAAGTGCTCAGGGCTCGGCTTCAATTGCCGGCTGGGGTATGGCACGGGCCAGAGCCAGTTCCTTCCCGTCATACCCGGCAACCTGTGGGACGGGCAATGGCACATCTACCGCGCCCACATCAAGCTGCCGAACACGAAGGGCGAGAAGACCGGCGTCTTCGAGCTGTGGATTGATGGCACGCTGGTGAAGCGGGTTACCGATCAGGACTTCATTCACCGGAAGGGGCTATGGACCAATCGGCTCAAGTCCATCTCGCTCGGCTCCAACTCCAATTCGGGAACGTCTAGCCCGACCCAGACCAATTGGGGCCGGCTCCGGGTCTGGACCAGCGATCCACACTGGTAAGGCATCAGTCGTAAGATCGAAGCGCCTGGCGCACCTTTCTTGCGAGTCGCTTATCGTGACCCAGCTCAAAGAGACCTACCAGCGCGGCGACATCCACGATCAGTGGGAGTCAATCTATCGGGGCAACCCGCTGCTCGATCGGGTGAACGATCGGCTCATGGATCGGATCGTCGGCGCGCTTGGCGTGCCGCAGGGCGGGACCGTGCTGGACGCCGGATGCGGTGTCGGGGACCACACCATTCGGATCGCCAAGCGAGGCTATCGCTGCGTCGGGATCGACATCTCTCGACTCATCCTGGCTCGAGCGCAAGGGCGGGTGTCACGGGAGGGACTCACGGACCGAGTCGAGCTGGTGGCTCTCGGGCTGGAAGATCTCCCCTTCCCGCCCGACAGCTTCGACGCGATCCACTGCCGCGGCGTGCTCATGCACATCCCGGACTGGCCGCGGGCGCTGAGCAATCTCTGCCGAGTGCTCAAGCCCGGCGGCCGAATCGTCATTCTGGAGGACAACGACGCCTCATTGCACGCTGCGCTGGTGCTGGCCGTGCGACGACTTCCCTGGCGGCGATCCGGTTCCACGCTGGTGCGTTCCCCGGGCGGACTCGAGTTCTGGTCCACGGAAAAGGGGAACCCCTTCGTGGCGCGCATGGCCAACATCGCCGCGCTCAAGCGGGAGCTGGAGAAGAACGGCGTGGTGCTGCGTGAGCGCTTCCCCACTTCCCTGGCCGACATCACCCTTTTCCCGTCAGGATGGCCTCGCAATACGGCCATCCGCCTCAACCGGCTCGCGGTGCATGCCGGTGTGCCCGCGAGACTCTGCAAGGGCAACGCGCTGATCGCCGAGAAGCCGCGCGCTGTCCTCGCCTAGTCCGCGGGTCAACCTAGGTTACCATCCGGGATTCGAGGTCCAGATCTTCAGGTGTCCCCACCAGGTCTGGGTGGCCACGCGGGTCCCGCTGTTCGAGTTGGAGCCGAGGGCGATGCTCGTGATGTGGTTGAGAAATGCCCCGGTGTTGTTGGCGATGAAGGTCCGGTTATAGCGGTTCAAGACCTTCTTGCCATCGATCCAAATCTCGTAAACGCCGTCGGTGTTGCCCTTGACGGCAGGGATCCGGAGATGGACTCGATAGATGTGCCACTGGCTGTCCCAGTGCATGCCAGGAAGCGAGGCGAGAAACTGTGACTGGTCCTTACCGTATCCCCAGCGGCAATTCTCTCCGGCGCCCGACGTCGAGCAGTTGGAGTAACCGCTGAACGGGGCCTTTTGAGGGCTGCCGCTCCACCAGTTTTTGGCGTTGACGAAATTGATGATGTCGAAGCGGTCGGTTTCTCGCCAAAGCAGCAGCAGCTTGTACCCACCCGCGTTGCAGTTCGGTCCCAGGGGATACCAATCGCTGCGGAACTTATGTGCGACCTCGATCCAGACCTCGCGGTTGCTAGGCGCCTTGTAGCTGGCCTGGATGGCCGGGTCGGTGTTGCACCCGCCCCAGGGGCTGCCGGCGGCCGGGCCCGGCCAGTCGTACCGCAGCGTGGGGTGTCCGTTGTACAGGTTCTTGGTGTCGAGGACGATGCGCTCCTGGTGCATCCAGCTGGACGCGGAATACATCCAGTCGTGCGGGTCTGACTTCCACTTACTGGTGCTCCCGCCGTAGGTCGTGAAATCCTCGACCCGCCAAGGGGTGCCCGAGGACGCGGTCAGCGGTGTGAGGGAGGGGCTATCGGTTTCGGTCGGCGAGGCGGTGCTGGCGGGTGGTTCTACGGCGGCGTCACCGCAGGCGATCGCCGCGAGGCCAGCGAGTACAGCTGCCGATCGACGGATCCCGGGCCGGGCTCCCGCACGG
>JBIOTT010000051.1:0-6296 GCA_044866195.1 Gemmatimonadales bacterium
GCCTGAGCCAGAATCGGCCCCCGATCGTACACCTCGTCCACCAGATGGACGGTGGCGCCGCTCACGGCCGCGCCCAGCGCGAGCACCGCCTCGTGCACCCGATGTCCGTACATGCCCGGACCACCGAATGCCGGGAGCAGCGCCGGGTGGATGTTGATGATGCGCCCGCGATAGCGGTGCACCACCGCCGGCGGCACCAGCTTGAGGTAGCCGGCGAGAACGACCAGATCGATCCGGTGCTCGGAGAGCGCATCGAGCCAGGCGGCGGCATCGGCGGGATCGGCCAGAACGACCGTCGGGACCGCGTGCTGCCGTGCAATCTCGAGCCCGGCTGCCGAGGGGCGGTTGCTCAGGACGAGGGCGACTTCCGCGGGAGAGCCGGCCGGCAAAGCGGCGAGCAGCGCAGCGAGATTGCTGCCGCGGCCGGAGATCGCGACGGCGAGGCGCATTGGCATGGCCGGGGGAAGGTAATTAGAGGGCGGACAGGCGGACAGGCGGACGGGAGCAGTAGGGAGCGGGCGGGAGTCCGGGACCGCAGCGGTTGCAGCCGCGCTGCACGAGCTTTCCCACTGCGACCCACTCCCGTCTGCTCCCGCCCGCTCCCGCCTGCTCCCGCCCTCCCGCCTACAGCTCGAGTGCGTGCCGCAGGGCGGCACCGATCTCGGGATATGCGGCCAAGGGCAGGGTTCGGGGGTCCAGCAGCACGCGCCCCTCGCTAACCCGCGAGATTACCGGCGGGTCGCCGAGTCGCAGCCGGAGCGCCAGACCGTCGGCGCCGAGTGGGCCGGGGTCGAGCGCAATCAGGCTGGTAGGCAGCACCGCACCAGGAAATGAGCCGCCGCCCACTGCCGACTCGCCTGGCTGAATGCGCGGTTCGAGCTCCGGCGGACACAGGGCCGCCAGCCGCTCGGCCCGGGCGGCGAGCTCGGCAGCGCTTGCAGTGAGCATGGCCAGCACCGGAATCTCGGCGATCGCCGTGGCCGGGTCGCGGTAGAGCGCGAGCGTCGCCTCCAGCGCAGCGAGCGTCAGCTTGTCGGCCCGAAGCGCGCGGGCCAGCGGGTTGGCTCGGCAGCGGGCGACGGTCTCCCGGCCGCCAACCATGCAGCCTGCCTGGGGTCCTCCCAGCAGTTTGTCGCCGCTGAACAGAACCAGCGCCGCGCCCGCGCCGACCGCCTCCGATACCCGAGGCTCGCCGGCGAGTCCCCAGCGCGCAAGGTCGAGCAGTAGACCGCTGCCCACATCGTACAACCAGGGCACGCCCGCTTCACGCGCCAGCTCGGCAATTTCGCCCGGCGCCGGGGTCGCGACGAAGCCACGCTGCTCGAAATTCGAGCGGTGCACCGTGAGAATCGCGCCGGTGTCGCCGGACAATGCGTTCCGATAGTCAGCCAGGTGCGTGCGATTGGTGGTGCCGACCTCGTGCAACTTTGCTCCGCTTTTCTCCAGGATCTCGGGAATTCGGAACGAGCCCCCGATCTCGATCAGCTCACCGCGTGAGATCAGCACCTCACGGCCCGCGGCGAGGGCGTTGAGCGCGAGCACCAGGGCGCCGGCGGCATTGTTCACTGCCAGACCGTCGTCGGCGCCGGTGAGCTCAGCCAGCAGCCCGCGGCAATGGTCCGCGCGGCTGCCCCGCACGCCTGCGTGGAGGTCGAGCTCGAGGGTGCTGTAGCCAGAGCCCACCGCAACGAGGGCGTCCAGCGCCGCACGAGCCAGCGGAGCCCGGCCGAGGTTGGTGTGGAGTACGACCCCGGTTGCGTTCAGGACCGGTCGCAGCGAGCGGCCGGTACGGAGTGCCAGCCGCTCGCGCACTTCGTCGGCCCAGTCGTCGGGCGGTCCGGCGCGCCGCAGCCGGGCCGCCTCCACCGTATCGCGCACCGCCGCGACGACGACGTCGCGCGGAGCTCCTTCCAGCAGGGCCACGATGCCAGGCTCGCGCAGGAGGCGGTCCACCGAGGGAAGCTCGCGGCGGCGGTCGGTCACGGGCGCCTCCGCTCGAGCGAATCCGGCCTGGCGACCGAATCGGGACGAGCGCGCCGCGCCCTGGCCGAATCGGCGCCGGTAGAATCCACGGCCCCGCCCGGTGCTCCTCCCGGCGCTTTCTGCACCGGGATGACGAGCAGACCGTGCACGTCGCCCTTGCGACCGCTCACCGTGCGGACGGCGGCCACCGACACGTCGAAGCGGTCGCCTGGATGCCATGGGACTCCCACCTTGATCGTCATCCGGTCGCTCAGTGGCGGGCGATTCATGGCGGGCCGGGGTGGGCCGGGGGGCCCCAGGCGGGCGGCAACCGAATCGGCCGGCCTGGCCCCGGTGGTATCGGGCGGTGGTCTTTGGACTGCCGCGGTGTCAGCCGGCGGCCGGCGCACCGCCGTCGTGTCCAGGCGGCGTTGCAGCGCCGCGCTATCGAGCGGCGGCCGCTCCCCCGGTTCCCGCGGTCTCGCAGCAGCAGACGTATCGTGCAGGATGAGCGCGACGACTGGTACGGCGGTCGAGTCCGGCAGCTTCCGCACGGCAGCGGCACTCGAGTCCAGCTTCTGGGCCGGATCGAGGGACTGCGCGAACGTGATCGTCGCCGATACCGAGTCGATGGGCGCGATCTGCTGGATCCGGGGCGGCAGGGTGTCGTGCACGAATGCGTACAGCTCGGGAACCGCCACCTTGGCCGACTCGGGCCGGATCCGGACGCTATCGAATGCCTCCCGCGGATCCCGCCGGTTGTTCTTGTTCTGGTCGACCACCCCGTAGACCAGGTATTCGCCGCGGGGGAGGGGGCCGAAGGAGAACTGGCCTGCCGAGTCGGCGAGGGCGCGGTACGGGAGGCTGTCGGGCTCGAGCACCGCCTCGATGAGCGCCGCCGGCGCGGGGGCGCCGCCTTTCCAGTCGAACACCCGTCCTTTTAGCGTATCGCGCGGCAGCTCGGCCCCCGTGGTGAAGGTGACGATCGACTCGATTTTCGACCGGTTCTGCCGCACATCGGTAATGCCGGGCAGGAGCTCCACCCGGTACACCCGGTTTGGCTTCCACCCCTCGGCCGGCCGGACGGTAATCCGGCGGCGATGCCAGCTGACGTCGGGGAACCGCTCAGTAGGGGAAAGGATCACGAGCTTCTCCAGGTCGCCGGTGCCCCGCCCCTGACTGGGCGTGCCGCCCTCCGAGACGACCTCATTGAAGCGGAACACCACCTGGTCCTTGAAGCCGGGGAGAACTGCGAGGGACTCGGGAAAGACCGATGCGAGCGTGGGCGGCGTGGTGTCCGGCGGGCCGCCGGGAGGGGCCTGGATGTTGGCGCAGGCAGTTAGGGCAAGGAGCCAGACGGACAGGTGGACAGGCGGACGGGCGGACGGCCGGACAGGCGGACAGGCGGACAGGCGGACAGTTGGCTCGGCGGCGATGGCGAGAGGCTCCGCGCCCACCGCGAGCGGGCACCCACGAGGAGCACACCGTCCGCCCGTCCGCCTGTCCGCCTGTCCGCCTGTCCGCCTGTCCGCCTCCATCAACAACCCAGCAGCTCGCGCTTCTTCGCCAGCACTTCATGCTGCTCGCGCCAGCTGGTCAGCTTCTGTCGCTCGCGCTCGACCACCGCCGCCGGCGCCTTAGAGGTGAACTGATCGTTGGCGAGCTTCCGCTCCTGATTGGTAATCAGCTGCAGCAACCGGTCCACCTCGCCGCCCAGACGGGAGCATTCCCGCTCCAGGTCGATCGCGTCGCCGAGAGGCACAAATACGGCCGTCCCATCAGTGAGCACTGCGTGTCCCCCGGCCCGCTCGCCAGCTTCACCGAACCCGAGCTCCGACACTTTCGCGAGCCGCCCAATGGTTCCTCGCTCGGCCTCGAAGGCTGCCCGGGCTTCGGGACCGAGATTGCTCGCTATCATGCGGACGGTCTGGCCGGGCGCCACACCGTATTCTGACCGGACCTGCCGCACGGCGCTGACCAGCTCCTGGACCAGGCCGAACTGGCGGAGCGCCGAGGCATCTTCGGCCCGGCGGTCGGGGCGGGGCCACGGCGCCACCGAGATCGACCCGCTGTCGGCACGGCCGGGGAGCCGGCGCCACAGCGCCTCAGTGATGAACGGCATCACTGGATGGAGCAGCCGCAGCCCTACATCGAAGGTCTGGGCCACGACCGCCCGGGCAACGTCGCCGCCAGGCTGGTCGCCATAAAGCCGAGGCTTGACCTGCTCGATGTACCAGTCAGCCAGGTCGCTCCAGACGAACCGATAGGCGGCGGCCGCCGCCTCGTTCAGGCGAAACCGCTCGAGTGCATCGGTGACCTCCACGACCGTGGCCTCGCAGCGGGCGAGAATCCAGCGGTCCGCCAGGCCGAGCTCGGGTCGCTGAACGACGTCGCGGCCGGGGCCGGCCAGCGGACGGGTTGGGCCATCCAGATTGGACAGGATGAATCGGCCCGCATTCCACAGCTTGTTGGCGAAGTTCCGCCCCGGTGCGAACGAGGTCTCAAGGTCGTTCGGGTCGAGGATGACGTCGGTGCCCACCGCGCTGCCGGCCACGATGGTGTAGCGGAGCGCGTCGGCGCCGTAGAGCGCGACCACATCGAGCGGGTCGATCCCGTTGCCCAGCGACTTGGACATCTTGCGATACTCGGTGTCGCGCACCGTGCCGTGAAGGTAGACCGTGCGGAACGGGATGTCGCCCATGAACTCGCAGCCGGACATGACCATCCGCGCCACCCAGAAAAAGAGGATCTCGGGGGCGGTGACCAGCGTGTTCCCGGGGTAAAAGCGGCGGAGATCGGGCGTGTCGTCCGGCCAGCCGAGTGCCGAGAACGGGACCAGCCAGGAGGAGAACCAGGTATCGAGCACGTCTTCGTCCTGGCGAACCTGTCCCCCGCAGCCGGGGCACCGGGTGAGATCGGTCCGGCTCGCGACCACTTTGCCGCAGCGCTCATCTCCGCAATACCACACCGGGATCCGGTGTCCCCACCAGAGCTGCCGCGAGATGCACCAGTCGCGGATGTTCTCCATCCACTGGGCATACTCATCGCCCCGGCGCTCGGGGACGAACCGCAGCCGGCCGGCGCGATAAGCCTCGAGCGCGGGCCGGGCGAGGGGGCCCATCTTCACGAACCACTGTTCCGAGAGCCGCGGCTCCACCACGGTATCGCAGCGGTAGCAATGACCCACGGCATGGCGGTGGTCCTCCACCCTCTCCAGCAGCCCAGCCGCCTCGAACTCTGCCACCACTCGTTTCCGGGCCTCGTACCGATCGAGTCCCTGGAACCGCTCCGGCGTCGCCAGGCTCATCCGGGCTTCCGGGGTCATCACGTCGATGCTCGGCAGGGAATGGCGCTTTCCGATCTCGAAGTCGGCCGGGTCGTGGGCCGGCGTGACCTTCACCGCTCCGGTCCCGAAAGCCGGGTCCACCGCTTCATCGGCCACGATGGGGACCAGGCGATCCACCACCGGCAGCCTGAGCTCGCGGCCGATCAACGCCTGGTACCGTTCGTCGGCAGGATGCACCGCCACGGCGGTATCGCCCAGCATGGTCTCGGGCCGGGTGGTCGCCACCGTCACATGGGCGGATCCGTCGGCCAGCGGGTAGCGCAGGTGCCAGAGCTTGCCGTCGGTCTCTTCCTTCTCGGCCTCTTCGTTGGAGAGCGCGGTGAGGCACCGGGGACACCAGTTGATGATGTAGTGCCCCCGATAGATCAGGCCCTTCTCGTAGAGCCGCACGAACACCTCGCGGACCGCGCGGGAGAGGTCTTCGTCCAGGGTGAAGTACGTGCGGGACCAGTCGGCGGAGCACCCGATGGCTTTGAGCTGCTCCAGGATGGTGGCGCCGGTCTCCCGGACGTGGGCCCAGACCTGTTCGACGAAAGCCTCCCGGCCGATATCGAAGCGGGTCTTGCCATCCTTGGCGAGGAGCCGCTCCACCACATTCTGGGTGGCGATGCCGGCATGGTCGGTGCCCGGAAGCCAGAGCGCACCTTTGCCGCGCATCCGCTCGAACCGGATGAGGACGTCCTGGATCGTGCTGTTGAGGCCGTGACCCATGTGGAGGACTGCGGTCACGTTGGGCGGGGGCATGACGATGACGTAGACGGGAGCAGTCGGGAGCGGGCGGGAGCGGGCGGGAGCGGCGGCTCCGCTCTCGGGCAGCCTCCCGTGTGCTCCCGTCTGCTCCCGCCCGCTCCCGTCAGCCCGAAAAACCCCGATCTCCTCCCACCACCGATAGAGGTCGGTTTCGATCGCTGCCGGATTGTATTGCGGGGCGAGCGGCTCGCTCATGCGCTCTGGTTGGTCGGCCGGTCCTTGCGAGGCACACCGTGGT
>JBIOTT010000052.1:0-2038 GCA_044866195.1 Gemmatimonadales bacterium
GGCCGACGAGGAATCGACCCGAGCTTTAGGGAAGGAGGCCCTGCCGGAGCGCCGCCTCGGATCTCTGGACCGCTCGCGCGGCCGCGCCGACTCGAGAGCTATCGGTCGGACTGACCAGCTTGCGCGCGGCAAGGTCGGACCAGATCTCGCTACTGCGGCGGTACATGGTGAGCGCAGCGGCCCGATGATCGCGGCGTTCCGAAGGGGTTGCCGATCCGGCCGCCAGGCTATCATGGGCCTCGCCGAGATCGAACCAGATGGCAGCGAAATAGGCTCGAGCGAAGGCGTGGTCCGGTTCCACCTGAGTGGAGTCCGCCCATACAGCGGTGCGCGCGCACGCGGCAGGTGCCTCCTCCCTGGCCAACGCCACCAGGGTCTTGCAGATCCACCCGTAGTCACCGGCGATGGCGAGCCGATGAAACAGACTCCCGGGATCAGCGCGAAGATCCTTGCTATGGAACCGCAGGGCCCGCTGGAAGTACTGCAACGCTTCCCCGTAGCGCCCGAGGTGGGCGAGCGCCTCGCCCGCGCGAAACTGGTTGAAGCCGGAGTTAGGTGCGACGGCCAAGTTGTCCCGAAAGATCTCGAGCGCTTCCTGCCAGCGACCCATCCGCCCGAGGACGTCCGCCATGTAGTAGCGGGCGGAACCGGCAATCCGGTCGTACTCGGCATTGTCGGGGAACTCGGCTACGAGTCCCTCCCGCAGCGCCAGGCTCCGGCGATGGCTCTCCAGAGCCCCGGCCAAGTCGTCCGCCTCCACCTGAGCGTCGGCGAGGTGGCCGTAGGTGATGGAAATAGCCCGCCGCAGCTCGGGCCGCCCCTGCTCGGCCGCTGGAGTACGTTCGAGCTCTCGGAGATCCGCGCGATGAAACTCGAGGGCCTGACCGATCTCGCCCGCCTCCAGGGACATCTGGCCGAGCAGATCGTATGCCGCGTGCAGTTGCAGCCGCTGGTCAGTGTTCGCAGGTGAGGCGGCCACGAGCGGCTCTAGGAGTGCACGTGCACGGCGGCCATGGGCCAACCCGGCGGCCAGGTCGCCGCGCTCCCAGACCATGTTCCCCAGGGATAGCGCCAGACCGGCAACATCTCGGCGGGTCTCTGGGTTGGTGCTGTCGGCGCTCAGGAGCTGCTCCAGAATGCGGAGAGCCTTGGTGTAGCTCTCAACCGCCCCCTTGGTATTGCCCAAGCCTTTGGGATCACCCCCCTGGACATCGCCGACGCGGCGGTAAGCGCTCGCCAGCTCCCGCTGGAGCGACGGGTCATCTCCGTGCTCGGTGGCCAGGCCGTCGAGGTAGGTGAGCGCGTCCCGCACCAGCCGCTCGCGGACCGGCGTGGCTCCCCGCAGGTCCTTGATCGCGTCGTGGTACTCGAACAATAGCGCATTGGCCAGCTTGCGCACGTCATTGAAGCGGCGCTCCGCCCGGGCCTGGGCGGCTCGGGCCTGACGGGCCTGCCACGCGGTCGTCACCGTGCCGCCCACCAGCGCCAGGCCGAGCAGCACCGCGGCCACCAACGGGACGCGATGGCGTCGCACGAACTTGCCGCTACGATAGCGGAAGGTGTCCGGCCGGGCGCGCACCGGAAGACCATCCAGGTGCCGGCGAATATCGCCGGTCAGTTGTTCGACTGACTGGTACCGGCGCTGGGGCTCCTTGCGTAATGCCGTGAGCACGATCGTGTCCAGATCCCCTCGCAGCCGACGCCGAAGCCGCTCGGTGGTCCCGGCCCTTGTCGCAGCAGCGCGGTCGGCAGCCACGCCGGGCCGGCGGCGCGGCTGATCGTCTCCCTCTCCAGTCACCGCGGTGCTGGGGCGGTCGGGCTCCGTGGTGCACACCGCCACGGCGACGTCCTGCGGGGCCCGGCTCTTCACCCGGTAGGGCGACCGGCCGGTCAATAGCTCGTAGAGCACCACGCCCAGCGAGTAGACGTCGCTCGCCGTGGTGGCTGGGCGACCCTCCACCTGCTCCGGGCTGGCGTACTCCGGCGTGAGCAGTCGCCACCCGGTCATCGTGCCGGTGGCATCCTCTGGGTTGGCGTG
>JBIOTT010000053.1:0-15702 GCA_044866195.1 Gemmatimonadales bacterium
AGGAGTCACGCCGCAACCAGCCGCAACCCACCTGCGCGTGTGCTCTGATTGCGACATCGCGTGCGTGTACGCCCCCGTCAGCGCCGGAACGTGGCGCGGATCTGATCCGAGCCGGGACCTTCGTCCCCGTAGAGCAACGTCACGGTAGAGTTGTCGGCCGACACGGTGCCGGGACCAAGGAGGTAGGGAAATTCTCCGCTGCCTCCCGTGCGGGTGAAGCTCAGAGTGCGCCCCTCCAGGATGTACGTGCCCTGCTCGGAGTTGTCGAAGACGATCCCGTTGTTCTTGTTCCGATGCGACGTCCGGAGGTCATAGGTGCCGGGCGTCAACCTGAGGGAGCCGCTCAACGTGAGGCAGCACCCATCCGGCTCACCCTGGTCCGACGGCAGCGGCACGTCGTTCTCGGCCACCAGAGAATAAGTGCCTTCCAGTGTCGTTGGCCCGGTGCCGTCTCCGTCGCACGACCAGACGAACGATGCCAGTAACACGATCAGCAGGCCTGCGCGTTTCATGGAGCGCCTCCTGGCCCACGGAGTGGGAGCTCGGTTGCCGCGACTAATCTTGCGCATTGGCGTGAAGGGCGCGTAAGGGCAGGCCCGGACAGGTCGCAGAATGAAACCGGCCTCGGGGTGAACCGTAAGGAGTAGTGCCTGCCTTCACACCATGTCTGCGGAGATCGGCCTCATGCTGCTCTCGCTCCTCCTCTTGCTCCGCACGGTCACGCCGTCGGTCGACACGCTCACCTCGGCCCAGTGGCGGGAAGATCTGCACTTCATGGCGGCCGAGATGGCGCGGCTGCACCGCAATCTCTACCACCAGGTGAGTCGAGAGCAGTTCGATAGCGCCGTCGCCGATCTCGACGCTCGCATTCCAAGGCTCTCGCGCGAGCAGATCCTGGCGGGCTTCACGCGTATCGTCGCGCTCGTAGGCGACGGTCACACCCACCTGCCGCTGCCGTGGGATTCGGCCGCCGGATTCGGACGCTACCCCGTCTCGCTCTACCGCTTCGCCGACGGCTTTTACGTCACGGGAGCCGACTCGACCCACGCCGGCCTGGTGGGCGGTAGGCTCGTCAGCATTGCCGGGCGGCGCGCGGAAGACCTGTTCGCCGCCGTCGCGCCGCTCATCTCGAGGGACCCGGGGAATCGGATGTGGCAGCGGCTGTATGCCGGCGTCTACATGGCGACGCCCGAGGTGCTGGAAGGGCTCGGGCTGGTGCCCAAGGGCGACTCCGCGACGTTCGTGGTGCAGCGGGACGGCCGTGAGCACGCGGTCGAGCTGACGGGGGGCGGACGCCCGAGTGCTAAGAGCTATAACGGATGGGTGACGGGCGGCAACTGGGTGACGATGCACGACCGGTTGAAGCCTCCGGGTCCGCTCTGGACCCGCCATCCGGACGACCCCTTCTGGGTCGAATACCTGCCTTCCGCGCGCGCGGTCTACCTGCAGTACAACGCTGTGCAGGACGGGGAGAAGGAGACGGTGGCGCACTTCTTCGGGCGGGTCTGCGCCGAGGCGAGCCGGCGTCGCGCCGAGCGCATGATCGTCGACCTGCGGCTGAACGGCGGGGGCGACAACACCCTGAACGCCGAGGTCGTCAAGGCGATCATGCGTACGCCCCCGTTCAACCGGCGCGGTCATCTCGTCGTGATCATCGGCCGCAACACCTTTTCCGCGGCGCAGAATCTGGTGAACTCGCTGGAGCGCTACACCGACGCGATCTTCGTAGGTGAGCCGACCGGCGCAAACCCCAACCAGTACGGCGACGCCGTGCCGGTGCGGCTGCGGCATAGCGGCGTGGTCCTCTATGTGTCCACTTTATGGTGGCAGGACCTGGATCCTCGCGACCGGCGGCCGTGGACCGCGCCCGAGATCGCCGCCGAGATGACGAGCGCCGACTTCCGGGCCGGCCGCGATCCAGCGCTCGAGGCGGCGCTCCGGTGGCGGGAGGAGCCCACGCTGGCCGACCGGATGCTTGCGGCGTTCCGCCAGGGCGATACCGCTCGCGCTTTCGCCGAGTATCGGGCCTACCGCGACGACCCCCGCCATGCGTATGCCGACACCGACCCCCTGCTCCAGGACGCCGCGCGACGGGCCGCGGCAGCGAGGCGGCTGCCAGACGCCCTGGCCATCGCGGAGCTCAACGTGCGCGAGCATCCCCGATCTTCTGTTGCCCAGGCCTACCTCGCCGAAGGGTATGCCCGCTCGGGCCGGAAGGACCTGGCCATCGCCGGCTTCGAGCGAGCCGTCGCGCTCGACCCAACCAACAGCTTTGCTCTGGCCCGACTCGCGCAGCTGCGCGCGGGATCGTGAAAGGGTCATTACGGGCTTGCCGCCGGCCAGGTTGGTCATTCGCTGGCGTAGCTAGCGATCGTCCGGCTGCGACGAGCGGGGAGCCCCCGGAGCCTGTTCGTCCAGCGACTGCCGGTACCTGATACACCCTTTCAGGAATTCCGGCCAGTCTGGAACCGTGGGCAGCGGATCCTGCCTCTCGGGCAACAGGCCCCAGAGCGCGGGATGATGCCAGCACAGGTCATGGCCGGTGGAGTCGCGGTGGGTTCGTATACCGCGGCGGAGCTTCCGAACCTCTTCGATCAGGTCTTCGCGCGACATGCCAAGCAGATCCTCGTCCATGGGCCCTCCGTGATCCAACCTCGACGATCCCTATGCGGATTCCGTAAATAGAGGGCAACTCGGCCCTCGTCACTTCTAGCGGGGTTGACATATACCCATATAGGTATACATTACCCCCATGGCACGAGCAGCGACGACGGCGGATGCGTTCAACGCGGTGGCGGAGCCCAGGCGGCGGCAGATCCTGGACCTGCTCGCCGGCGGCGAGCGCCCCGTGAACCATCTCGTCGCGCAGCTCGGGCTGGGCCAACCGCAGGTGTCCAAGCACCTGCGGGTCCTTCGGGAGGTGGGGCTGGTGGCGGTACGAGACCAGGGGCGTCAGCGGATGTACCGGCTCAACGGCCGGCCGCTCAAGCCGGTGCACGACTGGGTCAAGCAGTACGAGCGGACCTGGAACGAACGCTTCGAAGCGCTGGACGACGTGTTGGAGGAACTCAGAGGAAGGGAGGAAGCAGATGGGGGCAAAGGTGAGTAAGGGGGCGGCAGTGGTGACGCTCCCGACGAGCACGCAGATCCTGATCACCCGGGAGTTCGACGCACCCAGGCACCTGGTCTACCGGGCGTGGACTGCGCCCGAGCTGATCAAGCGTTGGTGGCACGCCAACCGGGGAGAGGCCACAGAGACCGACGTGGACCTGCGGGTAGGTGGCAGGTGGCGCTGGGTCATGGTGACCCACAGTGGCTACGAATGCGCATTCCATGGCGAGTACCGGGAGCTCATTCCCAACGAACGCATAGTATACACCGAGGTGTTCGAGGGCGCGCCGCACGCGGAAGCGCTGACCACCATGACGCTCGCCGAGAAGGGCGGGCGGACCACGCTCACCATCCTGGTGCAGCACAAGAGCCAGGAGGACCGCGACGCCCACATCAACTCCGGCATGGAAGCGGGGCTGCAGGACGCGCTGGATCTGCTGGAGCAGGCGGCGATCTCGCTCGTCTGATGTCCGCAGGCACCAACGGGACCACCGGGGCGTCGTTCCCGGTGGTCCTGGCGCTCATACATCCCCCGCAGGAAGGGTCGTTCAGTCGGGCGAAAACCCGAGCTGTTGAAGCCAGCGCTCGGTTTGGCGGACTCCGCCCATGCCGCGCACCTCGCCCACGCGCCGACCATCGGGACCGAAGACCACCGTCTATGGGGTACCGGTCTTCGGGGGCACGCGAATGCCCTCCGCCGCGAACGCCCGGGCAAGAGAGCCGGGCCCGCCTGCGACGATGAGCTGCCGATCAAACGGGAGCAGGGCGCGGCCCAGATAGCCATCGAGCTCCTCGGGGTCGTCATCGAGCGAGAAGGCGAGGAAAGTCACGCCGGCGGGGGCGTAGCGCCGAGCCAGCGTGACGAACGCGGGGAACTCGTGCCGGGAGTAGGGGCAGGTATAACTGTAGAAGTAGACCACTCGCGCGCCCTTTTCGTACCGCACGCGGAGCGCCGCCTGCTCGGCGGTGATCTGCACGACTTGGGCAGCCAGCGGCGGGGCACCCAGGGGACAGGTCAGCGCGAGGGCGAGCGCGGTGGGCCAACCACGCATAAGGCCTCCAGGGAGCGGATCAGGGCTTGGGGGCTAAGGGCGGTGCCTGGTCTAAAGGTGCGCAGTCCGGGCGCAAGCGATAGGGGTACCCGGCGTACTCTCAGAGGCCGCTCGGTGGAGAGGCCGAGCCCTCGGCCATGATCTCTTCCGCTACGTGCTGGCACTCACTACAAAGGATAGCTCCCCGCTTGGACGTAACCGGAACCACGCGCCTGCGTCGTAAGCCCCGACGACCGCTCGCCCGCTCGTTGCAAAGAGCGCAGACCGCGTCCGGCGGAGCTGGCTCGATGATCGCCGGCTGGGCAATACACGCCCGGCAGATGTGATTGCCATAGCCCCCGACGTAGCGGTCGGACTCGATGGAGCCACAGAAGGTGCACGTTGGTGGGCCCGGAATTTCCTGGCTGAGTCTGGGCATCGTCTCCTCTCGGCCCCCGATTTACGCCCGCCGCTGGGCGACAGCGAGGAGATGTGCGCTGCTGCCCAGCACTGCCGGCTCGGTTTCAAGCATTCGGGCTACGCGCAACAGCGCTGCGCGCCGGTGGGCGTCCGCCATTCGCTCCGCCACATCCGACAGGATCCAGCCAGGACCTTCCAGGCCGTACACCCCGGTCAAGGCCAGGCCCGCAGCCAGTACCTCGTCAGCCAGCTCCTCGGGGCGATGAAAGTAGGCCGTCGTGAAGTAGTCCAGCCGATCGGTAGGATTCCGGTGCTGACCGTCCCGCAGATCTTGCTCCACAATCCGCGCGAACCGGGGATCCTGCAGGAGATCGCGCGCGAGACCGTTCAGCGCCGAGGCCCACCGGGAGATGGCGGCGGCGAACAGCCAGCCACCTGGCTTGAGCACGCGGGCCGCCTCGTGCAGCGACCGCGCCCGATCCTCGGGATCGGTCAGGTGATACAGCGGCCCGAGCAGGAGGACCACGTCCGCGGTCTCACCGGGCATCTCCAGGGCACGGGCGTCACCAACTCGGCAGGACGCCAGCGGCTGCTCGGCCGCGGCGCTGCGCCGCTGCGCCTCCGCCACGAGTCGCGGCACCGGATCGACCAGATGCACCGAGTAGCCGGCCTCGGCCAGCCACAGGGCATAGGCTCCGGCCGCCCCACCAACGTCGACGACGGTCCCGGGCGGTGGCGGCGCAAAACGCTGGATCAACTCCCGCGTGCGCGCCTCCTCGAGCTGGAAGGGCCCCTGCTTCAGCCGAGCTTCCTCGGGTGCTCGATCGTAGTAGCCCGTGATGACCGGATCGGAGCCCTTGGGGGTCCGGCTCACGACTCCACCGCCGCGTGGGCCTTGGCCGTTGCCAAGAAGCTGACCAACAGCGCGGTATCGAAGTAGAACATCTGAGCCCGCGCAAGCTTGCCCTCACGGACCTGATAAAGCCCCAGCACCTCTCCCTCAAACCTTGCTCCAGCAGGCGTCACTCCTCGCTGCCGCCACAGTACCACAACCTCGTCTTCGCCGGCAGCCACGACCCGCGGATCCATCCGTCGCTCAGCCTCGGTCGGTTGCAACGGGCTCCATGTTTCGCCCCAGGTTGGACCCGCGGGCGCCGGACCCCGTATGGTCGCGCCGTACGGCAGCGAGGGCGGCCAGTGAATCTCGAAATCGGGGTGCAACAGCTCGCGGAAGCCCTGGTCATCCCGTCGCTCGATGGCGTTGAACACATCGAGCAGCAACTTGATGTTCTGCGCGCTCACGTTCGCTCTAGAGCCGGCCGATCCCAGGCGCCGAGATCCGCCGCCGCCTCGTAGCTGCTTTGCAGAAAGTCGAGTAACGTCGCATCGGGCGAGCTAGCCTGCCGAACTTCGTCGTAGGGCAGGACGAACTCGCCGAGGCTGGAGTCATAGCGCGCGGCGGCTGGCTGTAGCGACGCGGTCTTGAACCCTTCGGGTTCAGGGTAGGCGTACGAATAGAAGACCGGGTACGGCAGTGCCTCGCCGCCTGGCCAGAACCCACAGCTGCTGACCTCGTGCGAATAGGCCTCTCGCGCGACCCAGTCGGGTAGGTTCGGCACGCCGCCTCGGTGCGGTGGTGCTCGACGACCCGAGAAGCGCGTTGCGGCCAGGTCAAAACTTCCCCAGAAGAAGTGTACTGGACTAGACTTGCCCGCAAATCGCGACCGAAACGCTTTGAACACCCGGTCGGCCTGAACCAGTGCGCGCCAGAATCGTTCGGCCTGCTCCGCGTCGTAGGCGGCATGCTTCCAGTCCTGATCGAACGGCGTGGCGTCGGGAATCTCGTTCGGCATTGTTCGGATCTTGATCTCAAGGCCGACTGCCCGGAGCCGATCGAACAGCTCATGGTAAAAGTCCGCGACGGCGCGGGGCGCCAGCCGGAGCGTCTCGATCCGTCCCTCGATCGTCTTTATCTGGAGTTGGTGGTCCAGGAAATCAAACTCGATCTCAAATGTCCGAGCCCCATACGGGATCGGCGAGGTCGTGAGCCCCCGGGCCGTGAGATAGAGCGCCACGTGCCAAGAGTGGTTGACCCAGGGTGTTTGCACGAGGCGGATCTTGCCAACGATCTGGGTCCAGAGATGCAGGGTGGCCTGCGTGTCTTTCCACTGGTCGTAAGCCAACGCTGGCCAGAGCGACCGGTCGAGATGGGCGGCGGAGTGCGACATATGCCTCAAGGCGGCCTCATGCGCGCAGGTCCGCGGCCCTCACCGGCACGCGCCGGATTCGCTTGCCGGTGGCCGCAAAGATGGCGTTGAGCACCGCCGGCGCCACCGGCGGCACCGGCTGCTCCCCGATGCCGAATGGATGGAGCGGGTTCTCGATCACGTGCACCTCTACGCGAGGCGCCTCGGGCAGCGTGAGCACAGGATAATCGCGAAAGCTCTGCTGCACGGTGCGCCCGTGCTCGAACGAGATCTCGGTCTTGAGCGTGGGGCCGAGCGCCCAGATCACCCCGCCTTCGAACTGCGCCTCCAGGGTGCCGCGGTTGATCACCTGACCGCAGTCCACAGCGCATACCACGCGGTGCACCCGCACGTCCCCAGCCGGTCCGACCGACACCTCCGCCACCTGGGCGACCATCGTCTGCTGGTGGTATGCGTTGCACCCGATCCCGCGCCCCCAGCGGCGCCCGTCCCGCTCCCGCGGGAGCGGCGTCGCCCAGCCAGCGCGCTCGGCCGCGAGCGAGATCACCCGCCGGAGCCGGTCTCCGTTGTTTAGCGTCATCGTGCGGAGCTTGACCTCACCCGGCGACGGGATCAGGGCGAGACGCAGCTCGACCGGATCGCGGCCACTCAGGTGGGCAATCTCGTCCAGGAAGCACTCCCGGGCCATCACTGCCGGCGGATAGGTGACCGACCGCCACGCGCCGGTCGGCACCGGTGATTCCAGCAGCGCGAGCTGCACGTCGAGCGACCCGAATGCGTAAGGCGTGTCGAACCCGCCCCAGGGATCGTGATCAGCAGCGGGGTCGTAGTTCGGATCGTACGGCCCGAACATGGTGAGGTGGAAGTCGGCGGTCTGGTGCCGCCACGCAATCGGGAACCCCTTCTCATCGAGCCCCGCGCTCATCCGGACGATCTGGCACGACTGATACATGTCGTGGCCCATGTCGTCGTCGCGGGTCCACTGCAGCCTCACCGGTGCGCCCACGGCGCGGGAGATCTCGACCGCCTCCAGGATGTAGTCATTGGCCAGCCGCCGCCCGAACCCGCCGCCGAGGAGCGTGACGTTGAGCGTCACCCGCTCTAACGGGATCCCGAGGAGCTCGGCGACCGCCTTCTGCGCCTCGTTTGGCGCCTGGGTGCCCACCCAGATCTCGCAGCCGTCGCGGCCGACGTGCGCCACGCACGAGAGCGGCTCGACCGCGGCGTGGGCCTGGAACGGCCAGCCGTACTCGGCCGCGTGGCGGCGGTGAGCGCGGGACATTGCGGCAGCGAAATCGCCATCTCCGCGCGCGAGGCGACCGCCCTGCTCGAGAGCGCGCTCGAGGCGGCTCCAGAATTCAGGGCTCCCGTCGCCTTCGGCTCCGGGCTCCCACTCGACTTGGAGCGCGTCGCGTCCGCGCATCGCGGCCCAGGTGCTGGATGCGACCACGGCGATGCCGGTGGAGATCTCGATCACGCGCTCGACCCCGGGGACGGCGCGTGCCGCCGCGGCCTCGGACCGAAGCGCCCGTTTCCCATGCGCCGGATTTCGCGCCACCACTGCCGTGCGCAGGCCGTGGAGTCGGATGTCGGCGGCGTAGACCGCCTTGCCGAGGACGACTGCGCTCTGGTCCACGGGCGAAACCCGGCGCCCGACGAGCTGGAACTCGGATGGGTCCTTGAGCCTCGGCTCGCTCGGCAGCGGCAGTGCGGCGGCGGCCTTGATGAGCGCGCCGAAGCCGAGCTTCCGGCCAGTGGGGCCGTGGATGACGAATCCATCGCGCGTGCGGCACTCCACGGGATCGGCATTCCACCTGGTGGCCGCGGCGGCGATCAGCAACTCGCGCGCAGCCGCGGCGGCCTGGCGCAGCGGGCGCCACGAGTCGGCAATGCTGCCGCTTCCCGAGGTGCGCATGTCGGGGAAGTCCGAGCCGGGCCGCGCGTGGAGGATCGTCACCCGCCGCCAGTCGGCGCCCAACTCTTCGGCAAGGATCATCGGGAGCGCAGTGCGGACCCCTTGCCCCATCTCCGATTTGTGGGCGACCAGAGTGATTCGACCCGACGATTCGATGGCGAGCCACGGGTTAGGTGCGAATCGGGCCTCGTCGCCGGTGCGGGAAACGGCCTCGCCGTCAGCCGGGAAGCCGACGATGAGCGCGGCGCTGCCGAGAGAGGCTGCCTGCAGGAATTGGCGGCGGGTCAGAGTCATGGCGGATTCGCTTGCAGAGGTGGGCGCGCAGACTCTACGTCCCTGCCGCGGCGTCGGTTTCACCGGCGAACGGCGCCACCGCGCAAGCGCCACCATGCTGGCTCATCTCGGCTCCTCCACCAGGGGCAAGAGGCGCGAGTCCTCGATCGCCGCCAGGCGATGGCCCAGGCCGCTGAGATACGATTCGTTCGAGGCGAACGACAGGAAACTGGCTGCGCTCCGATGCCGCACCAGCACGACCAGGTCCCAGCGTTCGTCCGGGGGTCCGATGAGATAGTCGGCGCCCTGCCCGACGAACATGAGCTCGCCACCGGCCTCTTCCAAGAATGGCCGTGTGTGCGCGATATACTTCGCATAGGCCTCGGCCCCGGAGATCGGCGCGGGAGGTCCTAAAGCAGGCCTGGCGGAATAGTCAGCTACCCCCCGAAAACGGAGCAGGTTCAGCATCACGACGGGGCCGGTCAGCCCGCGCGAGAAGTAGTGCCGTCCGGCTTCCTGCGTGGGCTCGAGATACGGTACCCTTGCGGAGTCCGTCACGGTGCTCCCTCCATCATCACTGTGATGCCGCGTTCGCGGCCGTCGAGTCGTCGAACATGAGCCACTCGATGATAGACAGCGGGAGGCTCCCGTAGCTGATGAGCTGATCGTGAAACGCACCCAGTCGAAAGGCCGCACCTTCCCGGTCGCGATAACGTCCCAGGAGTCGCATGATCTGCCACTTGCCGACCATGTATCCGATCTTCTGCGACGGCGATGCTGCGGCGCCCGCCGCCTCGCCCTCGGCCGCCTCGCGGTCGAGTCCCCCGGCCTCCATGAAGTACTTCACCGCTTGATCGAAGCTCCAGCGGCCGGTCTGGAGATTCACGTCCACCCCGATGCGCGCGGCCCGATACCGGCTCAGCCGTAACACCTGTCCTTGTGACGGCGACTGATCGGGGTACAGACCTTCGCGCATCATCATTTCCTCTCCGTAGAGCGCCCATCCTTCGACGAAGGTGTTGTCGGAGTGCTGCCGGCGGATCTCATCGCTGACATGGTTGGCGATCGAGATCTGAAGAAAATGGCCGGGGATGCCTTCGTGGCCGAGAATCGGGCGAGGATCCTCGATGGCGGCACGAATGTAGAAGTTGCCGCTCTTCGGATTGTAGATGGGGATGAAGAACATGCCACTGGGATCGCGGTCGTAGATACCCGGGGGATTCATGAAACCGCCCGGGCTGGTCGGCTTGAAGGCCTCGGGAAGTTGCCGAATGAAGAACTTGCCCATGTATGGCGGAATCGTGACCAGCTCCTTCGCGCGAAGGAAGCGAACGATCTCATCCAGGCGCGCCTCATACGCGGCGAGAAACTCGGCCTGGTTTGCGGGAACGTGCTGGGCCCGCCCGGGGTCGGGCGAAGCAAAGCTGGGGTCCTTCAGCATCGCCTCGAGCCCCCGGTACCGGGCCAGCTCGACTTCGCCGAGCATCGCGATCTGGGTGGCATCGTAGGGCAGCAGGAGCACGTGCTTGAGCAGGTAGTTGTACCGCGCCTTGCCCATGGGCTTCCAGTCGGGCATGGTGGCCTGCCGCCGGTCGAGCCAGTCGGCGAACTCGTGGATGGCGCGCAGGGCAGCGTCTCTGGCCTGGACGAGCCGGGCACGTTCGGAATCAGACAGGCTGTCGGCCAGGGTCATGAGGCTCGTCGTGTACAAGTCGTCGCCGCCACGGGCGGCATCGATGGCGAGCTTCGCGAAGAGCCGCACCGGGTGAGTGAGATTGGTCCGAGCGATAGTGAGCAGGGCCGGTACCCTCTCGAGACGCGCGGTCGCGGCGAGAGCGCGAGTGCGACGGGGTGCATACTCCCGTTTGAGCAGGCTGAACACCCCATTGGCGGCTTCGTTCAGGTAGACCTGTGGATCGGACTCTTCCGGTTGAAGCGTACGACCGAAGAAGTCCGCTCCTTCCAGCTGCGCACGGAAGAGCATCCAATCCACCCGGTCGTCCTTGCTCCAGGTGGAGGTTCGCATGGCCTTCACACTGTCGAGCAATGCCGCCACATGGCGGCGAGCGGCCAGCACGCTTGGCATGCGGAAGTCGCGGAGGCGGTCGTCCCAGCGGTGCTCGCCGGCGTCACTGGTAGCGACGGGATTGATGGAGTCGCGCCAAGCGTAGTAGGCGCGAGCCTTGGGTTGCAGGTCGGCCGGAGTCTGGGCGTGGGCGGGAGACACGAGAAGCAGGGCGATGAGACTGGGCAGCCCGACCGCAAGGCGCGATGCCATACGATATCCCTGGTGAATGGAGGCGGACCGACAAGAACCTCGCTGCATTGTGGAGAGGTGGGAAGGGGGCGTTTCCGGGCGCGACATCGGACCGCGGGACCGCACGGGACATCGCGGCGAGGACGCTCGACCGATATTGTGCGGACGCCTGTGAACAGGAGAGGTGTCATGGCTACGGAAGTCAAGGCGATCCCCAAGGGGTATCACACGGTCACGCCGAACCTCGTCCTCCGCGACGCGGCGAAGGCTATCGAGTTCTACAAGAAGGCATTCGGGGCGGAGCAAATCATGAGCATGCCCGGGCCGGGTGGCAAGGTCATGCACGCGGAGCTCAAAATCGGCGACTCAGTCGTCATGCTCGGTGACGAGATGCCGGAGATGGGCTCCCGAAGCCCGACGTCGTACGGCGGGTCGCCGGTCACCTTTTACGTCTACCTGGAGAAGGTGGATGCGGCCTGGAAGCGGGCTGTGGATGCCGGGGCGAAGACGGTCAAGCCGCTGACCGACATGTTCTGGGGTGACCGCACCGGCCTGCTCGAGGATCCCTTCGGCCATCGCTGGTCGCTGGCCCAGCACGTCAAGGATGTGACGCCGGAGGAGATGAAGAAGGGCCAGGAGGCCTTCTACAAGCAGATGCAGCCCGCCTGAGGGCTAGCGGTAGCCGGTAGCGTCGGCCGGTTTTCCTGGGTCCGCTACGTCGCGGACCCTGTCGCCATCGACCGCTACGTGCGCCGGCACTGGCGAGGGGCCAGGGGCACCATCCACCGGCATGGAATGGCTGCCGCCAGGCGTTATTGTCGAATCGAGGGTGTAAGGAAACTACCGCGACTGCACGACAGTGCCAGACCGGTACCCGGGTGCTCGAATGAGGGGACCGGTGGTGAACTAACGCGACGTCCCGGTGATCCCCGCTGCTTCGCCGGCGGCCCGATCGTGGTGCTAGCAGACGGACACCGTCTTCGCGTTTACGAACTCCTTGATCCCGTAGCTGCCGAGCTCTCGGCCGTACCCGGACTCCTTGATCCCGCCGAACGGCAGCCGCGGGTCCGATACAACGGGTCCGTTGACGACGGTCGTGCCGGCCTCGAGCGCGCGCGCCACGCGCTCGCCGCGCTCGGCGTCTCCGGTGAACACAGCCGCTCCCAGCCCGAAGGACGAATCGTTCGCGATGCGTACTGCGTCTTCCTCGTTCCTCGCCCCGATGATCGCGGCCACGGGCCCGAACAGCTCGTCTTCGTAGGCCGGCATGCCCGGCCGCACGTTGGCCAGCACCGTCGGCGGGTAGTACGCGCCGGGCCCGTCGGGAACCTCGCCGCCCAGCAGCAGGGTCGCACCGCGCTCCACCGACGCGAGCACCCGCCGGTGCAGGGCGTCGCGCAGGTCGTGCCGTGCCTGCGGGCCGAGGTCGGTGCCGGGGGCGAGCGGGTCGCCAACCCTTTGCGTCTTCATGAACGCGACGAACCGCTCGGTGAATGCCGCGAGCGCGGGCTCGACCACGATGAAGCGTTTCGCGGCGATGCAACTCTGGCCGCTGTTGATCAGACGGGAGCGAGCGCAGATCGGCACCGTCTGGTCGAGGTCCGCGTCCTCCAGCACCAGGTAGGGGTCGGAGCCGCCGAGCTCGAGGACCGTCTTCTTCAGGACGGCGCCTGCCTGAGCCGCCACCGCCTTGCCGGCGGGCGAGCTGCCGGTGAGCGTCACGGCCCGCACCAGCGGGTGCTCGATCACGGCCCGCACCTGCGCGTTGCCGATGAGCAGGGTCCGGAACGCCCCCTCGGGCAGCCCGGCGTAGGTGAAAATCTCCTCGATGGCGAGCGCGCAGCCGGAGACGTTCGAAGCATGCTTCAGCACGCCGGTATTGCCGGCCATCAGGGCGGGTGCGGCGAACCGGTAGACCTGCCAGAGTGGAAAATTCCACGGCATCACGGCGAGCACCACGCCGAGCGGCTCGAAGGCGACATAGGACCTGGCGGCTTCCGTCCGGACCACCTCAGGTGCCAGGTACGATTCCGCGTGCTCGGCGTAATGGTCACACACCCACGCGCACTTCTCCGCCTCGGCCGCGCCCTGCGTGAGCGGCTTGCCCATCTCTGCGGCCATGAGCTTCGCCAGCTCGTCCTTGCGCTCCCGCAGGATAGCAGCGGTCCGCTTGATGGATTCCGCCCGGCGGGCGAACGAGGTCTTCCGCCACGTGAGCCAGGCCTCGTGCGCCTGGGCGACGGCGGCCGCGGCCTGCTCGTCGGTCATTTCGTGGTAGGTCCGGATCGTCTCGGCGGTCGCGGGATTGATCGATGTGATTGGCAAATGCAGCTCCGTCGTTGGGACCTTGCCGGAAACCTAGTTGGGGCGCGTTGGGCAGGTCCCGCGGACGGTCGCGGTACATCTCAGGCGGGCGTCTGCTGCAGCCCGATGAGGTTGCCGTCGACGTCCTCGACCCAAGCGATCAGCTTGCCGCCGCCGACGTCGGTCACCTTTTGCCGCTCGCGCGCGCCCGCTGCGAGAAGTGACCGCAGACGACGGTGGATGTCGTCGACCTCCACGTAGCCGATCGGCCCGGTCATGCCCTTCGCGTGCCCGTTGGGGTCTAGGCCGATCTCCTGCTCGCCGGCTCTGAACCCGACATAGTACGGCTGGTCAGCATAGGGCTCGACGCCCAGTGCTTCGCGGTACAGCGCCTTTGCCCGCGTGATGTCCTTCACGGGGTAGACGACCAGCTGCATGCCTTGCTTCATCGGTGTCCTCCTGGACGGGTTGGACTGGACTCGTACCACACCTGTATGACGGGACGCGGGAGGGAAATGTGACGGCGATAGCCCGAGGCCTCAGGGATGGCCGAACATTCGCCCGCTCTAGCGGCGGGCAGGGCGATACCCCGGCCCCCGCAGGACTTTGCCCGGCAGCGCATTCGTCATCTTGCCGCCGGCGATCACCGGCACGCCGTTCACCAGCACGTACTCCATGCCGACTGACAGCTGGTTTGGCTCCTCGAAGGTCGCGAGATCGCGAATCTTCTCGGGATCGAACAACACCACGTCGGCCCACATGCCCTGCTTGAGCACACCCCGGTCGGCGAGGCCCATCCGCTGCGCCGGAAACGCGGAGAACTTCCGGATCGCCTCCTCGAGCGAGAGCTTCCGCTCCTCGCGCACGTACTTGCGGAGGATACGGGGGAAGGTCCCATATGCCCGTGGATGCGGGTGCTCCTTCCCCAGTAACCCGTCGGGTGAGGTGCCCGGCGAATCGTTGTCCACCGATACCCACGGCTGCGTGAGCGCCAGCGTGATGTCGGGCTCCGACATCCCGAAGACTGCGACGTAGGTGTACGCCTCATCCTCGATTAGGATGTCGAACAGGGTCTCGATCGGATCCCGGCCGCGCTGCCTGGCGATCTCGGACAGGTTTTTCCCCTGAAGTGGGAGCAGCTTGGGGTTCTGCACCACGCCCACCAGCACCGCCTCGGGTCCGGGGATCTCCTGCCACTCGTTGTCCCAGTCGCCGCCCGGCGTCTCCATGTCTTTTCGGATGCGCTTGCGGGTCGCGGGGTCCTTGAGCCGCTCGATCAGCTTGGCTTCGCCGCCCTCGTGGGCCCAGGGCGGCACGAACGCCGACATCGAGTTGAACCACGCGGGATAGGCGTAGGTGTCGGCGGTGAGATCCACGCCGCTCCTGCGCGCTTCCCCGACCTTCGCGACGATCTCCTTCATCCGCCCCCAGTTCGACTTGCCGGCGGCCTTGATATGCCAGATCGCGACCGGGAGCCGAGCCTCGCGCCCGATGCGAATGGCTTCGTCGAGGGCGGTGAGGACGGCGGCCTGCTCCGAGCGCATGTGCGTGGCGTAGATGCCGCCCAGCTTCCCCGCCTCGGCTGCGAGCGCGATGAGCTCCTCGGTGCTCGCATAGGGCGCCGGAGCGTATTGCAGGGAGGTCGAGAGACCGACCGCGCCCTCGTGCATTGCCCGTCGGACCAGCGCCTTCATGCTGTCGAGCTGGGCTGGGGTCGGCGTGCGATTCTCGTCGCCGAGGACCATCCGCCTGACCTGAGTGGCCCCAACATAGGTGGCGAGGTTGATGCCGATGCCCTGCTTCTCGAGGCGCGTGAAGTACTGGCTCAGGGTGCGCCAATCGGGCGTGATCCGGTAGTGCTCGTAGGAGACGCGATCGGCCTTGATGATCTCGTCGTTGAGCGGCGCCGCCGAGCCGCCCTCGCCGGTGATCTCGGTGGTGATGCCCTGGAAGATCTTCGAGGGGAGGTGCGGGTTGACCAGGATGGTGAGCTCCGACTGGCCCAGCATGTCGATGAACCCGGGCGCGATGACCAGCCCGTGCGCATCGACGACCTGCTTCGCCGTGACCGCGCCAAGTCGACCGATTGCGGCGATGTGGCCGGCCTGGATGCCCACATCGCCCGAATACCAGGGAGAGCCGGTACCGTCGATGATGCGGCCGTTCTTGATGACGAGGTCGAAC
>JBIOTT010000054.1:0-5060 GCA_044866195.1 Gemmatimonadales bacterium
TGTTCGGCTTCTTCCTCGGCTGCGACCTCGGCGGCGAAGGCGGCCTGGTGGCCGCCGGGGCGGGCGGCATAGCCCTCGGCTGTGGCGACGCTGACGTGTTTGAGGTGCAGTTTCGTGGCCATCAGGCCGTGCGGGCGCTGGGCGATGGCCATCGCGAGCGTGCGCCGCAGGGCTCGGGGGTTGACCGGTCCGTCGGGGATGAGCTCCAGTCCGAGCCGCTGGCCGTGTTCGCCGTTCACCCATGAACGAAGGGCTGTGTAGCGGCGGTTGCTGTTGTTGGACGCCTTGGCGAACAGCCGCTGGCCTGAGGCTACGCCGGTGAGGATCTCGACCATGCCGATGGCCTGGTGCACGTCCTCGATGACTAGCCAGGCGTCCTCGGCCCCGCCGAACGCCTCGCCCTTGATGCGGCGGGAGACAAGCCGGTAGCGGCTGCCGCCGCCCGGCCGCTGCTCGTGTCGTCGGCATCCGCTCGTCAGTTCCGCCAGCTCGGAGGCGCGCATCCCGGACAGCGCCGAGGTGAGGAAGTAAGCGGCTGAGGTGACGGCATAGACCGTGGCGTCCAGTTGGTGCCGGGCCATCGGCAGGGCCCAGGGCACCGGTTCACCGTCATCATGGCGGGGCACCACAGCCGCATCCCGGCAGCAGGGCTGCTGCAGGCCGCACTCACTCACCCAGCGTTCCAGCTCAGGGCGGAGAGTCTCCAGGTCCCGGCGGTGGCCCATGGCGCCCGCGGTCTCGACGACGAACGGGTGCCAGGCCATGTGCAGGAGCGGATCATCCGGGCTCCAGCCGCTCTTCAACCGCTTGCTCACGGTCGCTGCATGGGCGTGCGAGGCCGGGCTCCCCCTCTCGCGTCGCCGCTCGATGGCCTCGCGCAGGCCGTCGATCTCGCCGACGAGCAGGCCCCGCCGCGAGGCGGCCTCGCGCTGGTCGGAGGCGCGTGCTGCGGCGGCTTCGGCCGCCAGCGGCGGGCCGACGGTCTCCAGCAAGTACAGGCAGTTCGCCAGCAAGGGCCGCAGTAGCGTGTCTGGGACCGGCGGCACCCGGTTTTCGTCGCTGCGTACGTATCCGGTGACCTCGTCCGCGCTGTGGCCCGGCCATGGAGTGAACCCGGGCCGGTAGTGGTCGCTGAGGATCTCTGTGTAGAGAGCGAGGAACTGCGGGATGCGGACCATCGCCACCGTGGTCGCGGGCGACAGCAGCCGGTCGGGATCGGTGGTGCTCCGCGAGACCGTGGCGAGGTAAGTGTCGCAGTGGTGCTGGCGGACCTGCGACAGCGACGTGACGCCGATGGTGGTGAGGTGGTTGAACCACAGGGCCAGGTGCTTGAGCTCGGACCAGAGCGAGTTCGGGTTCAACGGGACACGGAACGCCTGCGGCAAAGTGGCCACGTTCGGATGGAGCGGGGCAAGCCGTGCCATCAGATACTCGCGGGCGACCTTCCTCCAACGGGGGTTGGCGATGGCCGTGAAGTCGAGGATCTTGCGGTGTGTACTCATCACCGCCGGGGCGTCGGCGAGACCGGTCAGATCCCATACGTCCTGATCGAAGACGGGCCTTGGGCTGCCGGGGTGGCGCCGCAGGCCGGCGCTCTCGATGACCGGCAGCCCGTGGAAGGGGTGCCGTCCGGCAAGGGCCGGGGCGGCGGCGTGGACGGTCGTCACCGGGGCTGTTCCTCCAGGTGCAGGGGCAGGAAGGCGGCGGACTCGGCGCTCTGCCGGGTGGCGGCGTCGATGGCGGCCGGGCCGAACCGGGGCAGGATGTCCTCGTCCAGCCGGGCCGGGTACGGACCGAAGATCCGCAGGAACTGCCCGGTGGTCATCTGCTGGGCCTGCCGGGAGAAGTACTCCTTGAGCCGGAGCAGGTTGGGCAGGTGGCGGGGCGCGAACGCGGCGAGCGGACACAGCAGACACACCCACGGCCGGGCCGGGCACAAGGTCCCCGCCGGAGCGTGCGGGCTGTTCAGCGGGCTGGCGCAGGCGGCGACGAACACGTCCTGCTCGCCGGAGAGCAGGGCCTGGATGGTCACCGCATCCAGCCCGGCATCCTCGACCAGGCGAGGAAAGCTCGCGGCGAACGCGGCAGCATCCTCAGTGCTGATCACGATCGGCGGGGCGGCCTTGCGGCGCACGTCGCCCTGGGCTTGTTCGATGACGCCCTCAAGAGCGTCCAGCTGGGCCGGGGTGTGGGAGCTGAGGTAGTGATCCCCCTCGACGCGTGCGCTGTGGTTGGGGTCGATCGTCGTGCGGCCGGTCCAGGCCGTACGGTCGCGTCGGTGGTGGTAGGTGGCCGTGACCCGGCCGCCGTGAACCGGCAGCGGCCGTCCGTCGTCGCCGAGCACGCCGGAGGATTCCATCCAGGCCCGGCGCCGGCTCTGGCTGCGGGGCCGCGCGAAGACCTTGCCCTGCCTGGCTCCCGGCCCGTCACGCCCCACATGGATCCATAGCTGCCCGGCCAACTCTCCGGCGTGCTCGCGCAGCGGGTTCGAGTGTTGCAGCCAGCGGTCCAGCAGCCGCACGGCATCGCGGGGCAGGTTGAGCGCCTCGCCCCCGGTGCGTCCCTTCCGATAGGAGAGCAGGACCGTGTTCGCCGAGGTCCGGGTGATGTCGTCGAGTCTCAGCGCGTCGATGCCGTCAGGGACGATGCCCGTGCGCATCGCGAACAGCGTGAGGTAGGCGAATGCCGTGTCCGTGACCGGGAACAGCGCCGTTTCGACCGCCGTGATCTGTGCTCGGCCTATATCTGGGTGAACCGTTTCGAGCCGCTCGATGACCCTTCTCGCCTCCGCAGGGCCCGCGTTGAGCCAGAGCCAAGCGAGATTGTCGAAGGTGACTCCGTGAACGGACGGGTCGGTGCCACGCTCGGCTGCCTCCAGCGCCTGGCGGTGGGCGCGGCGGGCGGCCGCGATCTGCTCGGTGCAGGCGGCTTCGAGGCGCTGCCACTCGCCGTCGCTGTAGGGCCGGTTGGGCTGGCTCTTCCCGGTCTTGTTGATCCGCCGTCCTGCCAGGTGGCGGCAGATGCCCGGATCCAGCCCTCCGGCCGTGTCCTGGAAGGCGTTCAGCACCACGCGGACGCGCCGTTCGCGGTGGTAGTCGCAGGTCAGCCAGTACTGCACCAGCGTGGTCGGGGTCAGATCGGCGAGGCCGCCCCTGACACCCCAGGCGTCGAGGTCGCGCGCCATCCGGCGCATCGTCGTCATGTACTGCCTGGCCACCGAACGGGTGCGGATCGGCCCGTGCGGGTGCGTGGCCGCCACCAGCCCCACGGCCAGGTCCGCGGCGAGCTGCTGGTTCGGCAGATCGTGCAGTTCCCCATGGTGGATGACGCCGTCTGGCAGGGTGAACAGCACCGCCAGGGGCTGCTGGATCTCGGCGGGCATCAGAGCCCGTCCTCGAACTCGGCGACCGCCGCGGCATCCACGCGCGGGACTCCTTCTGCGGCCGCGTAGGCGTCCCGGTAGATCCGCTGGGTGTCAAGCAGATGCAGATACGCCTGAGTCGTGGCGGCACTGGTATGCCCCAACAGGTCACGCAGCACCAGCAGGGGATCGGCCTTGGTCAGGTAGAGCGCCAGGGCGTCATCGCCGCCCGTGTCCACGACCAGCTGGGCGGCCTGCTGGTAGTAGCCGCGCACCAGCCGCTCCAACGTCGCCATCGCGAACGTGTGCCTGGTGACATGGGGATGAACATGCGGAAAGGACGGCTCGTAGCGGTCCCGGACCCGCTGCGCGGTCCGGCGCAGGACGGTCGCCCAGTCGACGAACGGCTTCCCGCCGGACTGCACCGCCAGCAGGGCGCTGCCCCCGCCGGGCGCCACCAGCCGCAGCCGCTCCGGCGGCGTGAGGGAGTGCCAGCGCCTTCGGGTCCCGTTGATGAGCGCGCCGTCATGCGTCGGCGCCTCGACGAACAGCGGATCACGGGGCCGCCAGCGTGAGCCCTCTGTCGCCGCGGCCCGCTCCCAGCCGATGTAGTCGTGGACCTGGGCCAGGTCGTCGTAGTCGATCCACGTCGAGCGGCCCCTTCTTCCCTTCGCCGTCGGCGGTGCGAGCACCAGCAGCACCGGTACCGCCGTGCGGCGGCGCGGCAGCGGCGGCACTTCATAGACCGTCAGATGCCTGAACTCATGTGACCGCAGCCCGCTGGACAGCGCCAGCCCGATCACGGCCGCGTTGCGGCCGGTCTCCCGCCCCCGGAACACGGCATCGCGCTCGCCCGCCGGGTCGTTGCCCGCCAGGGCGTGCATCAGCAGGTCCGCGTACGGCTTCTCCAGATACTGCCGCGTCGCGTGCGCGTTGCCCGTACGTACCGTCGCCAGGTTCCTGGTGACCTCCACCCGCGCGCCGTCCGGGCGGGTCATCGACTGCCGTACGTAGGAGAACGGGACCGTCGGCGCGTACTCCTCGGCCGCCGCCCACCGGTAGAAGGCCGACAATGTCTTGACCGTCAGATTCCAGCTCGCCGGGCTCAGCCGCACCTCCAGCGGCCCGGACAGCCGGTACTCGGCATACAGCGACAAGGCAGTACGCAGCCGTTGCCGGTCGGCGAAGACTGGGATCCGGCAGGCATCGAGGAACTCCGCCCAGCCCTTGACCACCTGGGCGTACGTCTGCCAGGACTTCGGCGACGGCGCCCCGCTGACCGGCAACTCCCGGAGCCACAGATTCATCACCGTCGTTGGACGCGGCCCTTCGGCGTCCTCGAAGCAGAGGTCCTCGTCGATGAGGACGGGCATGGTCTCCCGGATGAGCGGCCGGGCGGCCAGGCCCCACTCCTCCCACCCAGTGGAACTGAAGTAGTGCAGGATCACGGGACGAACTTGGAATGAGACACGAGACAGAGCAAGAGCTAACACTCGCACGAGGAAGAAACTTCACTCTCACGAGACACGCTGAAACTGCAGAGCTAATGCCCGCTGCTCCACCGACGAGCAAGACCTCACCGCCCAGTGCCAGCGCCTAACCGAGCTCGGTGTCCCCGACGACCGGATCTCCCTCGACCACGGCCGCACCGGCACCCGGCGAGCTCGGCCCGGTTCGGATCAAGCGCTCGCGGCCGTGC
>JBIOTT010000055.1:0-2066 GCA_044866195.1 Gemmatimonadales bacterium
ACGAAATCATCGGCATACCTGATCAGCACCGGGCAGCCCGGCATCGCCACGTACCGGCCACGGCCGTTGGTGGCGTAACGGGCTCCGGCGGCCTGCTCCATCCCGTGCAGGGCGACGTTTAACAGCAGCGGGCTGACGACACCGCCTTGAGGAACGCCGTCCTCCGTGCGGTGAAGCCGACCTTGTTCGACCACGCCAGCCTTCAGCCACGCTCGGACCATTCCCTTGGCGGGGAACGTGCCGAGCATCGTCTGAATGTGGTCGTGACCGATGAGGTCGAATGCCGATGCCAAATCTGCGTCCAGCACCCACAGGCGTTTCGGGCGTCTGCCCTTGACGACCTCGTAGACAGCCTGGATCGCGTCATGGCAACCACGGCCGGGCCGAAATCCATAGGACCTCGGCTCGAACCTAGCCTCCCACTCGGGTTCCAGCGCGTTGACGACCCGTGCCTGATGGCACCGGTCGGCGATCACGGGGATTCCTAATGGTCGGCGCTTGGTGCTGCTGCCCCTCTTCGGGATGTACGCGCGCCTGACGGGCATGGCCTTGAACGGCTCAGTCATCTGGTGCACCCTGTCGGCCAGCTTCGCTTTGGCCTCCGGGGGGAGCACCACCTCACCGTCGACGCCCGCCGTCAGACGACCGGCGTTGCGCTCGGTCACCCGCTGCACGCTCTGAAGCGTGTTCGCGCGCGACCTCATCATCAACTTCTGCAGGTTGCGGACCCTTGCGAGGTCACCCGCCTTCGACGCCGTGAAGATCCGCTGCCGCAGCCGCCGTACGTCGTCCTCGACCCGCCGCCAATCAATGGCGTGCCAGTCGAAGGGCGCGTCCTCTAGTCCGTTCACCGCAACAACTGTCGCGGCGTCCAACTTGTCCTCGGGTTCCGGTGCTTCGGTCATCTTCCTCCCCACAGGCTCACCCGACCGCGTCAGCGCGCTTTCGCGCCCGGACACAAGGCCCGGTATCCGGCCGGTTATCCGAAGCCGTCGGCTGGAGGAGCCGACCTTCGCGCTGCGGTTTCCCGTCGCCTTTCGGCCGCCGGCATTCGCTTCTCGGTCATCCGATGCCCGCCGAGGGATTGGGCCCTCCTCACGGTCGGCTTACCGGCCACGCACACGGCGCGCCGGACCTCGACGGGGTTACCGCGTTCCGCACGAACGAGCTGCGACCGGGGTGGGTGCCCTCTATACCCCGGGGACGGCGGTACTCATCCCGGCCGAGGGACGTGCTCGACCGGCGCCTGCCGCTTCTCAACGGCCAGTCCCTTCTCCCCGCCAGCACATCCCATCAGGCGGAGGTCGCTTCACGAGGCATCACCGAGGATTCACCGCATTCACCCGTCCGGTCTTCCCCTCGCCTGCTGCGCCCGGATGGAACGAGCAGCCGCTTGGGCTTCCCCCTGATGCTTCCGCACCCCGCCGACCAGGAGCCGACGACGCACGTCAAGGGCGGGGACAGGCCGTCGAGCACGGACCTGGAACTACACGCTCAACATCACATCCGCTGATCCTCCAATCGGTAGTTCTCTCGTTTCGTGCGACATCGCGTCGCACCGTCCAACGCGACAGTGAGCTGGCGTCGGCGGGCTGCTGCTCAGGCTGGCGAAGCGGGAGCCGCGAGCGGTCGGCGTTAGTCCCGCGGGCGATTCGCCATCGCGCCCGAGGCGAGCGGCGGTGGTGGCTGTCCCGCCACACGCCGGAGAAGCTCGCCGCGCTGTTCTGCGAGCTCGCCGGCGCCACGCACTCCAGACCATCGTGCAGCGGCCCTCAGGATGGGCAGCGTGAGCACGGCATTGATTGTGGGGATGGCCGGAACAATCCCCACCATCGCCCGCAAACGAGGGGGTATAGAACGACATAGCGCGGCACGCGCTTGGCTCTACATTCGGCTTTGCGCCGCGGTACAGCGCCATTTCGGGCCGAGCGTCAGACTGCTCGACAAGGCGGAGGTCACTGGTTCGAGCCCAGTATCGCCCATTAGCTCCGAAACCCGCGTAGCTACGTGCGTTTCGTCGTTCGAGAGGGTGGCCGAACAACCGGCGCCAGCGACCGCTCTCGGCG
>JBIOTT010000056.1:0-30484 GCA_044866195.1 Gemmatimonadales bacterium
GGAAGCGCTCTGGGAGGTGCTGGAGCGGGCTATGCGAGCGGAGGTCGAGAGCCGCTATCCCTCGGCGGCGGAGTTCCTTCAGGCGGTGAGCCGGGCCGCGGGGACCCCTCGGCGCGCGGGGGGTGACCTGGCCCGAGTCGCTGCGCGGTGGCTCAAGATATGACACCCTTGACGCAGGGCCGCCCCGACACATATTTAACACCGCGAATTTCTGGCTTGGCGTGTCCTTGTTCCCAACAGACGACTAAATCACAGCACCCTGAAGGCCCGGGCTGATCGCCCTCGGGTCTTTTCGTCTTTTTGTGACTCAGGACAGGCCTGTGTTCACAAGAGCTCGGCGCGGCGGACCTCTCCGATCGCCGAGGCAGTCAACCAACACGGAGTGGTCGCAATGGCTCGCATCATCGGCACGGTCAAGTGGTTCAACGACGCGAAGGGCTTCGGATTCATTACTCCGGAAAACGGGGACAAGGATTGCTTCGTCCATCACACCGCGATCAAAATGGACGGGTTCCGCAGCCTCGCGGAGGGTGAGAGGGTCGAGTTCGACATCGTGCAGGGTGCGAAGGGGCCCGCCGCCGAGAACGTCACCAAAGCGAAATAGGGCGCCCAGGCGCAGCAAACACGACGGGCCGCTCGCCAGAGCGGCCCGTCGTCGTTTCGCAAGGAGCGCGGCTACTTGTGGCGGTAGATGACACGGCCGCGCGTCAGGTCGTACGGAGAGAGCACGACGCTCACCCGGTCGCCTTCCAGAACGCGGATCTTGAACTTGCTCATCTTCCCGGCCGCGTAGGCCAGAACCTCGTGACCGTTCTCCAGCAGGACCCGATAGTTCCGGTCCGGCAGGACTTCGGTCACGACACCTTCCATTTCGATGCCTTCTTCCTTGGCCATCCGCTGCTCCCTTGAGGACGGGGGAATCTTGCCGCCCCGCCGTCCGGAAGCAACCTCCGCGGCTAGTCGCGCCCCGCCTCCGGGAGCTCCTTTCGCAGGGCTTCGATCCGCGTTTCTACCAACCCCACCAGCTCGCTCATCAATCCGGTATCGAACGAGAGCTCGGCTCCAGCGGCACGATAGATCTCGGGCAGCGGGCGGGTGGCACCGAGCCCGAGGGCCTGGCGATAGCGCGTCACCGCTCCCACCGGATCGGTCAGGCTGTTCCGCCACACCTGGAGAGCGCCGAGCTGAGCGATCCCGTATTCGATGTAGTAGAACGGGTAGAGAAATACGTGGAGCTGGCGGTACCAGCGGGCGACGCGCTGCTCTTCGAGCCCCTCCCAATCGATCTCCCGCTCGAATCGGGACCGGATCGCGAGCCAGGCGCGGTCTCGCGCTTCCGCCCGGTCGCCCTCGCCGCTGGTGTAGATCCAATGCTGGAACGCGTCGACCGACGCGATGTGCCCCAGCGCGATCAGAATGTCCTCGAGATGCTCGAGCGCGGCGGAGCGAGCCTCCTCCGGCGTGAAGTACCCGGTGGGAGCCAGCAGATGCGGCGCGGCCAGGAGCTCCATCGACATTGACGCCAGCTCGGCTGCTTCCGAGCCCGGGTGCCGCTGCCAGACGAATGGCTGGTGGTGGGATGCGAACGCGTGGAACGCGTGGCCAGCCTCGTGCAGCAGGGTGTTGACGTCGTCCACCAGGCCGACCGCGTTCAGGAAGATGAACGGGCGCCCCTGAAAGTGGAGCGTCTCACAGTAGCCTCCCGGCGCCTTGCCCTTGCGGCTCTCGAGATCGAGCAAGCGGTGATCGATCATCGCCTGGAACTCGCGGCCCAGCTCCGGGGCGACCCGTTCGAAGACACAGCGTGCCTTGCTGACCAGCTCGTCGGCGGTATGGAAGGGGCGAGTGGGCTGTTCGCGGTAGGGATCGACCTGCAGGTCCCAGGGCCGAAGCCGATCCACGCCGAGTCGCTGGCGCCGGTAGGCGAGCAGGCGGCCGACTGCCGGCACGACGGTCCGTTCCACCGCCTCATGGAAGCGCTCGCAGTCGGCGGGCGTGTAATCGAAGCGGAACTTGGCGGGGAAAATGTAGTCCCGGAAATTCGCGAAGCCCGCGTTCCGGGCGGCCTGCTGCCTGAGCCCATACATCTTCTCGAACAGGCCCGCCATGGCCTCCCGCTGCTCAAGGTAGGGCGCCGTGCTGGCGTGCCAGGCTCGTTCTCGCACTGCCCGGTCGGGACTCTTGAGAAAGGGCAACAACTGGGGCAGCGGCCGCTGCTCCCCTTCCCACTCCGCGGTCATCGAGCCGGTAAGCCGCTGATAGGTGGCGCAGTGCTGCTCGACTTCCGCAAAGAGCGGCACGTTGGCCTCGCGGAAGATCTCGATCGAGGTGCGGAAGCGCTGGATGGTCGTCGCCAGGTCCGGGCGACTGTAGCCCGAGTCCACCAGTCGCTTGGCCAGCGCGACGCTCCGTTCTTCGGCCTTAGGCAGGATGTCGCTCGAGAACCGGAGGTGATCGGCCTCTTTCTCGGCATCGCTGGTCTCGATCGTGTAGGCAATCATCGCACGCGCGGCCGCCTCGCTGAGCAGCTCCTCGAGCGTGGACCACGCCTGGAGCCAGGCTTCGATCGTGGCCGGCTCGAACGGCCGCTCGGCCAAGTCGTCGTAGTAAGGCGCGATGTCCTCCCACCCCGCCTTGGCGAAGGCCCCGGGAGACGTGGGTAGAGCCGAAACAATCACACTCGATCCCGCATCGGAGAAGGGCTGATCATGGGGCCGTCCAGCCCACAATTCAAGCGGGCATCAGCCTACCCTCGCGTTCCGCGCCTGGCGGTGATACAGGTAGGCCAGCAGCAGTGACACGAGCCCGAGGATGAAGACCGAGCCGACCCGGTAGAGCGCGTCGAGCGAGGAGAGATCGAAGACCATCACCTTGAACACGGCGAGGCCGGCCACCGCCAGCCCGCCCACTCGGGCGGATCGCATCCGGCGCCGGAGGCCCAGCACCACCAGGGCGGCCGCAAACACGAGCCACCACGCGCTCACCGCCAGCCCCGCCGCCAGCTGGGCCGTCTCCACCGCGCCCTCGCGGAGACGGAAGAACCGCCGGATCTCTCCGGTGACACCGAAGAGTGCGAGCGCCCCAGCCGCAATCCAGAGAGCAGGCGGAACCAGTCGGCTTGCCTCAGTCGCCGGTTCGCGCCGCCAGAGGCCGGCGGCGAGTGCCGCCGTCAGCGTCAGTCCGAGCCAGAGAACGAGGGCCCATGGCCCGACGAACGCCGCGTCGTCGAACCCCCGCCGAGCGGCCACGTCACCCAGCAATTGCACCAGCGCCAAGGCGAGGGTGGCGGCCGCATACCAGCGCCCGTCGGACCGCCCCAGCACATGATCCAGCCCTGACCACAGCGCCGCCAAGCCCAGCAGAATCGCAGGCCCCTCAACCCCGGACCAGCGCTGGAGCGCCGCCACGGCGAGCGCGGCTACGCCGACCAGCGCGAACGGGGGCCGACACCGCACATAGCCGGCGACCAGATAGGGGACGGCCACGGCGGCGGCCGCCAGTCCCCGCGCCGCCGCGAAAACGTCCGGTGCCAGACTGCGCACGGCCCAGCCCAGGAGGAACGGGGTGGAGAAGAAGTAGAGCATCTCGCCCACGGTCCAGCCGTCTCCCGGGGCGGCCGACATGAGCCGTAGCGGCAGCCAGGCCCGCGAGCGGAGCCCGAACCACCAAACCGGTGCCGCGAGGAGAACGCCCGCGATCAGGGTTGGCCACGCCGGATCGAGCTTGTCGTGCACGGTGGCGAGGAGCGCCCAACCGCCCCAGAACGCGAGGAAGCGCGTCTCCCACCAGCCCTCCCGCAGCCCCAGATAGATCCCGCCGGCGCCGCCGAACATGGCATAGCCCAGCGCTCCCAGCGGATGCCGCGAGTCGGCCGAGCCGGACCACCCGAGCCCGAAGAAGCTCAGGGCGACCACCGCTGCCGTCGTGCGCCAGCGCTTCTGTGCGGCCACCCAGCCCAAGGCCAGGCCGGCAGCAGCGAGATAGATCAGGAGAGCATCGGGATTTCCCCGCTTGCCGAGGAGGAGTGGCGCGACGAAGGCGCCGAGGGCGGCCGTGGTGCCCAGCGCCTCGACCCCGATCGCATAGGCGATCGCCGCGAGCGCGAGGGAGACCAGGGCCAGCCCTCCGATGCCGGTTGCAGGCGGCAGGAGGCCGTACAGCTTGGCCGCGGCCCAGACCGCGAGATAGATGATCGCGGCGCCACAGCCGATCAGCGACGCGCCGTAGGTGCGATAGCGGCCAAGCAGCCGCCAGCCGGTGGCGCCGACGACTCCGCCCGCCATCACGCCACCCACGCAGCGAACGAACGGCGAGATCCAGCCCCGCTCGAAGGAAAGCTTGAGCAGGTAGCCCGCAGCGAGAATGAGCGCCAGCACCCCGACGGCGAGCAAGCCGCGCTGGCCGATCCACTCCTCGGGGTTGAGCAAGCTCGGCTGGGTCCGGCTCGCCGGAGGCGGTGTCGGCCGCGCGGGAGGCGGCGGTGGCGACTGCGGGAGTGCGGGCGCCGCTGGTTTCACAGCGCTGAGGCGCGAAGCCGGCGCCTCGACGCTCGGGCTCCGCCCCCGGAGCACGTCTCGCATCAATGCCTCCAGCACCTCGAGCCGCTGCTCGAGCCGATCGAGCCGCTCCTCGACGCTCATAGCCGCCCCCTGGGTTTTTATGCGGGAGATTCCGGCGCGGACGCCGGTACGGCTTTGAGAGTAGGCGGCTCGACCTCCACCTGGAAGGCCAGCAGGCCGACCAGGGCCACGATCCCGCCGGCGATATAAAACGGCGCCGGGTGGCCGAGCCGCTGGAACGCTGCGGTGGCCAGCATCGGCCCGACGATCCGCGCGATGCCGGCGAAGGTCTGCGCCACGCCCATGACGGTTCCGTACTCGGAGCGCGAGACATGGCGGGAGATGAGCGCGGTCGTGGCCGGAAAGAGCAGCGCGGTCCCGATTGGAACGCAGGGTACGATCAGGGCCAGGAGCCAGGCGGAGCTGGGAAGCGGGAACAGAAACAACCCGAGCACGAGCGTTACGGTTCCGGCCCGCATCGCCCAGGTCTCGCCGATCCGATCGACGATCGGGCCCAGGAGAAAAACCCGCATCACCACTTGGAGGCCGCCGATATAGAAGAACCACTTGCCGATGGTGCGCTCGGTGGTGCCGAACTCGGCCCCCAGGTACAGTGCCAGGACGGACGTAAGCACGGAAAACGCGAGCATGCCGACGCCGTAGATCCAGATCAGGCGCGACGCGGGCCGCCCGGGGTGGACCACGACCTGCGCGGCCGAATGCCAGACCGGCTTGCGGAGGACCGGGATGGCGCCGGAGCCGTCCTTGCGCTTCGACTCGGGCAACCATTTCCAGGCACACGCCGCATTGAGCACGCAGAGCGCCGCCGCGATGAACCCCGGCGCCGTCTGGCCCAGATGCGATGCCAGCGACCCGAGGAGCGGGCCTACCATGAAGCCTGCGCCAGTCGCCGCGGAGAGCCAGCCGAGCGCCTTGGCTCGCTGGGATGGCTCGACGGTGTCGGCCACGTAGGCCTGGGCGACGCCCGTGGTTCCCCCACCGGCGCCCTGGACAAGGCGCGAGACGAAGAGGAGCCAGAGCGAGTCGGCCAGCCCGAAGACGATGTACGCTACCGCCGATGCAAGCAGCCCGATCAGCAGCGCGGGACGGCGGCCGTAGCGATCCGATACTCTGCCCCACACTGGGGCCGAGAGTATCTGCGCGATGGAGAACGCCGCGATGATGAGCCCGATCTGCGAGGGCGTAGCCTGCAGCTTGAGGGCGTAGAACGGGAGGAGCGGCAAGACGATCGCGAAGCCGATCATATCCACCAGACTGGTGGCGATCAGCATGGCAAGCCGCCGCAACTGGTGGTTGGATTCGGCCCGGCTCACCCCACCCCGCCGCCGCTTCGAGCGCCGCCGACCGCGAACACGACCGCGCTCACGGCCATGAGAACGACCCCATAGGCGGCGGCCACGCCGACGTCTGCCTGGCGCAGGCTGGAGAGAATCTCGAGCGAGATCGGACGGGTGTCATATGTGTACAGCACAATCGATGTCACGAAATCTCCTAGCGCCGTCGCGAAGGCCAGCGTGGCGCCGGCGACCAGCGCAGGTCGAAGCAATGGAACCGTGACCGTCCACAGGGTCCGCCAGCGCCCGGCCCCGAGCGACGCCGCCGCTTCGTCCAGTGATGGGTCCAGAGCCCGGAAGCCGGCCAGCGTGGCCCGGCTCGTCAGGGGCAGGTTCCGTACGAGGTACGCGAGCGGAAGGATCCAAACCGTCCCGACGAGGACAATCCGGCCGGACCAGGGTGCGTGCACGCTGAACGCGCTGGCGAGCGCGATGGCGAACACCGTGCCGGGAACGGCCCAGGGCAGCGCCAGCAGCGCTTCGAGCAGCCGGCGGCCCGCCACCCGCCGGCGGACCACCAATGCACCGGCGAGCAGGGAGAGCGCCACCGAAGCGGCGGTGGCGGCCGTGGCGAGCCACAGGCTATTGAGCAGGGGGCGGACCCGCACCGGATCGCGCACCAACGTGGCATAATTTTGGAGGGTCCAGGCCGGCGGAATGGCCTCGGTGGTCCAGGTGCCCACCGGCACGAACGAGACGACCAGTAGAGTCACGTGGGGCAACAGCAGAATGGCGGCCAAGCCCCACGCAATGGCGGTGAGGCCCCGCCGGACCCAGGGGCGGCGGACCGGCTGCGGTGCGGGGGGCGTCCCCTTGCTTCCCCCGGCCTCCCGCTCTGCGCCGCGGAAGGCGAACAGGGCAAGCAGCGCGAGCAGCGTGAGCGAGACGGTCTCCACCATGGCCAGAGCCGTTTCACCGTTCAGCCGGGTCGAAACAATCTGGGTCGTCATGACCCGAAACCCGCCGCCGAACACGTAGGGCGCACTGAACGAGGCGAGCGCCGTCATGGCGGTGAGCAGAGTTCCGCCCGCGAGAGCGGGGCGGAGGGCCGGGAGGACGACGCGACGGAGCGTACGCCAGCGGCCGGCGCCCAGGCTTGCGGCCGCTTCCAGCATCGAGCCGTCAAGCGACAGCAGACCGGCCCGGGTGAAGAGATAGAAGTACACGTACATCGAGTACGCGTGGACCAGGAGGATGGCCGCAGCCCCCTCCAGCCGCCAGGGCGCTTCATCCAATCGAAGCAGCGCCTGCACCGCCCTGGCCAGAAAGCCGGATTCGCCGTAGAGAAACAGGAATGCGACCACGCCGACCAGCGGCGGCAGCACCGCAGGCAACGCCATCACCGTCGCGAGGACCCGCCGTCCGGGAAAGTCGTAGCGCGTCACCAGCACAGCCAGAGGGATGCCGATCGATCCGGAGAGAACCACGCTGGCCACGGCGATCCAGCAGCTGCCCCAGAGCGCCCGCCATTCGGTCGGGCGGCCGACGAACTGGCGGACATACTCCAGGGTCCATCCCTCAGCGGTGTGCACCGACTCGAGCAGCACCAGCATCAGTGGATACGCCACCAGCCAGACGATCAGCGCCAGCAACGCGAGCGCAAGCAACTGGCCCCCGTGCGAGCCCCTGCGGGTCATGCGGGCGCCTCGACTGGAAACAGGTGGATTCCGCTGGCACCGCTGGCGCGGCGACTGGGAACGAGGCCAACCCGCTCGCCCACCGACGCGGCCCGCGCAGCCCCGCTCACCTCGAGCACGGTACCGAGATCGGTCTCCACCAGGAACAGCGAGGTCGCTCCCGCAAAGCGCCGCTCCTTGACGATCGCGCCGAGCGACCCGGGCTCGGGCCGCGCTATCCACAGCGCCTCCGGTCGCACAAAAACGGTGACCCGCTGACCGGGCACCAATCCGCGCTGCACGCCGGCGTCTGCCGGAACCCCCCAATCCACTCCCTCCACCCGAACCCAGGTTCCGGCCGACCCGTGCTCCCGGATCACTCCTTCCAGCGCGGAGGCTCGGCCCACAAACGCGGCGACGAAGGGATTGGCCGGTTCAGCATAGAGCTCGTCCGGGGTGCCCACCTGCTCGAGCCGCCCCTCCCGCAGAACCGCGACCCGATCGCCCAGCTCGAATGCCTCTTCCTGCTCGTGGGTGACCAGCACGGTGGTGATACCGATGTGGTGGATGAGGTCGTGCAGCTCGCGCCGGGTCCGTTCCCGGAGTGCTGGGTCCAGATTCGAGAGCGGCTCGTCCAACAACAGCACGCGAGGCTCCGGCGCAATCGCCCGCGCCAGTGCGATCCGCTGCTGCTGGCCTCCGGAGAGATGTGCGATGCGGCGCCGCTCGAACCCGGCCAGCTCCACCAGCTCGAGGGCGCGGCCGACTCGGCGCTCGAGCTCGGCGGCTCTCACGCCCATCGATTCGAGCCCGAACCCGACGTTCTCGCCCACGTCGAGGTGGGGAAACAAGGCGTAGTGCTGGAACACCATCCCGAAGCGTCGAGCGACCGGGGGCTGCTGGGTGACGTCGGCCCCCTCCACGATGACGCGGCCAGCGTCGGGGATCTCGAAGCCGGCCAGCAGCCGGAGGGTGGTCGTCTTGCCGCTGCCGCTCGGCCCCAACAGCGCCAGGATCTCGCCCTGGATGATCGTGAGCGACACGCCGTTCACGGCGAAGGCGGAGCCGAATCGCTTGGTGAGCCGATCCAGCTGCAGAAACGCGGTCACGGCCGGCCCGTGCTGCGTACGTGCCGATCCCAGTAGCTCATCCACCCCGCCCCGTCCCGGGCGAGTCGGCCCCAGTCCATCTCAGCCACGACCATGCTCCGCTCCACCTCGGCGACCCATGCCGGCACCGAGTCGGGCGGGAGGTCACGACGGGCGGGGAGCCGATAGACTCTGCGCGCCGCGAGCAGCTGCCCCTCCACACTGCCCACGAAGTCGATGAACACTTTGGCAGCATCTGGGTGGCGGCAGCCGCGGACCAACCCGATCGCGTCATCGATTACCACCGTCCCGCTCCGGGGAAAGACGTAGTCGAACGGCAGCCCCTTCGACCGGCTGATCAGGATGTCGGGCAGGTCCCACAAGGTGACGACCCCCTCCTGGCGCGCCAGCTTGGCGTCGAGCACCGCCGGGTTCAGGGTATAGGCCCGGGTTTGCCGGTCCAGCCGCCGGAGCCAGTCCATGCCGGCCGCGGTATCCCCCGTGGCCCGAATGCTTCGGACCAGAATCAGCCCCCAAATGGCGCGCATCGTACCGCTCGCCATGGGGTCCCGGATGAGCACCTTGTCATGCCACCGTGGAGCGAGCACGTCGTCCCAGTCCCTGGGGGCTTGGGACCGGCGGACGGCTCGGCTGTTGAAGGCGATCACGGCCGGCGTGCGATAGACCGGGTAGTAGAGGTCGCCAGGTCCGACCCCGTCAGGCCCAACGTGTTCCGCCCAGGCCGGGCGGTAGGGCGCGAGCAGGGAATCCTGTACGCCCCGATCGAACAGCGTGGTAGGCCCGCCGAACCACACGTCCGCTTGAGGGTTGACCCGCTCGAAGCGCAGCCGATCCAGGATTTCCTGGCTGCCCATATCGAGCCAACGGACATCGATGTCGGGGCGGCGCCGCTCGAACTCGCGCTCCAGCAGCGTGAGCTGGTCTCGGCCATGGGGCGAGTAGAGCAGCAGCGGCATGCGCGGATCTCCGCTGCAGGCGGTCACCAGCAACAGCGCCGCCACACCCCGTTTGAACCGCAGAGGCGCAGAGAGCGCAGAGGAACAACAATTGGTTGTTGCCTCTGCGTCCTCTGCGCCTCTGCGGTGAATGCTTTTCGCCGGCTTCACCGCGATGCGGGTCTTGCGAGCGAGAGCAGGTTGGCAAACAGGCGATAGGCGCCGGGAACCCCGGCCGGGAGCTGGCGGAAGAAACTCAGCCCGGTGTAGACGTAGGTGCCCTTTCCCACTCGGGTCACCAGGAGTCCGCCCTCCAGCCGCTCTTCTCCCGGGTCGTGGGTCTCGAGCAGCGGACGGTAGGCCGGGTCCCAGCTCCGGGCAAAGTAGAGGCCGCGCTCCTGCACCCAGCCGGTCCAATCGTCCGGCCCGATCCGGTTGGGGGTCCGAAAGACCGGATCGCGCGGTCGGAGCAGCTGAACGGCGGCCTTCTCGTCGGTGACGCGGTCGTGGCTCACCGGCGGGCCGGCCGGACGCGCCGGCGAGGCCGTTCCAGCCCGCGGCGAGGCCTCGAGGCGGAGCGCTTGTCCCGCCACGGTCATGGGGTAGGGCGCATAGCCGCTCGAGAAAAAGGCGTACTGCTGATACTGCACCAGCAGGGTCCCGCCGCCGCGCACATACTCGAGCAGCCGCCGGTTGTTCCGCTGCAGGGCCGGCTGGGTCTCATAGGCTCGGCTCCCGATCACGATCGCGTCGTAGCGCGCCAGATCGCTTCGCTCGAGTGCCCCCCCGTCCAGCAGCGTGACCGGCAGGCCGACGCTCTGCAGCGCCTCGGGAACCCGGTCCGCCGCACCGCGGACGTACCCGACCCGGGCGAGGCGGGGCAGCACGAGCGGAGCGATCCGCACCGCCGCGGCGGCGGTCCGGGTGAAGCTGCGCGGACGGACGTGGGGATAGTCGACCGGGTAGACGCCGACGTCGTAGCGAGCACCAGCCAAATCACGGGCCTCGGCCCGGAGCGTAAACGACCCCGATCGCACGCTGCCGGGCGGCCGGGCCTCGAAGACGAAAGCGCGCGCCTCGTCCTCCCGCGTGAACCTGAACGGTTTGGGCGGGGAGACGGTCCATCCAGGCGGCGCGACCAGGCGCAGGGTACCGACCGTGGTGTCCCGGGCGCCGTGTACCAGCGTCACGCTGAAGCGGCGCGCGCTCTGGCCGCCCGCGGGCCACACCAGCGTGTCGGGGTCGAGCTTCACGTCGATTCGGGGAACCACGGTGAGCGGCCGGCGCACCTCGCCCGAGGTCTGATCTCGAAACCGGAACGTCACCTCGCGCGGCTCCACCTCGGTCCCGGATTCGGCGGTGAGCAGCGGCTCCTCGAAGGGCTCGCCCAGCAGATCCCCAGGGCCATCGGGCCAGACGTAGAGATCGCCCTGCCGCTCGGTGCGGAGAAAGTAGGGACGGGTGGGCATCGCGGTGTCGGGAATGGTGACATCGAGAGTCCAGCTGGCCACGGCGCCAGGCTCGACCCTCGCACCATCCCGCGACTCCCGAATGCCGGGCCAGTCGGCGTTGCCGCGAATCGTGACCAGCGGGAGGGACACCGCCCGGGCGCCGGCGTTCCAGCAGGACACGCTCACGTGGACAACTTGGCCGGGGACGATGCGCTGATCGTCTGCGAGCGCGTCACACACCACCTCCGACGCGAGTTGGATCGCGCGCTGGATTCGGGTGAGTTGATCCCACTGCTCGGCGCTCGCGCGGCCGACCCGCACCGTCCCCTGCGACTCGCTCTGCGGCAGAGCCGCCGCAAATCGATCGAGCGCCGCCGTGAGCGGCGGCGCTCCGGTCCGGCGGTAATCGGCGATCAACCGGGCCACCGAGTCCCACGGCGCCGAGGGATTCCGGCGTCCGCCCGCCAGCCCGGCGAGCGTAGTGTCGATTCCCGCCCACAAGCCATCCGCGCCGCGGCCGGTGCGATCCTGGACCAGCGCCAGTCGGACGACCGAGGGCCCGATGCGCTGGAGCTGCCCCATGTCCTGAGAGCGGTGCAGGCTTCGGCTCGCCATCGCGACCTGATGATAGGATTTGCCGACCGCGGAATCGAGCACACCACCCTGGAGCACCAGGGTGGTGGCGGCGCTGTCGAAGCGAGTGCTGCGATAGAGCTTGAGCGGCGTCCACGGCGCCAGATGGTCCCGAGCAAGCTCGGGGAACCGGGTGGCGTCGCCCGCGATCCGAAACGCTTCCTGTGCGGCCCATCCCGCCGCCTGGTGCTGCCCGTGCCCATCTCTGGGCGTGCCGCTGAAGACCGACACCACGATCTGCGGACGGAACCGTCGCACGATGCGGACGACGTCCTTGAGCACCGAGTCGCGCGGCCAATGGGTCCAGGTTTCGTCGAGCGACTTGGAAAACCCGAAATCGTAGGCCCGGGTGAAGAACTGGCGTGCCCCATCAAGCCGGCGCGCGGCCATGAGCTCTTCGGTCCGGAGCAGCCCCAGCGCCTCGCCGAGCTCGGGTCCGATGGCGTTTTGCCCGCCCTCGCCGCGGTCGAGCGAGAGATAGGCCGCCTCGGCGCCTTCACCCCGCACGAGCACGGTGAGCAGCTCGGTATCTTCGTCATCCGGGTGCGCGCCAATCACCAGCACGCGCTTGTAGTGCCCCAGCATGCGAAGCTCGTGCTCGAGTGCCACCACCCCTCCGGTGGACGGCGGCTCGAGCTGCGCGGCTAGCGGAACGGAGAGAAGGAGAGACGAAGCGACGATGCAGGGAAGGACGGCGCGCAGAAGACCCGGCCGGCGGGAGACGGGAAGGAAAGTAAACCGGTAAGAAGTGAGAAGTAAGAAGTGAGAAGGGGGCTTCGTAGCCGCACGAAGCCCCCCTCCTGCCTTCTCACCTCTGACTTCTCACTTCAGGGGGGCTGCGCCCAGCGGGACCTCGCGGATCAACTGGCGGAACTCCGGGTGCTGCCGCCAGAGGAAGAGCGCCATCGCGAGCGCCGCGAAGGTGTTGGCGCCAAGCACCGTCCAGAAGGGGAAGAGCTCGCGGGTCGCTTCGGACACAAGCGAGAGAAGCCCGTAGAAGAACACCTCAAACACCAGGAACACCTGCAGGATCGCGTAGCGGACCACCGACTCGCGGACCGCCCAGCGAATTAGCGCGACCAGCCCGATGCCGAAGGCGAGGAAAGCGGCGAAGTGCACCGCAGTGTACGCGATGATCGCAGCGAACTGGACGTGCGTGATATCGGGCTTGGACTGTCCGAAGAGGAGCACCTGACCCAGCACGCTGGGTGTGCGAAGCGGATGACCTTGAATGAGGTCGATGAAGAAAAACCACAGGGCCACGCAGCCGGCACCGATTGCCCCCACGTAGGTGCCTTCGTCGCCCTTCGAGAGTTCGGACCGAGCCATGGCCCTTCCCCCCTAGTTGCAGGAAGGATCGGCGTCACCCCGGGCAGACTGCTCCGGGGGGACGGCCCGAAGCAGATGCCTCGGACGCCGCGCCCCGCGGCCCGTCTGTACAGTGAGGGGGTTTACCTAGCGACGCAAGACCGCTTACTCGGGCGGGCGCAGCGTTTCACCCGAACGCCGCAGCTGCCGCTGGCGCTCGGCCTGACGCCCGAGGATGAAGGCTGCTGCAAAGGCCACCAGTGCCACCCCGAGCAGCACCTCCCCGAGCACCTCGGCATAGGACCAGCGGAGCGGGTAGAGGAGAATGAGCATGCCGATCGACACCAGGATCGTGCCGAGGGCGCGGAGTACCTCGTCGACGTTTCGCCAGTGGGTCCGCCGGCCCCAATGGGCCGATGCCCCCAAGCCCAGGATGCCCAGAAGCAGGATCCCGTACCAGATCAGAATCCAGTACCGCCGGCCCACGATCATAGCCGACCTCGCGAGGAAACTATCCGGGGGGAAGAGCGGCCTACGTTACCTCCGGGTACCACGGTTGACCAGTCCCTCAGGACGGCCGGCACCGAGGGCAGCCGCAGCTGTTCCGTAACTGTTCGAAGGTGTAGATGCCGGTGTCGTGCCCGTCACTCCAGCGAATGCGGAGTCCGTACGACCCGACCAGCTCCAGCGACTCGGGGTGGACGTCCGGGGCGATCGCGGCGGGATCCAGCAACGCCCGGCCGGTCATTTCCTCCACGCAGCCCGCGCACGGGCACGCGAGGCGAAGTGCGCGCGCGGGATAGAGCCAGGTATGCCCCGCAGCGTCCCACTCGATGCGCACTCCGTCAGCTTCGCGGCTGATGGCGTGGGGGATTGGTGGAAGCGGCATGAAGACTGGTTCGCCTATTACATTGCGAGTCTCAAACAATCTACCCTGACCATCGACCGATGACCGCCTCCACCATCAACCCATTGGGAACCCGCGGCACCCTCGAGCTGGGCCCCGAGCGCGCCAGCGTCTATCGGCTCCCTGAGCTCGCCCGCCAGGGGCTCGCCGATCTCGACCGCCTGCCGTTCTCGATCCGGGTGCTGCTGGAGAATGCGCTGCGCCACGCCGGCCGGGGCGTCGTGACCGAAGGACACGTCCGCGAGCTCGCCGGGTGGACGCCCGGGGGGAGTCCTCGAAGCGAGATCCCGTTCATGCCTGCCCGGGTCGTCCTGCAGGACTTCACCGGGGTGCCCTGCGTGGTCGACCTGGTCGCGATGCGGGACGCGATGGCCCGGATGAAGGGTGATCCGGACCTCATCAACCCGGTCGTTCCCTGCGACCTGGTCATCGATCACTCGGTACAGGTGGACTACTACGGCACCAGCGCCGCATTCCAGCGCAACGTGGAGCTGGAGTTCCAGCGCAACCGGGAGCGCTATCAGCTGCTCAAGTTTGCCCAGCGAGCGTTCCGGAACTTCAGCGTGGTGCCGCCGGGCACCGGAATCGTGCATCAGGTGAACTTGGAGTACCTCGCACCGGTGGTGCAACTCCGGTCGCAGTTCGGCGAGCTGACGGCGTATCCGGACACGCTGGTCGGCACCGACTCCCACACCACGATGATCAACGGGCTGGGCGTCCTGGGCTGGGGGGTCGGCGGCATCGAGGCCGAAGCCGTCATGTTGGGCCAACCCTACTTCATGCTGATTCCCGACGTCATCGGCATGAAGCTGGTGGGAGAGCTGCCGCCCGGTACCACGGCCACCGATCTGGTGCTCACGGTGACCCAGCTCCTCCGGAAGAAGGGCGTGGTCGACAAGTTCGTCGAGTTCTACGGCCCCGGCCTCTCGGCCCTGGGTCTGGCCGACCGCGCCACCATCGCCAACATGGCGCCCGAATACGGCGCCACGGTGGGCTTCTTCCCGGTGGACGCGGAGACGGTCCGTTACCTGGAGCGCACCGGCCGCGACCGGAGCGTGGTCGAGCGGGTGGAGGGTTACTGCAAGGACCAGCAGCTCTTCCGAACCGATGCCACTCCCGATCCGGTGTTCACCGACAGTTTGACGCTCGACCTCTCCACTGTCGCACCCGCCCTCGCCGGCCCGCGGCGGCCTCAGGACATGGTGCCGCTCGCCTCGCTCAAGCGAAACTTCCAGCTCTCGCTGCCGGAGCTCCTCACCCCGGCGGCGCCGGCCGCGCGGCACGAGCTGGCTCAGGCGAACTACTCGCGGTGGGTGAACGAGGGCGGCGGCGGCACCATCACCTTGTCCGAGGAGAGCCCCCTAGTCGCTCAGCCGCTCCTCGACGGCGACGAATGCGAGCTCCACGATGGATCGGTCGTCATCGCGGCCATCACCAGCTGCACCAACACCTCGAATCCATCGGTGATGATCGGTGCCGGCCTGCTGGCCAAGAAGGCGGTCGAGCGAGGCCTTCAAACCCGCCCCTGGGTGAAAAGCAGCATGGCGCCGGGGTCGCGCGTGGTAACCGAGTATCTCAAGGGATCGGGGCTTCTACCCTACCTCGAGCGGCTGCGCTTCAACGTGGTCGGCTACGGGTGCACCACCTGTATCGGGAACTCGGGCCCGCTCCCCGAGCCGATCGCCCAGGCCATCGACGAGCATGCCTTGGTGACCGCTGCCGTGCTCTCCGGTAACCGGAACTTCGAGGCCCGGGTCCACCCGCAGGTGCGGGCCAACTACCTGGCTTCGCCCATGCTGGTCGTGGCGTTCGCGCTAGCCGGTCAGGTCGATATCGATCTCGACCGGGAGCCGCTGGGGACCGGGAAGGACGGGAAGCCGGTGTACCTACGGGACATCTGGCCGAGCCCGAAGGAGATCGCCGACGCGATGGCGGCCTCGCTCAAGCCGGCGTTGTTCCGGGAGCGATACGGCTCGGTATTCGAGGGAGACGATGTGTGGCGTGCGCTCCCCATACCCGAAGGCAGCCGCTACGCCTGGGATCCGGCGAGCACCTACGTGCAGGAGCCGCCTTTCTTCCAGAACCTCCCGCCCGAACCGCCGCCGCTGCAGGACGTCATGGGGGCCCGAGTGCTCGCGGTCCTGGGTGACTCGGTCACGACCGATCACGTCTCGCCGGCGGGGTCGATCCCGAAGAACGGACCCGCAGCCCGATACCTCCAGGAGCACGCGGTCGAGCAGACCGATTGGAACACGTTCGGCGCGCGACGCGGCAACCACGAGGTGATGATGCGGGGCACCTTCGGCAATGTCCGCATCAAGAACGCGCTGGTGCCCGACAAGGAGGGGAACTGGACGGTCCACTTCCCGAGCGGCGAGGTGATCTCGATCTACGATGCCGCCATGCGCTATGTCGCGGAGCGCACTCCGCTGATCATCCTCACCGGCAAGGAATACGGCACCGGCTCGAGCCGGGACTGGGCCGCCAAGGGTCCGGCCCTGCTCGGTGTCAAAGCGGTGATTGCCGAGAGCTACGAGCGAATCCACCGCAGCAACCTGGTCGGCATGGGCGTGCTGCCGCTCGCCTACGAGCCCGGAGCCGACCGGAAAACGCTCGGCCTCATCGGCCTCGAGACCTTCGACATCAGCGGCATCGCCACCGGCCTCGCGCCCGGCGGCCGGGTCCAGGTCACGGCGACCGATCCGTCCGGCAAGCGGACGACGTTCCCGGCCGTGGTGCGGCTCAACTCACCGGTCGAGCTCGAGTACTACCAGCACGGGGGGATCCTGCAGCGGGTGCTGCGGCAGTTCCTACGGGAAGGATTGAACGTCTAATAGTTTGAACCGCAGAGGCGCAGAGAGCGCAGAGAACAACCAGTTCTTGTTTTCTCCGCGTCCTCTGCGCCTCTGCGGTTCAAAAACAAAAGAAGCCCTCCGAGCGGCGGAGGGCTTCTAAGTTCCTGATGCCAGCGAAGCTACGCGACCAGATCCCGCAGCCGGTCGCCGGTTTCGCCCTCACGCAGCCGGAGCAGTGCCCGGTCGCGCAGCTGGCGGATGCGCTCGCGGGTCACGCCCATCATGCGGCCGATCTCTTCGAGGGTGCGGCTGTTGCCGTCTTCGAGGCCGAAGTAGAGCCGTAGCACCTTGGCGTCGCGCGGCGGCAGGGAGGCCAGCGCCAACTCGATGTCCCTGGTCTGGCTGTTGGCCAGGGCGGAGGTGTCGGTGCTCTCCTGGTCGCCGGTGGAGAAGCGCTCGATTCTCTCGTTCCCTTCGCCGTCGCGGGTAGGGTGATCGAGCCGAACCGCTTCGGAGTTGAGGGCGCTCAAGCTGCGCACGGCTTCGACCGTGAGCCCCGTGGCCCGGGCCAGCTCCTCGGTGGTCGGCATCCGGCCCAGGCGGTCTTTGAGGAGCGTGGTGGTACGTCCCAGCCGACTGAGATCGGCGGTGCGGTTGAGCGGCACCCGAACCGGGCGCCCGTGACGGGCAATGGCAGCCTGCACCGCCTGGCGAATCCACCACACAGCGTAGGAGATGAACTTCACCCCCCGGTCCGGATCGAACTTCCGGGCCGCCGTCATCAAGCCGAGGTTCCCCTCGCCGATCAGGTCGACGAGCGGCACCCCACGATTCTGGAACTTCTTGGCCACCGATACGACGAAGCGCACGTTGTGGCGGGCGAGCCGTTCCTGCGCGGCGACGCTCCCCTTGAATGCTTTGCGGGCCAACTCCATCTCCTCGTCCCGGTTGAGGAGGGGCACCCTGCTGATTTCATCGAGGTAGAGATCGAGGCTTTCCCTGCCTTCATCCACTGCGCGAGCGATCTGGGCCGGCCGCACCGCGCGACGCTTGGCACGTGGCTTCACACTCACTCTAGGAACCTCCTATGGGAAGCAGGACCCCAGGGGGCGGGATCGCAGAGCGGGGGGCGCATCAGAATCAGACGGTGAATATAATCGCTAACATGCGGAAAATCAATGGCTTAGCGTAAACTACTGTGCTGATATGATTTGCACAAATTTCCCACATTGTGGGTCCGCGGGCCGGATCGGCTTGACCGCGACCCCGCCCGGTGAAGATTAGTCCTCCGACCTCTCCCGCAGCCCCGGAGTCCCGGATGCGAATCGCTGTTCCCAAGGAGAGTGCGCCGCGCGAGCTACGCGTCGCACTGGTCCCCGAATCGTGCAAGAAATTGCGGCAGGCCGGCTACCAGATCGTGGTGGAGGCCGGGGCCGGCACTGCGGCCGGGTTTCCCGATTCCGCCTACGGTGACGCCGGGGCCGACATCGAGACCGACGGCGCTGCCATGGTGGGGTCGGCGGATCTCGTCCTCCGGGTCAACCCGCCGGCGACCGACGGCTCCAGACGCGACGAGGTGGCCTGGATGCAGCCGGGCACCATCCTGCTCGGCTCCCTGATGCCACTCCGTAATCTGCCCGCAGTACGGGCACTCGCGGCCGGAAGGGTCACCGCATTTTCCACCGACGCCATCCCCAGAACCACCCGCGCCCAGACCATGGATACCCTGTCGTCGATGGCCAGCATCGCGGGCTACAAGGGAGCGCTGCTTGCCGCGACCGAGCTGCCCAAGTACTTCCCCATGCTCATGACCGCCGCCGGCATGGTGCGTCCCGCCCGGGTGTTCGTGATCGGGGCAGCGGTGGCGGGTCTGCAGGCGATCGCCACCGCGCGGCGGCTGGGGGCCACCGTGTCAGCCACCGATGTGCGGCCGGAAGTGAAGGAACAGATCGAGAGCGTAGGCGGGAGGTACGTCGGAATCGAGCTGGCGGAGAGCGCGGCTGCCGGCGGCGGCTACGCCAAGGAGCTCTCGGAACAGGATCGCCGCCGCCAGCGGGAGCTGCTGGCGGAGCAGTGCGCCCAGGCCGACGCGGTGATCTCGACGGCGCTGATCGGTGGAGTGTTCGCCCCCAAGCTCATCAGCGCGGAGATGGTCAAGGCGATGAGGCCCGGGACCGTGGTGGTCGATCTCGCGGCCGACGGGGGCGGCAACTGCGAGCTGTCGCGACCGGGTGAGACGGTCCGGGTGGGAGGGGTAACCATCCTGGCCCCGCTCAACCTGGCGGCGACCATGCCGTCCGATGCGAGCCTCCTGTTTTCCCGGAACCTGACGGCGTTCGTGCAGGCCTTCACCACCGACAAGGCGTTCCGGCTCGACCTGAGCGACGACATCCAGCAGGGCGCGCTGATCACCCACGAGGGCAAGGTGACGCACGCGCAGACCCGCGAAGCCTTGCAAAAGGAGGGCGCATGACCACCGAAGCCGCGCCGGCCCAGGCGGCGGAGTTCTGGTCCCAGCTGTTCGTCCTGGTGCTGGCGACCTTCATCGGCCTGGGCGTGATCCGCCGAGTCTCGCGGCTTCTCCACACGCCGCTCATGTCCATCACCAACGCGATCTCCGCGATCGCGGTGGTCGGGTCCATCATCGTGACCGGCGCTGACTATCCGCCCCGGATCCGCCTGCTCGGCGCCATCGCGCTGTTTGCGTCGATGACCAACATTGTGAGCGGGTTCCTGATCACCGATCGGATGCTGAAGATGTTCAAGACCGAGCGGAAGCCGGGCTCCGGAGATGGGGCATGAGCCACGCGATCGTGCAGCTCGCGTATATCGTCGCGACAGCGCTGTTCATCTTCGCGCTGCACTGGATGAACGCCCCGAGCACGGCCCGCCGCGGGGTAGTGGCGGGGGTAGTGGCCATGGGCATCGCGATCGTGGTCACCTGGGCCCAGCCGGAGGTGATCCATCACGGCTGGATCATCCTCGCGATCGTGGCAGGCTTCATCGTCGGCGTGCCGCTCGCCCGGGTCCCGCTGACAGCGGTGCCGCAGCGAACCGCGCTGTCGCACGCGTTCGGCGGTCTGGCGGCCGGCCTGGTCGGCACCGCCAAGTATTACCTGTGGCTGACCGAGGGGCCCGGGAATCTCACCCCGTTCCGCATGGTCGCAATCATCGCGGAGATCATCCTCGGCTATCTCACCTTCACCGGCAGCCTCATGGCCGCCGGGAAGCTGCAGGAAGTGAAATGGATTCCCCAGCGGCCGGTCACCTATCCGCTGCAGAACGTCGTCAACCTCGGGCTCTTCCTGGTGGCGACCGGACTGGGCGTGGCCCTGGTGTTGCACCCCACCGCAGACTGGGCCCCGCGGCTCTTTCCCGTCATCATCGGGATCGCAGTGCTGTTCGGAGTGCTGTTGATCATTCCGATCGGCGGCGCCGACATGCCGACCGTGATCGCGATCCTGAACTCGTACGCCGGCCTCTCGGCGGTCGCGATGGGGTTCGTGCTGGACAACAAGCTGCTGATCACGGCGGGGGCGCTCGACGGCTCCAGCGGCTTGATCCTCGCCATCATCATGTGCAAGGCGATGAACCGCTCGTTCACCAACGTGCTCTTCGGCGCGTTCGGGCAGGTGCAGCAGGTCACCGCCGGGGGAGACCACAAGGTCTACAAGTCGGAAACCATCGAGGGAGCGGGGCAGGTCATGGAGCAAGCCAGCCTGGTGGTGATCATCCCGGGGTACGGCATGGCCGTCGCGCAGGCGCAGCACAAGGTGCGGGAGCTCTACGACCAGCTGAAGAAGCGGGGCATCACCGTGAAGTTCGCCATCCATCCGGTGGCCGGCCGGATGCCCGGGCACATGAACGTGCTGCTAGCAGAAGCTGACATCCCCTACACCGACCTGGTCGAGATGGACGAGATCAATCCGGACATGCCCCAGGCCGACGTGGCGCTGGTGGTGGGCGCGAACGACGTGGTCAACCCCGCCGCCCGCTCGGAAAAGACCAGTCCCATCTACGGCATGCCGATCATCGACGCCGATCGGGCCCGGACCGTATTCGCGATCAAACGGAGCAAGAATCCTGGCTTCGCGGGCATCGACAACGAGCTGTACTTCTCTGACAAGACCTGGATGCTGTTCGGCGACGCGAAGAACGTGATCGGCGAGCTGGTCAAACAGCTGGCTGGTGGCGTCGGCTTCCGCTGACGTTCCGGCGGGCGCCGCCGCCGTTGCACTTTATGCGCCGCGCGGTATATCCTCCGCGATCATGCCGCCATCGAGCCGCGCCCCGCACGTGCACAAGTTCGGCGGGGCCTCCCTGGCCGACGCTGCCGCGATCGGCCAGGCGGTCGCTATCGTCCGCAGCCATCGCTCCGAACCCACGATCGTGGTGGTTTCTGCCATGGCCGGGACCACCGACCAGCTCCTGGCGATCGCCGCACATGCGGCACGTGGTGAGCCGGCGCCGGTCGCGGAGCTCATCGGATTGCTTCGAGCGCGGCACGCCGCGGCCGCCCGAGCGATCCTTCCTGCCGGCACCGCGCGAAGCGCCCTCCTGAGCTACATCGGCCAACAGTTCGCCGAGCTGACTGCGCTGGCCGAGGGCCTCGGGCTGCTGCGCGACCTCACCCCACGTACCAGCGACGTGATCGTGGCCCGGGGCGAGCGGCTCAGTGCCCGCCTGATCACCGCTGCGCTGGTGGCTCGCGGGGTTCGCGCGCGCTACGTGGACGCGATGGAGGTCATCCGGACGGATGCCCATTTCGGGCATGCGTCGCCCGACTACGAACGGACCGACCGCGCCGCCCGGCGGGCGCTGCGCCCCCTGCTCGCGCGGCGGGCGGTGCCGGTGGTGCCCGGCTTCCTCGGAGCTTCGCCCGCGGGTGAGCTTACCACCCTGGGCCGGGGCGGCTCCGATCTGACCGCCAGCCTGCTCGGCCGCGCGCTCGGGGCCGGCCGGGTCTCGCTGTGGAAGGACGTGCCGGGACTCCTCACCGCCGACCCCAAGGTTGTGCCCGACGCCCGGGTGATTCCCGCGCTGCATACCCGGGAGGCGGCCGAGCTGGCCTACTACGGAGCCAAAGTCCTCCATCCCCGCGCGCTCATCCCACTCGCCGGGCGGAAAATCCCGCTCTACGTGCGCCCCTTCGGCGACCCCGCGTCGCCGGGCACCGAGGTGTCGGACCGGGTGGCGGCGACCAGGCTCCCGGTCAAAGCGCTTTCGGCCGCGACCCACCAGGCCCTGGTCACCGTAGCCGGCAACGGCATGCTGGGCGTTCCCGGCATCGCGGCGCGAACCTTCGCCGCGCTGCAGCGACGCCGGCTCTCGGTCTCGCTGATTTCGCAGGCGTCCTCCGAGCATTCGATCTGCTTCAGCGTCCCCGACCCGGCGGCGCACGAAGCCCGTCGGGCCCTGCTGGAGGAGTTCGGCGAGGAGATCGACCGGCGGGAGATCGACGGGGTCGAGGTTCGCCGGGGCGTGGCCACCGTTGCCGTGGTCGGCCTCGGCATGGCCGGCACGCCCGGCGTTGCGGCCGGCGTGTTCTCGGCGCTCTCGGCGGGCGGGATCAACGTGGTCGCCATCGCCCAGGGCTCGAGTGAGCTCAACATTTCGGTGGTGATCGAGGGCGACCGCGCGGCCGAGGCGCAGCGGCGGATCCACGCCGCGTTTCAACTCGCTCGGATCGGCGGCGGTACCGTCACCCGTCCCGAGCGGGTCGAAATCGTGCTGCTGGGGTTCGGTCAGATCGGACGGATGCTGGCGGGACTGCTGGCTCGGGTTCGCCGGCCCAAGCTCGCGCTTCGGGTCGTCGGCATCATCGATCGGAGCGGCTTCGTGTTTGAGCATCGCGGGCTGGCGAACGGGCGGCTGGCGGCGCTGGTCGGCGCCAAGGAGCGGGGGCAGCCGCTGGCAAAGGCTGCCAGTGGCCGCGCGGCGACACCAGAGGAAGCGATCGGCTTCATTGCCCGGCATGCACTCCGCCGCCCCATACTGGTGGATCTCACGGCCACCCACACGGGCAAGCTGCTAGAGCAGGCCCTCGCATTCGGGATGGACCTGGTGCTGTCGAACAAGCTGCCGCTCGCGGGACCCTGGGCCGAAAGCGCCCGGCTCCAGGAGCTCGCTCGGGCGTACGGGCGCCGGATCCGGCACGAGACGACGGTCGGCGCGGGACTTCCGGTGATCGACACTTACTACAAGTTGATCGAGTCGGGGGACCGGGTCGACCGGATCGAGGGCTGCCTTTCCGGAACGCTCGGTTTCCTGGTCACCGAGCTCGGACGCGGCCGCAAGTTCTCCGACACGATCCGCGCCGCGATGCGAAATGGCTATACCGAGCCGGATCCACGGGAGGACCTTTCGGGCATGGATGTCGGCCGCAAGGCGCTCATTCTCGGCCGGCTCCTGGGCTTCTCGGGCGAGCTTTCGCCGCGGCAGGTCGAGTCGTTGGTGCCCCGCGCCGCGCGAGCCCTTCCGCTCGCGCAGTTCCTGGACGGTCTCGAGCGCTTCGATGCCGAGTGGGAACGCCGGGTTCGGGCCGCGGCGGCCCGCGGGCGGGTGCTGCGTTACGTCGCGTCGGTCACCCGGCAGTCGGTCTCAGTCGAGCTCCGCGAGGTGGACCGGTCGAGCCCGCTCGCCGCGCTCAAGGGCGCGGACAACACCGTGGTGTTCACCACCGCGCGGTACAAGTCGAATCCGCTGGTCATCACGGGGCCTGGTGCCGGTCCGGCCGTCACCGCCGCCGGCGTGCTGAACGACATTCTCCAGCTCACCGGCCCGTGAGCGCGCCACCGCTCCGCTGCACGGCGTTTGCGCCCGGTTCGGTCGGCAACGTGGGACCGGGCCTGGACATTCTCGGCCTGGCGGTGGCAGGGGCCGGCGACGAGGTGAGTGCCGAGCGGATCGAGGGCGGGGCGATCGTAGTGCGCAACGCCGGGCACCGCGACCTCCCCTCCGACCCGCGCCGCAATACCGCCGCCCTCGCCGCGCGCGAAGTGCTCTGCCGAGCCGCCGTGTCGGGCGTCGGGCTCGCGCTCGCGGTCCGCAAGGGCCTGCCTCTCGCGGGGGGCCAGGGCGGCAGCGCCGCCTCGGCGGTCGCGGCGGCGGTGGCCGTCAACCACCTGCTGGGAAACCCGCTCGACCGTATCACGCTCTTTGCGGCCAGTCTCGAGGCGGAGGCGGCGGTGACCGGCCGCCATCCGGACAACGTGGCGCCCTCGCTGTTGGGCGGGATCGTTCTGGTGCGCGGGCTCGAGCCCCCCGATCTGGTGCAGCTCCCGGTGCCTGAGGAGCTGCGCGTGGTCCTGGTACATCCCGATCAACGGCTCCGCACCAGGGACGCCCGTGCGGTGCTTCCCCGTACGCTGCCGCTCGCCACCGCGCTGCAGCAGGCGGCGCAGGTCGCCGCGATGGTGGCTGGACTCGCTGCTGGCGACTACGCGCTGCTGGGACGGGCGCTCGACGACCACATCGCGGAGCCGGCCCGCGCATCGCTGCTGCCGGGATTCAGCGCCGCGAAGCAGGCCGCGCTTCGCGCCGGAGCGCTCGGCGCGTCGATCTCGGGGAGCGGCCCCACCGCCTTCGCGCTCGCGCGCGGCGACACTAGCGCCCAGGCGGTGGCAGAGGCCATGCACGCTGCCTATGCCGAGGCGGGTATCACCGCCCGGGTGCGGGTCGACCAGGTCGACCGGCTCGGAGCCCGGGTGCTGGCATGAGGCTCGGCATCGAGCGACCGCAGAGCTGGCAGGTTTGCATCGCCTGTGGCAACGAGGCGGTGGAGACCGATCCGCATACCCGGTGTACCCGCTGCGGTGGCCTGCTGGAGGTGGATCACCGGCCTCCCCACGTGGGACGAGAGGAGCTGCTGCGCCGGTTTACCGAGCGGCGAGGGACCGGAGCCGGCGCCGCGTCGTCGGGAGTGTGGCGGTTCCAGGAGATCGTGCTGCCCTCGGCAACCGAGCTCATCTCGCACCCCGAGGGAAACACGCCGCTGCTCCACCGGGCCGCGCTCGACCGCTGGACTGGGACGACCGGTCTCCTGCTCAAGCACGAAGGTCACAACCCCACGGGCTCGTTCAAGGACCGGGGCATGACCGTGGGCGTTACTCAGGCGAAGCGCATCGGCGTGACTGCGGTCGCGTGCGCTTCGACCGGCAATACGTCCGCCTCGCTCGCTGCCTACGCCGCCCAGGCAGGCATTCCGGCGCTGGTGCTGGTGCCGGCCGGCAACGTGGCGCTGGGCAAGCTGGCCCAGTCGCTCGCGTACGGGGCGAAGACGCTCCTGGTGCGCGGAGATTTCGACGACTGTCTGCAGCTGGTGGAGCAGGCGAGCGAGCAGCTCGGAGTCTATCTGCTCAACTCGATCAATCCGTTCCGGGTGGAGGGCCAGAAGACCATCGTGCTGGAAGCGCTGGAGCAGCTGGGCTGGGACCCGCCCGACTGGATTGTGCTCCCTGCCGGGAACCTGGGCAACACCGCGGCGTTCGGGAAGGCGCTGGTGGAAGCGAAGACCTGGGGCCTGATCGATCGGCTACCGCGGCTGGCTGCGGTACAGGCCGAGGGAGCCGCGCCGTTTGCGCGGAGTTTTGGCGAGGGCTTTGCCAGGCGGCACCGGCTGAAGGCGGAGACCGTGGCGACGGCGATCAGGATCGGCGATCCGGCGTCTTATGACCGGGCGGTGAAAGCGATCCGGGAAACCAACGGTATCGTGCTGGCCGTGAGCGACGCCGAGATCCTGGAGGCAAAGGCCGCAGTAGATGCCGCGGGTGTGGGCTGCGAGCCGGCCAGCGCGGCCAGCGTGGCGGGCACCAAGCGGCTGGTTGCCGCCGGGAGGATCCGGCCGAACGATCGGGTCGTCGCCGTGCTCACCGGTCACGTTCTCAAAGACCCGGGGGTCCTGCTGCACTATCACCGGGAGGTCGACCCTGCTCCGCCCGGTGCCAACCGCCCGATCGAAATCGAGCCGACGCTGGACGCCATCACCCGGATTCTCTACGCCCGCTGATCCCCTGCCGCGAGCCGGCTCGCTCAGTAGGGCGTCGCCGGGCGAGGTGCCGCGGCAGCGACCGCGGCGCCGAGCTCCTTGTAGGCCGTGGGATCGACCTCCCGAAACGGGGTGGCCTTGTAGGCGACCTTGCCGTCCGGCCCGATCACGAAGACCCTCCGGTTGTCCAGCTTGATATCAGGCTGCCAGGCGCCGTAGAGCTTGCCGGCGTCGCCCTCCGGGTCGGACAGGAAGGTGAACGGATAGTCGGCGTCCTTGGCCCACGAAGCGAGGGTACGGGGCGAATCCGCGCTGATCGCGAGCAACACGACATCCTTGCCTCCGTGGAACAGCGTCGCGTACTGATCACGGTACGCGTTCATCTGCACCGTTCAGCCCTTGGTGCGCGCCTGGTAGAAAAAGGCAAGTACGACCGTTTTGCCCTTGAAGTCACGCAGCCTTACTGGCCGAGGCTGCACTCCCGCGCGGGTGGCTCCAGTGAGGGAAAACTCGGGAGCCCGTTGCCCGACGACCGGGCCCTGCTCCTTCTGAGCCGCGGCCGGCGGCGCGCTCGCGCCCGATACCAGCAAGACCGCGGCGGCCCACCGGGTAAGCGTCACGTTCCCTCCTTGGTGCGCTCGGCACCGGCGGCGTTCACGATTCGCCAGACGGTTTGATTCTCGTCGGCGGCGAGATACAGCGATCCGTCGGGGCCGACCGCGAGACCGGATGGCCGGATCGAGGTGGAGCCCTTGGCTCCGCTCACGAAGGTCTGGTACTCTGCGGCCGGTTGTCCGCCGCTGAACGGCTGCCAGACCACCCGGTATCCCGCCTGGGGGAGCGGCGCCCGATTCCAGGACCCGTGAAAGGCGACGAAGACCCCGCTCGCGTAGGCGGAGCCGAATTGCTTGGCCGTGCCGAACGCGATCGCCATCGGCGCCCAGTGGCCCGGATACGCCACCAGCGGCGGCTTCACCCCGGGGCAGCGGCCGACCTGCTTGCCTTCACCGCGGTACTCGGGCGCGAGCACCTTCTGTTTCAGGTCCGTGTCGAAATAGCAATAGGGCCACCCGTAGTCGTCACCCCGCTCGATCCGTACCAGCTCCTCGCCCGGGTTCTCCGCGCTCTTCTCGGGTGAAAAGCCCCAGTTGTCCGCCAGCTGGTCCCGGCCATGGATCGCACCGTAGAGCGCTCCGCTCCCCGGCTCCGCCGCCAGCGCCACGGTGTTGCGAAGGCCAGTGGCCCAACGCTCGCCATCTGCGAACCGCTGACTGCGCCGGTCGGCTGCGAACCGCCAGATCCCGGCCCGGGCCGTGAGCTCGGTGCAGGGGTCGCGGCCGGGCGAGCGCGAAGCGCGATTCTGCTGCTGACAGCTGTTGGTGGCGGACCCGATGTTGACGAACAGCGCACCCCCCGGCCCGATCGCGATGCTCTTCGCGTTGTGGTCTCCGCCGTCCGGCAATCCGGTCACGATCGGCTCGGCCTCGCCCTGCGGCTCCAGCTGACCCGCTCGCCACGGATACCGGTAGACCGCATCGTTGGTGGCGTAGTACAAAAAATTCTGCTCCAGGGCGATGCCGGTCCCACCGCCCCGGCCGAACTGCCGGGTGACGTCAGCCACGCCGTCGCCCGAGGTGTCGCGCAGGGCGAGCACGCCGCCCCGCTCGCGATTGACGAAGATGTCGCCGTTGGGCGCGACCACGAGGTGACGCACCGGGCCGGCATCGTGCGCCACCACCAGGGCGCAGAAGCCTCCGGGCACGGTGAGCCCGCCATTGTCGCGGGCGCAGACCGGCAGTTCCGCATGACGCGGCGGCTCCGGCCTCGTGCGTGTCAGGAGAGCGCCGATGACCGCGAGCGCGCCAGCCGCGGGGAGCAGGAGACCCGCCCGAGTGAGGGTGACGGGGGCTGGCATACCGGTCACAATATGGCTCCGGTCGGCGGTTCCCGGCTACGCGGCGCGGCCCCGAGAGCGGCCCGCCCTATTGCCGTGGGAGAAAAGCGTCATACTTTGATGGGCGTCGGATTCGGTCCTTCGGAGGCACGCTCGGTTTCCACATCATCAGGGAGACTCGCGATGGCAGCCAAGAAGAAGTCGTCCAGAAAGGCCAAGAAGTCCACCGCCAGGCGGCGGGCGGCCAAGAAGCCCGCGAAGAAGAGGACGGCAGCAAAGCGGAAACCCAATCCGGCGTTCATGAAGGCCATGCGGCCCAGCGAGCAGCTCGCAGCAGTGGTCGGCTCGGGCGCGCTGCCTCGGACCGAAGTCACCAAGAAGCTGTGGGCGTACATCAAGCGGAAGGGCCTGCAGGACAAAGTGAACCGGCGGAACATCCACGCCGACGAAGCCCTCCGTCCGATCTTCAAGAAGGACGTCGTCAACATGTTCGAGATGACCAAGCTGGTCAACAAGCATCTGAGCTAGGTCGTCGTCACCCGCAGCGAACGAGGGCGCTCCCGTCGGGGCGCCCTTTGGCGTTGAAACAGCGGTGAACGGTTTATCTTCCCGCCCTTATGGCCGGCGAATACATCTTTACCATGCGCGACCTCCGCAAGGTCGTGCCCCCCAACAAAGAGATCCTCAAGGGGATCTACCTCGCGTTCTACCCGGGAGCCAAGATCGGAGTGCTGGGCGCCAACGGCGCCGGGAAGTCCACGCTCCTCCGGATCATGGCGGGCGAGGACGCGGACTACGCCGGAGACGCGCGTCCCCTCCCGGGCATCAAGATCGGCTATCTGCCGCAGGAGCCCCGGCTCGATCCGTCCAAGGATGTGCGCGGCAACGTCGAGGTCGCCATCGCGGAACAGCGAGCGCTGCTCACCCAGTTCGAGGAGCTGAGCGCGAAGTTTGCCGAGCCGATGGCCGAGGACGAGATGAACCGGCTGCTCGAGAAACAGGGCAACCTCCAGGAGCGGATCGACGCGCTCGGCCTCTGGGAGCTCGACCACAAGATCGATCTCGCGATGGATGCCCTGCGGCTGCCGCCCGGCGACGCGGACGTCGAAAGGATCTCGGGGGGCGAGCGGCGACGGGTCGCACTCTGCCAGGTCCTCTTGGGCCAGCCGGACATGCTGCTGCTGGACGAGCCCACCAATCATCTCGACGCGGAGAGCGTATGGTGGCTGGAGCGGTACCTGGCCGAGTTCGCCGGCACCGTCGTGGCCGTGACCCACGATCGCTACTTCCTCGACAACGTCGCCAAGTGGATTCTCGAGCTCTACCAGGGCGCGGGGATTCCCTGGGAGGGCAACTACTCTTCCTGGCTGGCGCAGAAGCAGCAGCGCTTGGCGCAGGAGGAAAGGCAGGCGTCGGCCCGACAGAAGACCCTGGAGCACGAGCTCGAGTGGATTCGGATGGCGCCCCGGGCCCGGCAGGCCAAGAGCAAGGCACGCATCACCCGTTACGAAGAGCTGCGAGCTGAAGCCGAGCGGCAGTCGGAGGGCAATGCCGAAATTCTGATTCCGGTGCCGGAGCGCCTGGGTGACGAGGTCGTCGTCGCCAAGAGCCTCACCAAAGCCTACGGCGACAAGCTGTTGTTCGAGGGCCTGAGCTTTGCCCTGCCGCGCGGCGGGATCGTCGGGGTAATCGGGCCGAACGGAGCGGGCAAAACGACGCTCTTCCGCATGATCATCGGACAGGAGACACCCGATGCGGGTGAGCTCGTCGTCGGCAAGACGGTCCAGCTCGCCTACGTCGACCAGAGCCGCGAATCCCTGGAGGGCGACAAGACGGTCTATCAAGAGATCTCCGGGGGACAGGACATCCTACAATTTGGCAAGCGCCAGGTGAACGCCCGGGCCTACTGCGCCGGCTTCAACTTCCGGGGCTCCGACCAGCAAAAGCGGGTGAAAGACCTCTCCGGGGGCGAGCGCAACCGGGTGCATCTGGCCAAGCTGCTCAAGAGCGGGGGCAACGTGCTGCTGCTGGACGAGCCGACCAACGACCTGGACGTGGACACGCTGCGCGCGCTGGAGGAAGCCCTGGTGGGGTTCGCCGGCTGCGTGGTGGTGATCAGCCACGATCGCTGGTTCCTCGACCGGATCGCCACCCACATCCTCGCGTTCGAGGGCAACAGCGACGTCGTCTGGTTCGAGGGCAACTATCAGGACTACGCGGCCGATCTCAAGCGACGGAAGGGCGTAGACGCGAACCAGCCGCACCGGATTCGTTACAAGAAGCTGGTGCACTGACCTAACTGCGCGAACGGTGAACGGTAAACGGTGAACGGGCCCGCGCCCGCCACCCCCGTTCACCGTTCACCGTTTACCGTTCACGCTTTTGGATTAGCTTCCCTCGTCTATGCTGACCCAGCAATCCCGCATCCCTTATCTTCCCGCCCGGATCGAGGGCCTGGCTACCATCGCGATGAACCTGTGGTGGAGCTGGAGTCGCGAGGCACGCGCGCTGTTTCGCTCGATCGACGCGCTCCTGTGGCACCGGGTCCGCCACAACCCGCTCGATTTTCTCTGCCAGGTTGATCCCGCCCGGGTCGCTGCGGCGGCCAGCCAAACGGATTTCCTGCGCCAGTACGATGAGGTCGTGGGCCGGATGGCCCACGCGTTGACCACTACGGACACATGGTTCAATCGTCACTATCCCGGCTACAGCGACGGCCCGGTCGCCTACTTCTGCGCCGAGTTCGGGCTTCACGCCTCGGTCCCGATCTATTCCGGCGGCCTCGGCGTGCTGGCGGGAGATCATTGCAAGTCGGCTTCCGATCTCGGCGTCCCGATCGTGGGGGTCGGGCTCTTCTACATCAAGGGCTACTTCGATCAGCGGCTCCGGCTCGACGGGTGGCAACAGGACAGCGACGAGGAGTACGACATCAGCCG
>JBIOTT010000057.1:0-9489 GCA_044866195.1 Gemmatimonadales bacterium
GGCATCCCGGAGCTCGAGAACCGGCGCGCCCCGGACCACCGCTGAGCCTTCGCTCACCAGTACCCGCTCGATGATTCCGGGCACCAGCGATCGCACATCGGTTCGGTCGGAGGGTCGAAACACGGGGTCGGCACCGCTCACCCGAAGGGGCCAGCGGATCAGGGTGAGCGCTGCCAGCGCGACCCCGGCGCCCAGGGCGAAGAGCCATCGCTTCCGCCGGGGGATCTCGAGAAACGCCCGCTTCCGTTGAGCGATCGCACTGAAGGCATCGACCAGTGGGACCTGCGCGTACAGCTGCGCGTTTCGCAGAGCGACGGTGGTCTGATTGGCGAGGATGGTCGCGAGCTCACGCTGGGTTTCACTCGCGAAGTTCGCTGCGTGGGCCTCGAACAGCAGGATCCCTACGACTCCCTCTTCGTCGCTGAGCGGGAGATAGAGCCCGCTAAGCACCCCATCGTTCTCGAGATCCTCCCCGAAGATGGTGAGATAGGTTCGCTCGGCGTCAGTAGTCGGCGAGCTGCGGTCGGACAGGTAGAACGACTGGCCTCGTCCGGCGGCCCACGCGGCGCGAACCGCAAGGTCCTGGAGTCGAGGGTCGTCCGGATCGACCTGCTCCTGGCCAGCGATCGCCCGGATATCGCAGCGGCCCTTGTCGTAGAGCGCAATCGCGCCGCGGTCGAACTGAAGCGCCCGGGCCGCCAGATTCACCACCGACCGGAGCACCCGGTCGACGTCCAGCGTGGCGGTGATCTCGCGACTGATCTCGAGCAGCAGGGCCAGATCGCGGGCCCGCTTGTCCGCGGTGTGAAGCTGGGCATTACGAAGAGCGATCGCCGCGCTGGCCGCGAGCCCCTCGAACAGCTCCCGATCACCCGGATCGAAGATGCCGTCGCCGGTGCGCTTGCCGGTGACCTGGATCGCGCCGACAGTCGCGCCCTGTGCGATCATCGGGGAAGCCATCACGGTTGTCGCCGCATCACCCGCCGTGTCCACTGCAGGGTCGAATCGGGGATCCTCCATCGCCCGAGTGACCACCGTGGTGCGCTGCTTTCGCGCTACGTCTCCGATGAAACCCGTCCCCACCGGCATCTCGGCGCCGACCAGCCGCTGGCTGGCGCCTCCCATGGCCAGGCGGCAGCGGAGCATGTCGCCCTCGGCAATCCAGAGCGACCCGCCCTCCGCGCCCAGGGTGTCGAGCACCGTCTTGAAGACGCGCGGGAGAAGCTCGTCGAAATCGAGGCTGGAGTTGAACTCCTGCCCGATTCGTTGCAGCAGGCGAAGGCGCTCCACCTCGCGGCGAAGCGCCTCGGCCGGCGCCGGGGCGGCGGCTGGCAGGTCCTGAAGCGACGATGTGTCCAGAGTGGGGGCGCCTTCCCGCCGCAGCGGGGACCGGGGGAACAGCGCTACGCGCTTAAGCTATTGGCGGGTAGAGGGAGGCGCCAGGGCATACCGGTACCGCAAACGCGACGCGCGGGGCGTGCCGGTCGCCCGACACGCCCCGCACGTTGCAGCGACCAGCCTGGGTCACTACAGGATCACGTCACACCTTGAACGGCGCAATCCGCTCTTCCAGTTCGGTCACGCTGAGCTCGAGCGCCTCGGCGTCCTTCCCGGTGGCGTTCTTGACCATGGCCTTCTGCTCGGGGGTGAGCTGGATCTTGATCTGGTCCTTGGGGTTCGGCATTGCAGCCTCCATCATGGGGATAACAGGGTTGGACCTACTTGAACATGATCGGGGCAATCCGCTCTTCCAGTTCGGTCACGCTGAGCTCGAGCGCCTCGGCGTCCTTCCCAGTCGCACTCTTCACCAACGCCTTCTGCTCCGGGGTGAGCTGGATGCGGACCTGCTCCTTGGAACTCGACATGGCTGGCTCCTTGGTGGACAACGACTTACGTGTGAGTGAGCTTCGGCGCCGCGGGCGCGCCGCACTTCATGATCAGGCGAATTGGATCGAGTGACGCGGAGAATCTGAGATCGCAGCGTGAAAGCAGCGTGAATTATCCCTTGCCGCCGCGTGAATCCGGCGTAGGTTCGGGCATCCCTATTGGAGCGCCGCTTGGCCGGCACTAGCCTGACGTTGCTTGGCCCCCCCGCAGTCGCGGTGGAGGGGGTGCTTCCGAGCCCTCCGCTCGGCGCCAAGCCGCTGGCGCTGCTGGCCTATCTGGCGCTCGAACCCGGCCCGCACCCGCGCGAACGACTCGCGTCCCTGCTCTGGGGCGAACATCCGGACGCGGCTGCGAGGGCCTCGCTGCGTCAGGCGGTTAAGCAAGTGCGCCAGGTGGTGGGAGCGGCGCTTCGAGTCACCCGCGACTCGGTTGAGCTCGATGGCACGATCGATTGCGACGTGCGGCGATTCCTCGCTGTCGCCGACCGCGACCTTGCCGCGGCGGCGGCATTCGACGTCACCCGGTTTCTGAGCGGCTTCACCATCCGGAACGCTCCCGCCTTCGACGAGTGGTTGGCAGCCAAGCGGGATGAGCTGCTCCGGCGGTTTCGGGACGTACTGGGCGGGCTCACCCGAGCGGCGATAGCCAGCTGGCAGTGGCGAGAGGCGGTTGGGCACGCCAACCGGTGGCTTGCCGCGGAACCCCTTTCCGACGAAGCCGCCAGGCTGCTGATCGAGGCGCTCTACCTGGCCGGTGACCGGACGGCGGCGCTGGCCCGGTTCGCCGAGTTCCGGACTCGGCTTCAGACAGAGCTTGGCGCTGCCCCGAGCCGAGCCCTGGGCCAGCTGGTGCGACGGATCGAGGCCGATCCGGGGCGGCGGCCAAACCGCCCGATCACGGACGAGTGGTACGTCCGGGCGCCGGCCTTCGAGTGCGGGCTCGTCGGCCGAACGCAGGAGCTCGAGGCCCTGCAGAAGGCGTGGCGCAGCGTCAGGCGCGGCGCCGGGCGCGTGGTGCTCATCGAAGGCGAGGCTGGGGTGGGCAAGTCGCGGCTTGCCGACGAGTTCTTCCGCTGGGTCGGCGCGGAGACCGGCACGGTCCTTCGCACCCGCGGCTACGATGGCCGGGCGGGCGTCCCTTACGGGCCGGTGGTCGAGGCGCTCCGGGGCGCACTCGCGGCGCCCGGGCTCTCGGGGACCGACCCTCAATGGCTGGCCGAGGTGGCCCGGCTGCTGCCGGAGCTCCGCCAGCTCTTCCCCGGTCTCCCTCAGGCCTCGCCACCGCCGGTTGCGGCCGAGGCATGGCGCCTCTTCGAGGCGGTCGCGCAAGTGTTGCTCGCGGTGGCTTCCGAGCAGCCGGTCGCACTGGCGATCGACGATCTCCAGTGGTGCGACGGCGACAGCTGCAACCTGCTCCACTTCCTCACGCGGCGCCTGGAGGACGCGCCCGTGTTGTGGTGCGGCATGCTTACGTTGGGCGAGCTGCGGCGCGATGCACCCGCTGCCCGCCTCTGCCGGGCGCTGCGGGTGAAACCGCGCGCGACGATCGTGACGCTCGCGGCGCTCAGCGAGGAAGAGCTGTGGCAGATGGTTCGCGAGATGGGGCACGTGACCGTTCCCACCGGCGGCCGCCGGTTGGCGGCTCGGCTCCACCAAGTGACCCAAGGCAATCCGTTCTACGTGATCGAGCTGCTCAAGACGCTGTTCGCCCAGGGCTGGCTGATGGCAGATCCGGAATCCGGCGAATGGCTCGTCGCGCCGGCGGCCGGGGAAACCGGGGCCATGTCGATGTCCCCTACCGTCCACGATGCGATCGCCGAGCGCATCGAATCGCTCCCTCCGGACCTGCACGACTTACTGATCACGATCGCGGTGGCGGCCACCGGCTGCCGCACCGGCCTGCTGTCGCACGTGCACGGAATCTCTCGGCTTCGCGCTGCGACGATTGCGGACGAGTTGGTCGAGCGCCATCTGCTGGAGGAGGAAAACGGCATGTACCGCTGCGCTCATCCGGTGATCGCACGGGTGGTGCGAGACGGGCTGACGACCTCGCGGCGGCGTGAGCTCCACCGGGCCGTCGCGGGTGCGCTCGAGCTCTTGAGCGAGACCGAGGGCGCGGCCAGCACGCCGGGAGAGATCGCGCGCCACGCCGAGCTGGGGGGTGACCGGGCACTGGCCTATCGCTCCTCGCTCCGGGCCAGTGACGCCGCCCGCCAACGCTATGCCTACGAAGAGGCGCTGGTGTGGCTGGATCTCGCCGCCGCGACGGCGGCGGCAGGAGTGGAGACCGATGCCGTGAACCGATTGACGGCGGAAGTGTTGAGCATGGCTGGCTGGCACGAGGCGCCAGCGTCGTTGCGGCGTCCCGATGGGGCCCACCGGGAGCTCGAGCGGCAGGACCTGGACCTCCCGGGTGTTGCCGCAGGCCGGGCCTGAGAGGTGTCGCGCGCGTGCCTCTCTGGCGCGTATGGTTCCGTGGCTGTACGATAAGGCCACAGCCCCCAACAGATTGCGGCGACCTCGAGAGACGGCCAGGATGGCGATCAAGGAATCGATCCTTCCGGAATTCGAGCACGAGATGGAGACGACCCGTGTCTTGCTGGCGCGGGTACCGGAAGCGTGCGCTCACTGGAAGCCTCATCCGAAGTCACGCTCGCTGGGTGAGTTGGCGATCCATCTCGTTGAGCTACCAAGGTTTGTACCCCGGATTCTTGAGTCGGAGTCGTTCGACCCGGCGCCCCTGGACGGCGAGCGGTATGTAGCCTCGAAATTCGAGAGCACCGACCAGATGTTGGCCCGCCTGGACGACAACGTCGGCAAGGCCCGAGCGGCCCTCACCGCGATTGGGGGCGACGCCGAGCTCCTGGTACCCTGGAGTCTCAAGCGAGGGGGCAAGACCATCTTTACCGTCCCCCGGGTGGCCGCGCTCCGCACGTTCCTGCTCAACCACATGATCCATCATCGCGGGCAGCTCACGGTCTACTTGAGGCTGCAGAACGTACCGCTGCCCAGCATTTACGGCCCTACGGCCGATCAGCCGTAGCCGGGCGCATTGCCCGGTGCGTGGAGCGTGAGGAGGCGGGATGGTCGGAGTACGAAGAGGCACGGCCGCGGCGGTTAGTGCTATTGCCGCGCTGGCATGGGGATGCGGTGGCGACCGCGGCTCGCTCGATGCCGGCTGGGTCGGTTCACCCTGGACCTCGGCCTCCCGGCCGGCTCCGTCGCCGGCCGACAGCGGGTTGGCCCGGGCCAACGGCAGAGGGACGACGGTGGTGTCGCCCATCGAGGCGTCGACCGAGCGACTGGGCGCCCGCACCCGGGTCAGCGCGGCGCAACGCAAGGGCGCCGCGCTAGCGAAGCGGCCCATGCGGACGGCGCACATGCGCGAGGGTGACGTTCGCCTTGCGCTCGAGCGATTCAAGTACGCCCAGGGCCGCATGTTCCGGCTCAAGCGAACCTATGCCGGCCAGCCAGGCGCCATCGACTACCAGCGGCCGCCGGGAACCGTGGTGCGCGTCGTGTGGGCAAACAAATGGGGCTGGGCGGCTCTGGCCGGGGACTCGGCCGCGCCCGGTGAATACTGTTCGGTCTACGTGGGATCCGTGCCCGACGCGATCACGCCCGAGGCACGCCACTGGGGCAAGCCGGGCCGGGTGTACTGCGACGGCCGGACCGAGAGCGACTCGCTCGGCCCCAGCATCCTCTATGGGGACGAGGCGCCGGATGAGACGTTGGCTCGCTACGCCATGACAATGATGCCGACCAACCTCATGCAGCTCGCTGTCTCCCAGGACGCGTACCGGAAGGTGCAGTACACCTACGCCCGGCGGATCGAGCCGATGGCGCTGCAGTTCGGATGGCAGCCGGGCGTGCGGGTGCGAATGTTGTTCGCCGACAGCGAGGGCTGGGCCGCCGAGGCGAGTTACGATCTGCTGCCCGGAGAGAGCTGCGTGATCTGGGCCGGCGCGGTACCGCGGCGCCCGGCGACCAGAGCGCAGCGGCGGGTGGCCGAGCGCGAGCGGGTGCCGGTCTGTGATGAATGACGAAAGCGGGAAAGGGAGAAGGGGAGAATGGGGGAAAGGGAGCTTAGCGGTCAGCCCGTTTCCCCCTTTCTCCCTTTCCCCCTTTCTCCGTACCTAACGGCCGCCCCGTCCCCCCATACCTCACCGCAGTCATCTCCGCCAGGATAGCGAGCGCCGTTTCAGCCGGTTCCCGGCCGCCCAAGTCGAGGCCGATGGGACCGCGCAGGCGGCCCAGCTCCTCCTCGGTAAAGCCGGCATCCTTGAGGCGCTCGCGTCGGCTCGCCTGCGTCTTCCGGGAGCCGATCGCACCGATATAGGCGGCCGGCGACCGCAGCGCGATCTCGAGCGCCGGCTCGTCGAACTTGGGATCGTGCGAGAGCACGCAGACGTAGGTGGCGGGGTCGAGCCCCACCTTCGCGAACGCCTCCTCGGGCCAGGCGAGCACCAGCTCGTCGGCCTCGGGAAACCGCTCCCGCGAGAGAAACGCCTCTCGCCCGTCCGCGACCACGGTTCGATACCCGAGTGATTTGGCCAGCGGGACGAGCGCGGCGGCGATGTGCACGCCGCCGAAGATCACCAGGGTCGGGCGGCGGGGAAACACTTCCAGAAAGATCTTAGCGGCCGGAGCGCTTCCAGCGACCTCGAGCGTGGTGCTGGTGCCACGGGCCAGCGCCTTTTGGGCCGCTTCCAGCACGATAGTACGATCGAGGTGCGGTGGCAGTGCGCCGCTCACGGTTCCATCGTCACGCAGCACCAGCGCACTCCCCACACCCTCGCCATCGATCACGGTGGCGACCACACCACCGCCGGTTCCCCGCGCTGTCTCGAGAATCTCCGGCCGGACTACGGGCTCGACGAAGACCCGGATGGTCCCGCCGCACGCGAGGCCGACCTCCCACGCTCGCTCGTCGGTCACTCCGAAGGTGACCAGCTTCGGCGTGCCGCGCGCCATCGCCTCCGCGATCTCCATAGCGGTTGCGCTCTCCACGCACCCGCCGGACACCGAGCCGGCGAGGGTACCGTCGGCGGTGGCGAGCAGACAGGCGCCCTCGGGTCGTGGGGCGGAGCCCCACACGCTGGTCACGACCGCGCGGCCCACCGGGCGGCCGGTGGCGGAGAGGCGTTCGTAGTCGGGGAGCAGGTCGCGCATGACCGCAGTGAGAAGTGAGAATTAAGAAGTGAGAAGTAAGAAGGGGGCGGCGGGCAAGTCAAACGGTAACGGTTTGCGCTTTTTCACTTCTTACTCCTCACTTCTTACTTCTTACTTCTTACTTCTCTAAGTGTCCCAGTCGCTCCGCCAGCATCTCCAGCGACGCCATTGTCGCGCACGGCACCAGACCGTCGGTGTGGGGAAGCGCGGCGCGGAGCCCCGCGGTCACGGGCGCGAACCCGGGCTGGCTGGCCAAAGGGTCGAGCCAGAGCAGCCGATGACACGAGCGCCTGAGCGCCGCCATTTCCCGCGCCAGCAGGGCGGGGTCTCCCCGCTCCCATCCATCCGAAACGATCAGCACGATCGCCCCGCTCCGGATCGTCCGCCGCACCCATTTCCGATTCAACGTGTGCAGGCTCTCGCCGATCCGGGTCCCCCCGCTCCAGTCCACGACTTTGTCCGCCACCCGCCGCAATGCCAGGTCCGGGCTGCGCACCCGGAGCTCGCGGGTGATTCGGGTGAGCCGCGTGCCGAACACGAAGACCTCGACCGGCGCACCGCTGCGGTCGAGCGCATGGGCGAACCGGAGGAGAAATCGGCTGTACCGCTCCATCGACCCGCTGATGTCGCAGATCAGCACGACCGGGCGCGGGCGCACCCTACGCTCGAGCCAGCGCCAGTGCAGCGACTCGCCGCCCGTGGCCAATGCCCGGCGCAACATGAGCCGACCGGCCAGGCGATGCCCGTGCGGACCGATCGCGCGCCGGCGCGCCGGCCGCCGTGCCAATCGGGGGCGAAGCGCCTCGAGCATTGCTTGCGCATCGCGCGCTTCCGCCGGCGTGAGGCTCGCGAAGTCGGCCTGGCGCAGCTGCTCTCGCTCGCTCGGGGCCCGTATCGCAAGCGGGGTCACGACCTCGCCGGCGTCCCGCTCCGCCGAATCGACAGGTCGACCGGTGTGACCGAAGGCTCCCTGGCGCATCTTGGGCAAGCGCTTGCCGACCTCGCCGTCCGGGCCTCGTCGTCGCCAAAAAAGCTCGAATGCGGTGTCGTACATGGCACGGTCCTCGCCACGCGCCACGTAGATCGCCCGCCCCGCTGCCTTGATGTCCGCTTTTCGGCTCAGGCCCAGCAGCGTCATAGCCTGCAGAAACAGGCGGGTTTGCGCCGGGTCCACGGCGAGGCCGGCACGCCGGAGCAACCGGCCAAACAGCACGGCGTTCGCGGGCAGAACCGCATCAGCGGCTGACGCTATACGTCCCTCCTGAGCGTGGTTGGAGTAGGTGGCTGATCGAAATGCCCCCGAGTGCAGGTAGTTCGAAAGCTACGATGCGAATTGATTGTAACGCGATTCTGTTCGACCTCGATGGGGTTCTGGTCGACTCGACTGCCTACATCGAGCGACAGTGGCGCGACTGGGCCGCCGCCAAGGGACTCGACCCGGCTCCGTTCCTTCGCTTTTGTCACGGACGGCGGGCGGTGGAGACGATCTCTCTTGCCGCACCGGAGCTCGATGCGGAGGCGGAGGTGGCCCAATTCCGCGAGCGGGCTCTCGAGGAAGAGGTGCCCCTCACCGCCGTCACTGGGGCTCGCGAGCTGCTCGCCGCCCTGCCCGACGGGCACTGGGCTGTCGTCACCTCAGGCGCACGTCGCTTCGCCTTGGCCCGGCTTGCCGGGGCTGGCCTCCCGCCGCCTGCGGTGTTGGTCTCAGCCGAGGACGTCCGTCAGGGCAAGCCGAGCCCCGAGGGGTACCTCCGCGCGGCAGAGCTGCTCCACGTCGCGCCCGCCGATTGTCTCGTTCTGGAAGATGCTCCGGCCGGCGTTGAAGCGGCGCGCGCCGCGGGCACGGCTGTCGTTGCGCTCACCACGACCCACCCGGCAGCGGCGCTTGCCAGTGCCCATCTGGTGCTCGGCTCGCTGGCCGACGTGCACCTGATCGCATCCCCCGGCAGCGGCCACCCGCTCGCGCTCGAGCTGGGTCCCGCGCTGGTCAGCCCCGCCTGAACGCTCGGCTCTCGTCCAGGATCGTTCTCACCGCGGCACCGCGCGTCGTCACGACGTCTTCCTGATACTTGAGCAGCACCCCCAGCGTCTGGTCCACCTGCTCCGGGGTAAGCTGCTGCGCGCCGAGCGCCATCAGCGCCGCTGCCCAGTCGAGGGTCTCCGCCACACCGGGGACCTTGGTCAGATCCGCCGAGCGGAGCCGCTGGACGAAATCGACCACCTCGCGGGCCAGCGCCTCGGGCGTCTTGGGGAGCCGGGCATGCAAGATGGCCAGCTCCCGCTCGGCGGTGGGATAGTCGATCCAGTGATACAGGCAGCGACGCTTGAGCGCGTCGTGCACCTCGCGGGTGCGGTTGCTGGTCAGCACGGTCAGCGGCGGCGTCTCGGCGGCGATCCGGCCGAGCTCGGGGATCGTGATCGCGGCGTCGGC
>JBIOTT010000058.1:0-7133 GCA_044866195.1 Gemmatimonadales bacterium
CCCTGCTACTCGGTGCCGGGTTGGCCCGCGCCCAGCAGCAGTCTCCACTCACGTTCGGCTTTGGTGGCAGCGTCATGGTTCCGGTCGGTGACGCCCGCGAGGCCAGCCTGGGTGATATGGGTCCCTCACTCTCCCCCGGCTGGCAGGGGATGGGGCTGTTTCAGATCCGCCCGTTCGGCGGCACGCTCGGCTTTCAGCTGGACGGGACCTACCAGCGGGTCGGCATGGGCGCCGCCAGCTTCGCCGGCCGGCAGCAGTTCAACAGCACGGCCAACGTGGTCTACGAGTTCGGTCGCACCCGAACCACCCGGGTAGTGCCTTATGTGATCGGCGGTGCGGGCGTCTACAGCTTCCGGGGCCACTTCGATTCCAGCTCCACCCGATTCGGGCTGAACGCAGGGGCCGGCCTCAACCTCAATTTCGGCCCTGGCTTGCTGTTCCTGGAAAGCCGGTTCCACAATGTCTTTGGTGCCGGGTTTGGGGCGGACGGATCCACGGCGTCCGCACAGCTCATCCCCATCACGGCCGGGTTCAAGTTCACCGGACCCTGAGGGGGCAACGTCGAGCCTCCCCAGCCTCGGGAGGGGTCTCGGCAGCGCCGAGGCCCCTCTTTTTACCCCCCGGGCGCGGGTGCGATTTAGGGCGATGCGGCAATCCCGGGCCTTTTCTGTCGCAAATCAGCAATTCTCCGCGCCTCATGCGACACGAGTTCGCCAGTGCGGGCCGGCATTGACGGGACCTGACGCCTCGCGCGAGCTTCCAGCCAAGGAAATCCGAGGTCGGGGTCTCTCCCAGAAAGCTCTCGAGGGTGCGAGGTCGAGGCCCGGTTATGAGCTTGAAGGCGTGTGTGGAGTGCGGAGAGCCGGTCGGTCCGGGCGCTGTGCAATGCCCCAGATGCGGCCTCAGGCATCCTACAGTCCGGCAGGCGAAACCGCGCCTGCCGCTGCTCTCGGCCACCTCCCCCGGAATGCTGACCGTCCGCTGCCGGGAGTGTGAGACCGAGCTCCGCGGCCGGATGGACGTCTGCCCGGTGTGCGGGGCGAGAAACCCGGTAGCCCGTGGCTTCCCCTGGCGGCTCAGCGCCATCGTTCTCGGGGTGCTGGTGCTGGCGGGTGTGGCCTGGGTCTCCTACGGGCGGTTGGTCCGCAGCAGCGCTCGCGACGCCGGGTTCGTGAGCCTGGGGCCTCCTCCACCCAGCCAGGTTCCCCGGGTCAAGGCCTTCGGCTTCACCGCCCACTGCGCCGCACCGGCGCCGGTGTACATCTTCGAGGCCGGCTCCATTCCCGAAGCCTTTATCGTGGTCCCGGCGAGCCGCGAAGGCGACCCCGCCAAGGTCGCCAAGGCGCTCGCGGCCAAGTACCAGCTCGCTACTCCGGGTTACCAACCGGATAAGCGGGGCTTTGCCGTGGGGCTCTCGTCGGGTCTGGTCGCCAAGCTCCGCTGCGACCCCGCAGTAGAGGCGATCCAGGAGGATCCGGCGAGCCGGTTCAACCGTAGAAGGCAACAACCGTAGCCGGCCGCTCGGCGCATTCCAGCGCCGTGCCGCATCCGCCTGATCCCGCCATCCAACCGGGCTAGTGCCACCTTGCCGGGTGCCCTCGCTCGCCGACGCCCAGGCCCTGCTGCTCCGCCACTTCGGCTATCCGGCCTTTCGTCGGGCCCAGCGTGACGTCGTCCGCTCCGTGCTCGCCGGAGACGACGTCCTCGCCGTCCTGCCGACCGGCGGTGGCAAGTCGATCTGCTTCCAGGTGCCGGCGCTCGCGCTCGATGGCCTGACAATCGTCGTTTCGCCGCTCGTTTCGCTGATGCAGGATCAGGTCACCGCGGCCCGCACGCGCGGAATTCGGGCCGCCGCGCTGCACAGCGCTCTGGCTCCGGAGGAACGGGCAGGTGTGCTTGCGATACTGGCGGATCGGTCGCTCCGGCTGCTCTACCTCTCGCCCGAGCGGCTGGCCCGCACAGCGGCAGGGCTCTGCCGGATCGCGGGCCCACCCGCGCTGCTCGCGGTCGATGAGGCTCACTGCATCAGCGAGTGGGGTCACGATTTCCGGCCCAGCTACCGCGCGCTTCGCCGCGCGCGGTATCTCCTCGGCGAGCCGCAAACGATTGCCCTCACCGGGAGCGCCACGCCCACCGTCCGAGACGATATCGTCGGCGCGCTCGGACTCGGACGCGCAGTCAGCGGTCAGCGCCGCATCGCTATCCATGTCGGGTCCTTCGACCGGGCCAACCTGTGGTTCGGCGCGCTGCCGGTGCGCGACGACCGGCAACGGCTCGAACGCCTGCTCGCACTGCTGCGGTCCGCCGGCGGTCTCGCCCTGGTGTACGCGCCAACCCGTCGAGCCACCGAGCGACTCGCCGCCGCCATTCGCCGGGCCGGCTTTCGGACCGCCTGCTATCACGCCGGCCTGGAAGCCGAGCGCCGCGCCGCCGTGCTGTCCGGTTTTGTAGCCGACGCGTTCGACGTGGTCGTGGCCACCTGCGCGTTCGGTATGGGTATTGACAAGCCGGACGTCCGCCTCGTGGTGCACTGGGCAGCTCCACCCACCCCGGAATCCTACTATCAGGAAGCGGGACGGGCCGGCCGGGATGGCCGCCCGAGCCGCTGCGTGATTCTCTGGCATCCGAGCGATGGCGCCATTCACCGGCGCCAGCTCGGCGTCACCTTTCCCGATTCCACGCTGGTCGAGCAAGCCTGGCGTGAGCCGGCCCGGCTTCGGCAGCTGCCGAGCGCCGTCGCGGCATCGGTCGAGCGGCTGCGTGCCGAGTTGCGACCCGACCAGGGACCGGTCGACTGGAGCGTGGTGCGGGCGCGGCGCCGCAGCGCCGCCGCGCGCCTCGCCGTGATGGAAGCGTACCTGCGGAGCGACCGCTGCCGCCGCAGCCGGCTGCTGGCCTATTTCGGTGAGAGCAGTCCGGAGTGCGCCGGCTGCGACCGCTGCGGGAAGAGGTCGATTGCGCCCCGGTTGGCCAGGCCAGCGGCCGAGCGGCTGGCGCGGCTGCAGGAGGCGGTGGGTCAACGGCGTGGCCCGTGGGGCGGCATGTTGTTCGAGCCTGAAACGTTGGTTCGTCTGGCGCTCCGTCCACCGGCTGACGGCGCTGCGCTTGCCAACGTGCCGGGCGTCGGTCCGCTGCTGGCCCACCAGCTGGGCGCAACCCTGCTCGGCGCGCTGCGCTGAGTCTGGCGCGGGCGGTTTCTCACCAGTCGGGGTATATATTTCGGCCACCCGATACCGGCCCTCGCCCGCTCTCCTGAGCCTATGGATCCATCACTCTACTTCACCGAGCATCACCACCAGGTTCGCGAAATGGTGCGCGAGTTTGCTCGCGGCCAGGTCGCCCCCGTCGCCCGCGAGCTCGACCGCACCAGCAGCTTTCCCTGGGAGAACGTCAAGACCATGGGTGAGCTGGGGCTGCTCGGCGTTCCCTGGAGCGAGGACCTGGGCGGTGCGGGGCTGGACCAGCTCTCCTACTACATCACCCTCCACGAGCTGGCCAAGGTCGACGCCAGCCATGCGCTCACGGTCAGCGCCCACACCAATCTCGGCACCTCGCCGATCGTCGAGTTCGGCACCGACGCGCAACGGAGGAAGTACGTCCCGCTGCTCGCGTCCGGCCAGGTGCTCGGCGGGTTCGGACTGACCGAGGCGGGGGCCGGCAGCGACGCGGGCGGCACCGCGACCACGGCGATCGACCGGGGCGATCACTATCTCCTCAACGGCGCGAAGGTCTTCATCACCCACGCGGGGGTGGGCGAGATCTTTTCGGTCACGGCGCGCACCGGCACGGGAGAGGACAAGCGGGACATCACCAGCTTCATCGTCACCAAGGACACGGTCGATCTCGAGCGCTGCCGGGCGCTTGGCGTGGGCCATTGCGACGACCTGCCCAAGATCGGCGGCGTCCGCGCCGGCAAGAAAGAGGAGAAGATGGGCTGGCGTGCCAGCGACACGCGGGAGCTCATCTTCGAGGACGCCGTCGTGCCCAAGGAGAACGTGCTCGGCGAGCACGGGAAAGGGTTCACCAACTTCCTCAAGACGCTCGACGGCGGACGCATCGGGATCGCGGCGCTCTCGCTGGGGATCGCCGAGGGCGCCTACGAAGAGGCCCTGGCGTATGCCGGCGTCCGCCAGCAGTTCGGCAAGCCGATCGGCAGCTTCCAGGGGGTGAGTTTCCAGCTCGCCGACATGGCGATGGAGATCGAAGCCGGCACCCACCTCCTCTACCACGCCGCCTGGCTCAAGCAGCAGGGAAAGCCGTTCAAGAAGGAGGCAGCCATGGCCAAGCTCTTCTGCTCCGAGCTGGCCATGCGGGCAACCACAAAGGCGGTGCAGATCTTCGGCGGATACGGCTACACCACCGACTACCCGGTGGAGCGGATGATGCGAGACGCGAAGGTCTGCGAGATCGGCGAGGGCACCAGCGAGATCCAGCGCATCGTGATCGCGCGGCAAATCCTGGGGGACATCGCGCACTAGCCCAGGTCTGTTGCTCTAAGTCACTCCGCCTCATATAATTACCGCCAGCTTTCACGCGCGCTCGGGGCCGGCCCCGCTGGTTCGGCTGCCCAGGTAATGCGCGTTCTGGCTCTGCGGACTGGTTCCGCATCTCCTGTTTGACGATGCGCCGCGGTGACGCCCGCCGCAGCTCCAGGCGCCGCCCTGCGGCCGGGGTTTGCATCTTGAAGCGCGAAATTCTGATTAACGGAAGCCAGCGGGAAACCCGGGTGGCTATCCTGGAAGACGACCGGCTGGCAGAGCTGCTGGTCGACCGCCCCGACCACCGACGCACGGTCGGCGACATCTATCTCGGTCGAGTCGAAGCCGTTCTCCCCGGCATTCAAGCCGCCTTCGTCGACATCGGGCAGGAGAAGAGCGCGTTTCTCCATGCCTCCGACCTGCTCGAGCCCGAGGAGGACGAGGACCCGGGCGAGGAGGAGGAGTCGGCGGAGGCCGAGGCGGTCGAAGCCGACCCGGCACCGGATCCCGAGGCCGCCACCGAAGAGCGCCGCGGATGGCGCGGGCGCGACCGCCGACGGAAAAACCGCGATAAGGGCGATGGGGAGAAGGCAAACGCCGAAGGAGACCGCCGGTCCCGCCGCGCCCTGCCGAACATCTCCGACATCCTCAAGAAGGGCCAGACCCTGCCGGTACAGGTGACCAAGGAGCCCATCAGCACCAAGGGCTGCCGGGTCACCGCTCAGATCTCCCTTCCCGGGCGCTTTCTCGTCTACATGCCGTATGCGTCCAAAGTGGGCGTCAGCCGGAAGATCGAGAGCAAGGAGCAGCGCGCCAAGCTGCGCGAGATGGTGGGCAAGCTGCTTCCCAAGGACAGCGGCGGGGTCATCGTGCGGACGGTGGCGGAAGGCGTCACCGAGGAGCACTTCCGGCGCGAGATCGACGCGCTCCTGGCACGCTGGCGCCGGGTCAATCGTAAAAAAACGTTTGTTCGGCGGGCACCCGCGCTGCTCGAGCGCGAGACCAGCCTGACCCGCGGCCTGATCCGCGACGTGTTCAGCTCCAAAGTGGACGCCTTGTGGGTCGACTCGCGGGAGCTCTACAACGAGATCGAACAGTACCTGAGCCAGGTGGATCCCGAGCTGATGAAGCGGGTGCACCTCTACGCCGAGGCCACGCCTCTGTTCGACAAGTTCGATATCGAATCCGAGATTCGCGATCTGTTCAAAGCCCGCTGCGAGCTTCCCACCGGCGGATCGCTCGTCATTCAGCCGACCGAGGCGCTGGTCTCCATCGACGTGAACACCGGCCGCTACATCGGCAAGAAGGACCCGGAGAAGACGATTCTCCGGACCAATCTGGAAGCGGCGCGGGAGATCGCGCGGCAGATCCGGCTGCGCGACATCGGCGGAATCATCGTCTGCGACTTCATCGACATGGAGTCGCGGGCCAACCGCGAGAAAGTGCTGCAGGAGCTGCGGACCCATCTGGGCCGGGACCGGGCCCGCACCAAGGCCCTGGCGGTTTCCGAGCTCGGGCTGGTGGAGATGACCCGCCAGCGGGTGCGGCCATCGCTATGGCACTCGATGACCACCGAGTGTCCCACCTGCGCCGGATCGGGCCGGGTGTTCACCCCGGAGGTCGTGGCTCGCCGGCTGGAGCGCGCCATCAAGCGGGTGGGGCACGAGCGCCGGGAGCACCAGATCTCGGTCCGGTTGCATCCGGAGGTCGCGCTCTACCTGCTGGAAGAGGAGCCGAAGCTGCTCCAGCAGCTGCAGAAGACGACCGCCATCGACATCGAGCTGCGGGACGACCCGATGATGCGGCTGGACGAGTTCCGGCTGATGAGCCGGCCCGCGGGACGGGATGTGACAGAGCTCTACGCGGTGGCATAGTGCGGGAGCGGGCGGGAGCGGACGGGAGCAGGCGGGAGCAGTAGGGATGAAGAGCCTCCCGCCTGCTCCCGCCCTTGCCGGAAGCCCAACGCATGACTACGTTTGCAGGCTGCTCAAGACGGACTCTATCTGGGATTGGACCCCATGTACGCCATCTTCCGGACCGCGGGTAAACAGTTCCGCGCCGAAAAGGGCAAGACGCTCCGGCTCCCCCGGCTCGACGCCGCGGCGGGTGCCAAGCTGACCTTCGACGAGGTGCTGCTCTCCTCGGACGGGCAGACCATTCGCGCCGGCACCCCGCTGGTGAAGGGGGCCTCGGTCACCGCTGAGGTGCTGGCCGAAGGCAAGGAACCCAAGATCTACGTGTTCAAGTTCAAGCGGCGGAAGAACTACCGTCGCAAGACCGGACACCGGCAACACTTCACCGAGGTCCGGGTGACGGATCTCACGCTCGGCTGAGGCGCAGATGGCACACAAGAAGGGCGTTGGCTCGAGCCGCAACGGCCGCAACAGCAACCCTCAGTACCTCGGCGTCAAGCGCTACGGCGGGGAGGTCGTGACCGCGGGCAGCATCCTGGTTCGCCAGCGCGGCACCAAATTTCATCCCGGGAAGAACGTGCGCCGCGCCAACGACGATACCCTCTTTGCCCTGGTCGACGGCGTAGTCCGCTTCGAGTTCAAGGACAAGAACCGGCAGCGGGTGTCGATCTATCCGGTCGAGGCGGCTGCGGCTTCCTGAACGCAGCATCGCCAGGTGCGGTCGGGTGGGGTGCGGAAGTGA
>JBIOTT010000059.1:0-7660 GCA_044866195.1 Gemmatimonadales bacterium
GGCACGCCCGCGGCCGGGCGGGGGCAGAAAAGGGTCGCCGCGCTGCAGGAGTGGTTCGCGATCAAGGAATACAAGGCCGCGCTCTACTACCTCCGATTCAAGGCGTACGACTCCGCGATTCTCTACCTCCGGGACCTGCTGGCGAACTATCCCCGGGCATCCATCGCTCCGGAGGCCGGGATCAAGCTGGTTGGGGCCTTCAACAAGCTGGGCTACAAGGAAGACGTGCAGGAAACCTGCGGCTATCTGCGCCGGTTCCACTCCAAGGCTCCGGGGGTGGCGCAAACCTGTCCGGCCCCGCCGGGAACCTCCTGACGTCCCGATGGTCGGCCTGCTCGGCGGGTCGTTCGATCCGATTCACCACGGCCACCTGATCGTCGCTCGGGTCGTTCTGGAAACGCTCGGCCTCGAGTCGCTACGGTTCGTTCCCGCCCGCGAGCAGCCGTTCAAACAGGGAGCGCACGGGGCGACGCCCGAGCAGCGGGCGGAGATGGTTGCGCTCGCCATCCGGAAGGAGCCGTTGTTTGGGGTGGAACGGATCGAGCTAAGCCGGCCGGGGCCGTCGTATACCGTCGACACGCTGCGGGCGCTCAGAAATCGGGAACCGGCCACCGACTTCGTGCTGCTGGTGGGGGCCGATGCGGCCGCCGAGCTGGCGACCTGGCGCGAGGCGGGAGAGATCCCCCGGCTGGCCCGGGTCGTCGCTTTTGCGCGGGCGGGCTCGGCCCCGGCAGCCGGGACGGCCATCTGGCGCACGGTTGCCGTGCCGGCGATCGACATCTCCGCCACCGAGGTGCGGGCCCGGGTTCGGGCCGGGCGGCCGGTTCGCTGGCTGGTGCCGGACGCCGTCGAGCGCTACATCGCGGCGGAGCGGCTATACTTGGACGAGGCATGATGATCAAGCGGATGGTGACCGCGGTCTTCGGAACGCGGTTCGAACGGGAATTTAAGCGACTCCAGCCCATCGTGGACCAGATCAAGGGCCACGAGGAGCGGCTGGGGTCGTTCAGCGAAACCGAGCTCAAGGCCCAGACCCAGCGGTTCAAGGACCGGATCGCGGAGCAGACCGGGGCGATCAAGAACGAGCTCGAGACGGTCCGGGCGGCCAAGCACGGCTGCGCCGACCCGGTCGAGCGGGAGCGGCTGGAGAACCGGTTTCACGAGCTCGAACAGCAGTGGAAGAAGCAGCTGGGGGCCACGCTGGACGAGCTTCTGCCCGAGGCCTACGCCACCGTGCGGGAGGCCTGCCGCCGGCTGCTGGGCACCAAGGTCATGGTGACTGGTCACGAGCTCACCTGGGACATGGTGCCCTACGACGTGCAGCTCATCGGCGGCATCGTCCTCCATCAGGGGCGCATCGCCGAGATGGCGACCGGTGAGGGCAAGACCCTGGTCGCGACCCTTCCGCTGTACCTCAATGCGCTGACCGGCCGCGGGGTCCATCTCGTCACCGTCAACAACTACCTGGCCCGGCGAGACTCCCAGTGGATGGGGCACGTCTTCAACTACCTGGGCGTGAGCGTCGCCTGTCTGGACGATACCGAGCCGTCCTCGCCGGAACGGCGAGCTGCCTATCTCGCCGACATCACCTACGGCACCAACAACGAGTTCGGCTTCGACTACCTGCGGGACAACATGGTCTTCTCGCTGGAGCAGCGGGTCCAGCGGGAGCACGCTTACGCCATCATCGACGAGGTCGACTCGATCCTCATCGACGAAGCGCGCACGCCGCTCATCATCTCGGGGCCGGTGGGCAACGCGGAGGACGACAAATACGCCCAGTTCAATCGGCAGGTGGCCGAACTGGCCCGCAAGCAGACGGGGGTGGTGAACACGCTCCTGGCCGAAGCCGAGAAGCTCCTCGAGGGCGACAACAAGGCGCGGGACGAGGCGGCGCTCAGGCTCTATCAGGCCCAGCTGGGCATGCCCAAGAACAAACGGCTGCTCAAGGTCCTGAACGAGACCGGCGTGAAGCAGATGGTCCAGAAGATGGAACTCGAGTCCATCGCCGATCGCAAGCTGCCGATGAAGCAGCAGCGGATGCGGGACCTGGAGGAGACCCTCTACTTCGTGCTGGACGAGCGGGGCCACTCGGTCCACCTGACCGACCAGGGCGCGACGGCGCTGTCGCCGGGGGACCCGACCCTGTTCCTGGTGCCGGACATCTCGGAGGCGGTGCACGCGCTGGACAAGGACCCGGAGCTGTCGCCTCACGATCGCATCGCGCGCCGCCGGGAGATCGAGGCGGAGTACGCGCTCAAGAGCGAGAAGCTCCACATCATCCACAAGCTGCTCCAGGCCCACGCGCTGTACGAGAAGGAAGTGGACTATCTCGTACAGGACGGCCAGGTGCTGATCGTGGACGAGTTCACCGGCCGGATCATGCACGGCCGGCGCTGGTCGGACGGACTGCACCAGGCGGTCGAGGCGAAGGAAGGCGTCCAGGTCAAGGGAGAGACCCAGACCTTCGCGACGATCACCATCCAGAACTACTTCCGGATGTACGACAAGCTGGCGGGCATGACCGGCACGGCCGAGACCGAGGAGACCGAGTTCTACTCGATCTACCAGCTCGAGGTCAGCGTCATCCCGACCAACAAGCCGGTCCGGCGGAACGACCGGCAGGACCGGATCTACAAGACCCGGCGGGAGAAGTACAACGCCATCCTCGACGAGCTGGAGCGGCTGCACGCCCTCGGCTGGCCCATCCTGATCGGGACGGTCAACGTGGACGTGTCCGAGACGCTGAGCAAGATGCTCAAGCGCCGGGGCCTCAAGCACGAGGTGCTGAACGCCAAGTATCACCAGCGGGAGGCGGAGATCGTCTCCCAGGCGGGCAAGGTCGGCGCCATCACCATCGCGACCAACATGGCCGGCCGCGGCACCGACATCAAACTCGATCCCGAGCTCGACCTGACCAAAGAGGAAGCCGGGCTCCAGATCATCGGTACCGAGCGGCACGAGTCGCGGCGGATCGACCGCCAGCTGCGCGGCCGCTCCGGACGCCAGGGCGACCCGGGCCAGACGATCTTCTTCCTCTCCCTCGAAGACGACCTGATGCGGCTGTTCGGGTCGGACCGCATCGCCCGCTGGATGGACAAGAGCGGTGCCGAAGAGGGCGAGGTCATCACCGGCGGGCTCGTCACCAGCGCGATCGGCAAGGCGCAACAGCGGGTCGAGTTGCAGAACTTCCAGGCCCGCAAGCGGCTGCTCGAGTACGACGACGTGATGAACCAGCAGCGGGAGGTGATCTACTCGCTGCGGCTCTTTGCGCTGGAGCGGGGTGAGGAGCTCAAGGCCGAGGCACGGCGGATGATCGAGGCCGCCCTCGAGCGCGCCACCCGGGAATTCCTGACCGACGCCGAGCGGCCCGAGGAGTACGATCGCGGAGGACTGCGCGAGCTGCTCACCATGCAGTATCTGGTCAACGCCGAGGCGGTACTCGATCCCAAGGCAACGCCGGACCTCGAGACCGTCGTGTCCGCCGCCACCGCCGAGGGCGACGCGACCTTCTCTCGGAAGATCGACTACCTCCAGGAGTTCGGCCGGGCGATCGGGATTCCCGACGTCGACGCGCAGGTACTGTCGCAGGTGATGCTGTCGGTCCTGGACGAGAAATGGAAAGACCACTTGTACGACCTCGACCAGCTCCGGAACGCGATTCACTATCGGGGCTGGGGCCAGAAGGATCCGCTGGTCGAGTACAAGAAGGAAGCCTACGAGATGTTCGAGGACTTGATGCGCGACATCCAGTCCACGTTCACCGAGCGGTTTCTCAAGGTCCAGGTAAGCACGGAGCAGCCGCCGCCCATGCGGCCACCGCCGCCACCGTCGCCCGAGCCGGAGGGTCCCGACGATCTGTTCATGGGGCCGCCGCCGCGGGCCCCGGCGCCGCCGTCGGTGGCGGCCGCCGTCCGGAGCGGGGCCGCGGCAGTGAGCAGTAGTCTGGGCCCCGTCGGCCGGACGGCCACGGCAGTGCCGGCGGTGGGGCGGAACGACCCCTGCCCCTGCGGCTCGGGCAAGAAGTACAAGAAGTGTCACGGAGCCGGGCAGTAGCAGAGGGCGCGCTCGCGCTGCTGTCGCTGGCCCTTTGCGGGCGCCCCGCCCGCGCGCAGTCCGAGACTGCGGCGCGGGCGGTGTCGTTTGACTCCGTGGCGGTGCTGCAGCAGGTGCGTCAGGCGCAGCAGGAGTTCGAGCAGCTGCGTCGCGCGAACCTCCCGCGCGATCCCGACGATGGCCGCGGCCCCTGCGACGTAAAAATCGGACGGTTCTGCTACTGGTACGCTCCGCCCCGCGAGGAGCCGCTGCCCGATCCGCCCCGGGTCGATGAGGCGCGCGCCGGTCTGCTTGACGTGCTCGCCGATGCCGCCCGCGCCAGCCCGCGCGAACCCTGGATCGCCGGTCAGCGGGTACGGTATCTCGTCGAGCACGGGCGCCCGAGCGCGGCGGTCGCGGCCGCCCGGGAGTGCCTGGCGGATCGCTGGTGGTGTACGGCCCTCGAGGCCTTCGCCCTGCACGCGCAGGAGGAGGATACTCGCGCCGATTCGCTTTTCGCCGAGGCGCTCGAGCTCATGCCCGCCGACGAGCGTTGCCGCTGGACCGATCTCTCCGTCGTGCTGGGAGACGATGCGGGCTCGTACGACAAGCTTTCGTGCCAGGCTCGCGAGGCTAGAAACGCCCGAATCTGGTGGCTGGCACGACCGCTCTACACCCGGCCCGGCAACGACCTTCGGGTCGAGCACTATGCCCGCCAGGTGATGGTCCGCCTGCTCCAGAACGCCGACACGCCCCACACCGTGGGCTGGGGCCCCGACCTCGGCGAAATGATCCTCCGCTATGGGTGGCCGGTGTATTGGAGCCTGCCCTCGGGACGGCCCACCGACGAGCGAGTTGGCACCCTGGGCCACGAGCGCAGCCCGAGTTGGTGGTTCTTCGCTTCGAACGACGTGCCCCCGGCGTGGGATCTCCTCCGGGAGCGCCCCTCGAGCCGCTACGCCCCCACCTGGGCCGCGGAGTTCTCCACCATCGAGCAGGCCCAGATCGCCCGGTTCCACCGAGGCGACTCCAGCGTCACCGTGGCCGGCTTCGACCTCAGCACCGATACCACGCTGGCGGAGGTGCCCCGAGTCGCCCTTGCCGTGGGCAGCGATGCGGCGAGCCCGGTGGTCGTGGGCCCGGGCCTGACCGCTGCCCACGGAGCCGTGGCCGTGGTGTCGCCCGATCCGCCGACGATCGTGAGTCTCGAGGCGGTTCACGAGACCTCCCGCTGGGCCGCGCGCCTGCGGAGCGCGACCGCGGACCCCATCGCCTGGCTCGCCAGCCCACTCTCGGACATCCTCCTGGTGCGGCCGGAAGCGGCGAGCTCGGGCGCCGTCGGGCCGCTCACCGCAGCCGCTCTGACCGGGCCGTTGCTGCCGGCCGGCCGCCCCGTCGGGATCTACTGGGAGTGGTACGAGCGTCCGGCTGCCGGGGCCGTGCTCGCTATCGAAGCCCGTGTCGCCAGAGTCGGGCGCAAGGGTCGCCCCGATCCGCTCGGCCATTCCGAGTGTGCGCCCGCCGGCAAGGCGGCCATCGCCGTGCAGTGGCGTCAAGCCGTTGACCCGCGCGCCAGCGGGGTCGGCCGAGCAGTCGCCCTCGACCTCACCCGGCTCGAGCCGGGGCGCTATCTGGTGGCGATCAGCGTCGGCGTGGAGGGCGCGCCCGGGCGTCCCCGCTGCACTTCCCGCGACATCGAACTGGCGGGCCACTGAGCTCAACTCGCAGCGGCGGCGCAGTGCGCTCGGTCGGCGTGCACCCATTGGCGCCGCACCGCGGAGAAGCGGCACCCTCCGACTGGCTTGTTCGCGCCAAGCTCAAGAGGTGACAACCGGTTCTCTCCTGGCACCTGCCGAGCGTCCGCGCGAGCGCCTGTGGACGCTGGGGCCGGCGGCACTCACCGCCGTGGAGCTGCTCGCGGTCCTGCTGGGCACCGGCGGTGTCGGCGAGCCGGTAGTGGCCATTGCTGCCCGGCTCCTCGACACGGCCGAGGGCTCGCTGCGCCGGCTCGCTGCGCGTCCCCCCGCCGAGCTGCTGCGTTTGCCTGGCGTCGGCCCCACCAAAGCGGCCCGGCTGCTCGCCGCGTTCGAGCTGGCCGCTCGGCTGAGTCGCGAAAGCCGCGCGGCGCTGCCCCGCATTCGAGAGCCCGAAGATGTGGTCCGGCTGTTTCAGGCTCGGCTCCGGGATCTGCCGGTCGAGGAGTTCCACCTGCTTGCGCTCGATAGCCAGAGCCAGGTCTTGAGGGACGTCCTGGTCACCCGCGGTCTCCTCAACAGTTCTCTGGTGCATCCGCGCGAAGTCTTCCGGCCGGCCATCGCCGAGGCAGCGGCGGGCATCATCGTGGTGCACAACCATCCCAGCGGCGATCCCACGCCGTCGGCGGAAGACCGGGCCGTCACCCGCCAGCTGGTTGCGGCCGGCCAGCTGCTCGATCTCCCGGTTTACGATCACGTCATCCTCGCCGGCGATCGGTTCCTGAGCTTCGCGTCCGAGGGGCTGCTGTAGCTCCGGCATCGAAGCAGGTCGATCGCCTAGGTGCCCGCAGGGCAGCGGGTTGAGCCGTGCCGCCTCGAAACCTTCCGAGCCCCAGCGAGGGCCCGCCGTGGTTGATTATTCGGCTCGACGGCCGCATTCTTTTTGTGATGTGCACGACTCGCCGGGACCGTCCATGACGGTCAGCCTCCCGCTTTTGGCCAACGCCACCCCCGAGTTTCGGGCGGTGCTCGAGCGCCACGCCGAGCGGCTCGACCTCGAGCTCATCGATCGGGCGCTCAAGTACAGCTCGTCCGCCCATCGGGGCCAGAAGCGGATGTCGGGCGAGGACTTCATCTCCCACTCGATCGCCGTGGCGTTGATTCTGGCCGAGCAGCTGCTCGACACCACCTCGATCGCGGCCGCCCTGCTCCACGACGTAGTGGAAGACTCGGACGTCCGCACGGAGGACATGGCTCGCGAGTTCGGGCCCGAGATCACCGGTATCGTCGACGGGCTGACCAAGATCTCGCACCTGACGTTCCGCTCCTCCGCCGAGGAGCAGGTGGAGAACTATCGCAAGCTGCTGCTCTCGATCGCCCGCGATGCCCGGGTCATCATCATCAAGCTGGCCGATCGGCTGCACAACATGCGGACGCTGGAGCATCTCCCGCGCGACCGCCGGCAGCGGATCGCGCTGGAGACCCGGGAGATCTACGCGCCGCTGGCGCACCGCTTCGGCATGGCGGGCGTCAAGGCCGAGCTCGAAGACCTCGCGTTCAAGTTCCTCGAGCCCGAGGAGTATCGCGAGCTGGCGGGCCAGATCGCGGCCAAGCGCGCCGTGCGCGAGCAGATGATTCTCAAGCTCAAGACCCCGCTCGAGTACGAGCTCAAGCGGGCCGGCATCGACGGGGTCGAGGTCACCGGCCGCCCCAAGCATCTCTGGTCGATCTACCAGAAGATGAAAAAGCGGGGCAAGAGCTTCGACGAGATCTACGACCTGATGGCCGTACGGGTGATCGTCGGCAGCGTGCCCGAGTGCTACCACGTGCTGGGGATCATCCATCACAACTGGACCCCGATCCAGGAGCGGATCAAGGACTACATCGCGAGTCCCAAGTCGAACGCCTATCAGTCTCTGCACACCACGATC
>JBIOTT010000060.1:0-3734 GCA_044866195.1 Gemmatimonadales bacterium
CATGCGGCCGGCTGGTTGCACCGCGGCCACGGGGCGGTAACGGCGCGGCAACGGAGCCTTTGGCGCGGGCGTCGCCCTGATCGGGGCCGAACACGCGGAGGCGCTCAAATCGCATGGGAACGCGGAATTACGAGCGGCGGAAGCGCCGGGCCAAACTGAGCGTTTGACCAAGGTCTAGGTCCCGGTTTGGCCAGCGCCGCCCTGGTGACCTCGACCGGATCGGGATTGCCCTCCGCGATCCGCTCGGGGAGGTTGACGCGCCGTCCGCCGAGACTCCGCGAGAGCACCTGTCGGAGCCCGTTGTTCGGCGTGTCGGGCTCGTCCACGACGCGCAGCTGGAAGTCGCTCCAGGCGGTCGCCGTCGAGTTCGGCCCAGATCCCGGCGAGCACCTGGCGCAGCGTCCGGTTCAGGTCGGCCGCGCCCCCAGTCACGGCGTTCGGCTCCGGTCGGTCCAGGACGATTCGAATTTGGAAGACGCGATCCGCGTCGTGCTGATCGGGGAGCGCAACTACGAAGACTCGAAACGCGAGGCTGCGGCCACCAAGGACGGACTGAGGCGGCGCAAGGAGCGCAGTGCGCCGATCGGCCCGATGCCGCTCGGCTTCCGAGTCGAGAAACCGTGATCGAGGAGAAGCTGATCACCCGCCGTATGATCGATCCGGTCACGTCTCCTACGGTTGCGCGCATTTTCGATCTGGTCGAGGCGGGCTCGACGTTCGGCTGTCGGGCGCAGGTGAAGTGGCAGGGCTCGCGCAGCTCAAGTGGCAGAGCCGCTGCGCCGCGCCATGCTCGAGGCCGTGCCGTAGGGGGATCCGTTGTGGGACAGCTGCCGCCGTGCGCCTTGGGGGACCGGCCGGCGACTTGGGGCCGCCCGGAGACGGTTGCGCCACCGGACGGATCGGTAGATGAAGGCCGCTAGGGCTGCCGCAGCGGCGTTCCGTTGGCCATCGAGCGAAACCACTCGAGCGGGCGGTCGGGGCGCGCCCGGCGAGGTTGGGGGCGCCGCGGTTGGCCGTCACGTCGTCGGCGTACACCGTGCGCAGCTCCACGCTGTAGCGGGTCGCGTCCGAGGTGTTGGGCACGCGCGCGTGCAGGTGGGCGCCGGAGAAGCACAGGAAGTCGCCCGGCTCGATCACCATGCGAAGCTCCGACTGTCCACCGGCGCGGTGGGCTCGGGCACCTGCGTCTAACACGGCACGCAGCGGCCGGACGTTGTTGGCGAACGCACGGTCGATTTCCTCCAGCGCACCGACGTCGCCGTGCCCGTAGACCTCAAGCAGCGTGGCGGGAGAGGGCCGCCGCGACTGATGAGCGTTGCTCGTCGGGTCCCGAGCGGTTTAGTCTGCGGCGTGCGATGGGGCTTGCGGCTTGGGCTTGCGGCGACTCGGGAGAAGCGAGAGGAGGATGTGATGAGACCAGTACGTGTTTTGGCGTGCGTGCGGCGTCTGTTGCTTGTCGTCGGGGTGGCGTTCGCTGTGTTGCCGGTCGGTTCGGCGCTTGCCGACACCACGATCGGTGCGGTCGGTGGTGAATTTGATCCCCGCTTTGGGCCTTGCCCCGGCAACGTCGTGCTCGCCGACATGACCTACGTGGTGCCGAATGGTGGCGGGTTGATCACCAGCTTCTCCTTTCAGGTTGGATTTGCCGGTCAGCAGCTCGATTTCCTGATTCTGCAGCCCGCAGGAGACAACTACACGGTGGAAGGGCACACCGGCTTAGTCACGCTGCCAAACACCCCGGTTGCGACGTTCACCAACCCGGGGATTCCTGTCCAAGGCGGCGAGATCCTCGGGATGTGGTTCCCCGACCAGCAACCGGTCGAGCCCGGCTTTCCCCCCACGGGCGGCCTCGTCGCGTGCGCAAGGTCGAACAGCACCGGCAATGGCGGCGTTCTCGCAACGGATTTCGGTGTGGCGGATCCGAATAACGGCGAGACGATCTCGTTCGGCGGCCCGGTCACGAATAGCAACCTCAATGAATCGGCGAATCTCGTCACCGGTTCCGGCTCTCCTCCAACCCCAACGTCGAAGGATCAGTGCCGGGGCGGCGGCTGGCGTAACTTCGGGCGTTTCAAGAACCAGGGGGATTGCATCAGCTTCGTCGCCACCGGCGGGAAGAACCCGCCCAGCGGGCCGTAGCTTCCCGCGACATTGCTGCCGGCGGCGCGCGTTTGCTCGCTGGGCCTTGGGCGATTAGCCTGCGCGTTTCGGCGAGCGGCGCGGACTCGCGCCAGGGAGGCTTGGGCGATGCATCGCCTCAGGGGATTGGTAGTCATCGGGGCATTGTCCGTGGCGTTGGGTGTGGTCGCGGCCGGTCCTGCCGTGGCGGCCAAGGGCGGCAACAGCGACAACGCCCACGCTTGCCAGCAGGGCGGTCATGAGAACCGGTTCGAGGCCGAGACCAGCAATCCGTTCAAGAACGCGGGCGACTGCACCAGCCATGGAGCCCAGGGCGGCGCGTCCTCGGCGCTGCAATTCCTGACCCTCCCGACCTACCCCTGCCGTGCGGGAACGTGTTGGGGCGTCGTTTCCGGGTCGAACCTCAGGCCGCGAACAACTTGGGCGGTCATCCAACTCAGCACTGAGATCCCCGTCTTCACAGGTATGACGGGCGTGGACGGGAGCCTGCCGCCGACCGAAGTGAAGGTGCGTTGCGGGACAGGCAGTTACAGCCTCCAGGCAGAGACGCTAGGCGGGCCGGTTCTCATCGACGTCAACTCCCCCTGCTAAGCGACCGTAGGCCCGCGCCACTCGACCCCACGGGGGAGAGGCCAACGCCTCTCCCCCCACACCCCTGGGCGATGCGAGCTCGCTCCGGGTTTCGGCGGTGGTCGGGGTTCGGCGCGCGTTTGCTCGCTGGACCGTGGGCGATTAGCCTGCGCGTTTCGGCGAGCGGCGCGGAGACGCGTAACGCCGGAGGCGCCATAGAACATCTCCATCAGTCGCTTGCGCACCTCGATGAAGTCATGACCCGCCTGCCGCCTCGGACGAAGCGGTCGCGCTGCTGGCGCCCACCATCGTGGGCGCGGCGCGCATCGGGACGGTGACCGGCGACACCGGGCGCGCGATGGGCCTAGGGGCGTCGTGCAGAGTGTCCGGGCACTGAGGGAGGGTGGTCGTCTCACGCGGGCTGTCCGCTCGAGTGGTCCCGGCTGCAGCGCTCCGGAAGATCCCGTCGAGACGACGATACCCCGGTTCGCGTGCCCGATCGTTCCCCTGAACTGGCGCCGCGCCAGTGTCGGGCGCAGGCCGAGTGGTAGAGCGTGCGAAGGTGAAGTGGCAGCGCTGCCGGCCCGGAGCGCACCCTCTAGGCCCGTGCCGTAGGAGGAACCCCTCAACGGGACACCATGCGGTCGCGACTGCGCTTCAGCCGCTGCGCGCAGGCGGGGTGTCCCGTAAGACCCGCCCGATGAAATGCCCGATAGGGGACGATAACCGGGACACCACACCACGCCCGCGTTCACGCGCGAGCGAGCGCGTCGGCTGGCCTCTCCTGCGCTCCTGCGTTGGACGATCGCGGGTCGTGACAGACGACGGCGTCTGCGCTCCCGCAACCGCCGACGGAAGCGAGCGCGAGCCGATCGTCAGGCGACACGCTTGGAGTTCATCCTTTGGGGTAGCCAGCGCCGTTTGGTTCGAGGCGACTCCTTCGCGCACAATGCAGAAGCCATGGCGGAGGTCGGTCGTGCCGTGCCGGCGAATCGCTAACCGAGTTCCGGCGGCAACGCCTTCGG
>JBIOTT010000061.1:0-2358 GCA_044866195.1 Gemmatimonadales bacterium
TCACTGTTCACGCCTTTTATCTCTCTACCACCAGCTCCGCCGCCCGCTCGGTGGTCTGACCCGTAACCGCCACTGACACCACCAGGGTGTAGCGACCGGGCCTGAGGCCCGCAAGGCTCACGTGTCCGTGCAGCGTGCTGCCGCCCGGCGGCACTCGTACCGGCACCGGCCGCCAGCGCAGCGTCGCCGTGCCAGCCGAGTCGCGAACCCAGACCGTAATGGTTCCGGTCTCTTCGCGATCGCCCGCGGCATACACCTCGAGCAGGTAGTGAGCAGTGGTTCGCGCGGGGCCCAGCCGAGGCACCGCCGCAGCCGTGACCAGCGCCCCGCCTCGGCGCAGCTCGCCGGCTTGCGGCACTGTGTCGCCGGGCGACACCAGCCGGATGCCGGGCGAGAGCAGCAGGTCGGATACGGCCGGCGGGTGGTCGAATCCCTCGAGGTTGAGCATCGCGCGGGCTTCCCGCCCGGTCACCAAGTTCCGGGCGACGGCCTCGAGCCGGTACCGGCCCGAGGGAACCAGGAACTCGACCGTCTCGACGGCTGCGGTGCCGGGCCGGACCGCCGGAGGAACCGCGGCAGTCCAGGCCTCGGTGTGCAGCGGGGCGCCGGTGGAATCCCAGACTCGGACGGTGACCTGGTAATTGGAGCCACCGCCGCTCCCACCCGAATCCACCAGCGCTGCGTACGGGATTTCCAGGAAGGCCGTGACCCGGGTGTGGCGATGATCGGCTCGGTAGAAGCGCACCACGCGCAGCTCGAGCCGGTCGTCTATCTGGCGGGCGGGTTCCGCCCGAGCGAAGCTCGCAGCGGCAAGCGCCGCAGCGAGGACGAGTCGCATCGCTCAGGCGCCGGCCGTGATCAGCTCTCGCTGCGGCTCGCGCGGTGTCACCTGCGGTCCCTCGGGGCCCCAGAACATGTTCACCTCGCTGCGAACGCCAAACTCTCCCGGTAGGTAGACGCCCGGCTCGACCGAAAAGCCAATCCCCGGCCCGAGCCGCCGGTCGTCGTGGGTTTCGTAATCGTCAAGGTGGGGCCCGGATCCGTGCAGATCGCGGTCGATCGAGTGCCCCGTGCGATGGACGAACCACTGTCCGAATCCGGCGCGCTCGACCACGGCTCGCGCCGCGCGGTCGGCCTCATAACCCGCGATGGGCCGCTCCGCCCGGGCCGCCTCGCGAACGGTTCCGATGGCGGCGTCGCGCGCGTCCCGCACGACCGTCCAGACCTGACGGACCCGAGCCGGCGGATCGTCGCCGGCGAACCCCATCCAGGTCTGGTCGGCGGACACGGCGCCCGCGCCTGGTGCGGCCCAGAGGTCGAGCAACACGACCTGGCCGGCGACGAGCCGCGCGTCCTGGCCCGCGACCGGCTCGTAGTGGGGATTCGCTGCGTTCGGACCGAACGCAACAATGGGCGGATGATCGAAAACGAGGCGATGTTGCTCGAGCGCTTGGATGACGCGGGCCTGCACCGCCGACTCGCTCACTCCCGGCTCACGCACCACCCGGGCCAGCTCTGCGCGCGCAATCGCGGCGATGGCTTCCGCCGCGGCCAGGTGGCCCGCCATCTCCGCCGCGCTCCAGCGCGCGGCAAAGCGGGAGACGAGCGGAGCCGAGGGAACCACACGCGCGCCGAGCCGCTGCACCAGTTCCACGACCCCGAATGGAACGCGGTCGAGATAGGGCACTGCATCGTCGGGGGAAACCTCCATGGCGACGGTGCGCCCTGCGATCAGTGCGCCGAGCGCTGCGTGCAGTTCCTCCCAGCGGGCATACGGTACCACCTGCCCCGGGAATCCCTCGAGGTCCCGGAGCTCGATGCGATGCACCACCGCCACCGGGTTACCTTCGCGAGGCAGCAGCACGAAGAGCCGGCGGGTTCCCATCCCGCCCACCCCGAGCACCCGGCCAGCCACCGGGTTGACGCCGCGGAAGTCATAGAGCAGCCAGGCATCCGCGCCCGCCTCGTCCAGCGCGGTGCCGAGTGCATTCCGGTCGAGCCCGGCCAGTGGAGTCATTCGTAGTCTCCCGCGCGCTGCGCGCGCCAGACGCAGGCCTGGTCGCCTCGGCCCTCGCACCGCTCGTGCACCATGGTACCCTCGAAGTTGATCAGGCTTCGCAGTAGCTCGCCATAGGCCGCGCCATAGAAGGCGCAGGCACTGCCATCGGGAATGGCGTTGATGGAGAGCGGTCGGGCCATCCGGACCTCCGCATCCGGGGCTTTGCCTCCGAGCTCGCCGCGGAAACAGCTGGCGGAGATCCGCCGCGCGGCGCGCCGCGCCAGATGCCGCCCCAGCGCCCAGGGCGACACTTTGGCCAGCGCCCGGGACCCGCCGTTGGCCCGTACGGCGTAACGGGC
>JBIOTT010000062.1:0-3154 GCA_044866195.1 Gemmatimonadales bacterium
CTACGTGCCGCGGGAAGCGGACAACTGGAACCCTCGCCCGGTCAACGTCGAAGGGAAGTACCAGGCCGAAGTCCCGCTGTCGCAGCCGGAACAGCGCCGCGCCGTAGAACTTGGTGTTGCCGCCCACCCCGTAGTTGGTGTGGGGGTGGAGCGCCTTGCCGTCCTTATCGCGCCAGCTCTCCTTGGCCTGGTACTTCCCTTCGACGTTGACCGGGCGAGGGTTCCAGTTGTCCGCTTCCCGCGGCACGTAGTCGCCCCGCTCCAGGAGCAGGATCTTCTTGCCGGACGGCGCCAGCCGATACGCCAGGGTCCCCCCGCCGGCGCCGGAGCCGATGATGATTATGTCGAAATGACCGGACATGGCTACCTCAGAGAAATGCGTAAACGGTGAACGGTGAACGGGCGCTCCGCTCACCTTGCAGTCCCGTTTACCGTTTACCGTTTACCGTTCACGCTGTTGCTACTTCTGGCTCATGGTTTCGCCACCCGGCGTCACCGTCAATTTGAAGCCGTTTTTCGGATAGCTCCACTTCCCGCTCGCGTGGGCGATGGCCTGGTGCTCCCGGACGCCCGCCTCGGGATCCTTCTGCCGCGGCCCCTGATTCGGCCCCAGCCCCGGCTCCTCGTCCACTTCGGTCCCGGCGTCCCACAGCGAGATCTGGGCGGACATGTCGCCGCTCACCGGCTTGCCGCTCACGAACAAGGCGATGGGCCGGTCGTTGGAGTAGAACCAGTCGTTCGACTGCCCGAACATCGAGGCGATCGAGAGGGACTGGCCCGGCTCAGCCGTCACCGTAAACTCATACGCCTTGCCCGGGGGCAGTGGGCCGCCGGTGAGCGCGCCGACCGGCTTGGCATCGGCGTTGATAGCCACGATGCCCGGCTGCCCGCCGATCGACTTGACCAGCGGCTTAGGATTGCCGGTCTCCGCCAGAGTCCGGAGGCCCTTTCCTGCATCCGCCTGCCCGCCGACGAAGAGCGGGTTGGTCTTGCCGGTGTGGACCGCCCACAGCACCGGGGCGATCACGAACGGGGCCGTCTTGCCGTTGGAAAGCTCGAGGGTTTCGCCCTTGGTGGCGTTCTCGACCCGGATCGTGAAGGTCGTGGTCGCCGCCTTCTGCTGCGCAACGACACCGGTCGCGGCGCCGAGGGCGAGGATCGAGGCGGACAGTGCGCGGATCAGCGACATGGAGGTCTCCTGTGCTTCACGAAGCAGGCGTGAGCGGTGCCGTGGCAAAGTTCACGCTGAACCGGCGGCACCAGATGGTTACGGCGCGGTACTTGGTCAGATCGAGATCGGCCGGCACGTCGTAGTTCTGGTCGCCCTGGTTGCCCTTGAGCTTGCCCAGCTCGACGAAGCCCGCCTTGGTCACGGTCTCGTTGTCGGCTGCGTCCGGCGCGGCCACGAGGTAGACCCGCACGTCGGGCCCGTTGGAGGTCGCGAAGTCGGTCAGCCGGAGCACCCGCTTGCCCGCGACGTCGAGAATCGCCGCCTTGCCCCGGGTCTCGTGGGCGACCGAGTGGAAGCTTCCGCCCAGGAGGGTGGCGGGGCCAGTGGCGCGCCCGGCGGCGGCGGAGGTGGTTGTCAGTCCTTCGTTCACCCGCTTGTTCAGGAACAAGAGCTCGGGCCGGAAGAGGTACCAGCCCACGGCGCCGAGCACGACTAGGCCAGCGATCCAGACGCGACGGTTCATCTGCTACTCCTTCGAGAGTCAGGTCGAGGTCGAGATGCCGGCTAGAATGGCGGGTGGCGGGAAAAGGTTCCCAGGCACGGCATACCGCTTACAATCTTGACCGGGCCTGCACGGCGTCGCACATTCGAGTCGCATTTAAGCCACCCCGCCGTAGACAAGAGCACACCCGGCAAAAGCCGGGGCCGCAAAGCCACGGGTCCTCGCCTCCTCCGCGACGTCCCGACCGGGCGCCACCAGGGACTCCCAAGACCGCCGAGCCGCCGAATGGGTGGCTCGGCGTTCGCGTTTCCCTACCCCAACTCAGGAGGAGATCATGCGCGCCCGATTCCCACCCATCCTCGGCGTCCTGCTTTTGAGCGTAGCCGCCTGTGACCGGCAGCCCACCGGTCCCGCGGCCAAAGACGTCGCGCCGGCTTTCGCCGCCGTGAACTTCGAGCGGGAGACCCACTTCCGCTGCTACATCGTCAGCCAGCAGACTCCCGAGCCAGCGAATAGCGTCACTCTGCGTGACCAGTTCATCTCGGAAGCGACGCTCACCGTCGACGAGCCGCTCCAGTTCTGCGCCCCGACGTCAAAGAACGGGCTCGAGATTCGCGAGCCGGAAGAGCACCTGACGATGTATGCGGCCGCGCTGGAGCTCACGCCGCACTTGACGGTTGACACCGAGGACCAGTTCGGCCCGCGGACGCTGGAGGCCGTGGGAGCCCGAGTGCTCCTCGTCCCCACCCAAAAGCTGGTCGGCGATCTCGGATTCCCGAACAGGCTCAACCATTACTGGTGCTACGAGGTCAATGGGCCGCCGGTGAACGTCGACGTGACCCTGGAAGATCAGTTCGGTTCCGATAAGGTGCGGGTGCAGCAACCGCAGCTGTTTTGCAACCCGGTTGAGAAGACCTTCGGTGGCGTGACGGTGCGGATCAAGGAGCGCGCGGTGCACCTCACCTGCTACGATCTCAAGGGCCCGCAGCGGACCGAGGCGACGCAGTTCGGCGTTCACAACCAGTTCGAGGATGATGACTTCACCATCACGGCCTTCGAGCTGCTCTGCGTGCCGTCCGAAAAGTCGGGGTTCCAGCCGGCTTAGGGCATCGGCGTAGGTGCGCAGCGTCGGTGGGAACTGCGTGAACGGTGAAAAGTGAACAGTGAACAGGCGCTTCCGCTGATCATCGGAGCCCCTGTTCACTGTTTACTGTTTACTGTTCACGCTTTTCTGCTCGGTATTCACAGAACAGACACGGCCTGTCATTGTCATGGTGGAGTTTCGCGCAGAACACCGCGTCACGGCCGCGCGTGCGCAAATACACCTCGGCCGCAGCGAGCATGCCCAGAGGCGGTGCGGTGAAGTAGACCCAGAGCGCGGTCCAGTCGTGCGCGCCGAGCGCCGAGGCCAAAGTGCGAGCCGGATTCATGCTCATGCCCGAAATCGGCGCCTCGAGTGTGATGTAGGTGGCGACCAGTGC
>JBIOTT010000063.1:0-14792 GCA_044866195.1 Gemmatimonadales bacterium
GCTGCGGTCATTGTTCCCCCGGGCGCGATGGCCGCCAGAGGAGCTCACGGATCTCGACCACGTCTCCTGGGCCTTCGCTTGTATCGCTGAGGGTGATTACGATCTGGTCCATGCCCATACGGCGGCCGCCCTGGCGTTGGGCCGCCTCCTCCCGGACCTGCCCCTGGTGTACACGCTGCACCACTGCCGGGACGCAGCGGTGTCCGAGTTCTATCGCCACTTTCCGGACGTGCAGTACGTCGCCGTCTCGGCCGACCAGCGACGCCGCGAGATCCCGCTGCCGCGTTGCACGGTGATCCACCACGGCCTCGACCCCACCCGGTACGCCTGGACCGAGCGGCCGGCCGATTACGTCTGTTTCGTGGGCCGTTTCTCGCGGGGAAAGGGGCCTCATACCGCGATCGACGTTGCCGCCCGCGCTGGCCTCCCGATCCGGATCGCCGGCACGACCCACGCGCCCGACCAAACATTCGCGCAGGCGGAGCTCGAGCCTCGACTTCAGCTCCCGCACGTCACCTATCTCGGCCCCGTGGGCTCGGCCGAGAAGGTGCCGCTCCTCCGCGATGCCCGTGCGCTCCTCGCGCCCATCGATTGGGACGAGCCGTTCGGGCTGATTTTGATCGAGGCCATGCTCTCCGGCTGCCCCGCGGTCGCGTTCTCGCGCGGGAGCGTACCCGAGCTGGTGGAGCCCGGCGTCACTGGGTTCATCATGAACAACCTGGAGGAGATGGTGGCGGTCATTCGTCCTGGTGGGCCGCTCGATGGCTTCGACCGGCGGCGCTGCCGTGCCCGGGCTCTGCAGCGGTTCAGCCGTACGCGGCTGGTCGCGGACTACGAGCGCGTCTATGCCATCGCCGCCGGGGCAGCCGGGCACAGTCGCCGTCTGCCGACGCCGGCAGCATGACCGGACCGCCGGTTCCCATGGCGGAAGCCGTGGGCTACGCGTCGCTCCCGTGCGCCCAGCAGGCGCCCGCCGCGACCACGCTGGTGATCAAGCACGACCGGCTCTTCCTCGTGGCCACCGCCCGGGGCGACATCACGCCGCCCGGGAACTGCTCACTCGGTCTGTTCCACGAGGACACCCGGATCCTGAGCCACTATGCGCTCCGGGTGCGAGGCGGCCCGGCCTCGCTGCTCTCCGCCGAGGTCGCGCGGACCTACAGCGGCCAGGTGGACCTCGCGGTCAAGGACGCCGCGTTCGGTGGAGACCCATGGGATCCGAAGCACGCGGTCCACATCCGGCGCGAGCTTCTGCTCTCGGACCGGCTCACCGAGCGGGTGACGCTCACGAGCTATCTGCCCACCTCGCTCGAATACTGGATCGAGCTCGCCTGTGGGGCCGACTTCGCCGACATGTTCGAGGTGCGCGGCTGGAGCCGTGAGGCGCGGGGCGAGTTCTTTGCGCCGCAGGCGGAGGCCGACTGCCTGGCGTTCCGCTATCGCGGGCGCGACGGACGGCTGCTGCAGACGGTCGTGGCGTTGGGGAGTCCGCCGGACCAGCTCGGCCCCGGCGTGGCGCGTTGGCGGTTCGTCCTCGAGCATCAGGCACCGCAGCGGGTGGAGTGGGAGATCGCGCTGGACAGCACTACCGTCGCGCCGTTTCCGGTGGGGCGGCAGCTCGAGCAGCGGCGGGCGGACCTGGAGGAGCGGTACCGTGGATGGCGGACGGCTGGGAGCCGCTGGGCAACCGACGTCCCCAAGTTCGACGTGGTGCTCCGCCGTGCGACCGACGACCTCCGGGCGCTCTACATGGAGGTCGATGGCGAGCAGGTGGTCAGCGGGGGCATCCCGTGGTACTCGACGGTCTTCGGCCGCGACTCGATCATCACGTCCCTCCAGACCCTTCCGCTCAACCCGCAGGTTGCCCGGGACACGCTCCGCTACCTTGCGCGGCGGCAGGGCGCCAGAGAGGATGGCTTCACCGAAGAAGAGCCCGGGAAGATCCTGCACGAGCTCCGCCGCGGCGAGATGGCTCGCAGCGGGGAGATCCCCCACGTGCCGTACTTCGGCTCCGTGGATGCGACCCCGCTCTGGCTCGTGCTGCTGCACGAGACCTGGCGCTGGACCGGCGATGCGGAGCTGGTGCGGGAGCTCTTGCCCAATGCCGAGCGCGGGCTCGCGTGGATCGACCGCTACGGCGACGTGGACGGGGACGGATTCGTGGAGTACGGCCGCCACTCACCGAAGGGGCTGGTGAACCAGGGCTGGAAGGATTCGGGCGACGGCGTCCCCTGGCCGGATGGCCGGCGGCCGATCCCGCCGATCGCGCTGGTGGAGGTACAGGGCTACGTGTACGACGCGAAGACCCGAATGGCGGATCTGTTCCAATCGTTCGGCGATCCGGCCCGCGCGGATGCGCTCCGGAGCGAGGCGGCGGCGCTGCAGGCAGCGATCCGGCGGGAGTTCTGGCTGGAGGATCTCGATACTTTCGCACTCGCGCTCGACGGCGCGAAACAGCCGCTCCCGACGGTGGCCTCGAACGCGGGCCACCTCCTGTGGAGCCGGGTGCCGACGCCGGAGCAGGCAGCTCGTCTGGCTGGGCGCCTGCTCGCCGCCGATTTGTTTTCGGGCTGGGGCGTCCGGACGTTGAGCGCGCTGCATTCGGCGTTCAACCCGATGAGCTACCACAACGGGTCGGTCTGGCCGCACGATAACGCGATCGTGGTGCTGGGCCTCGCGCTCTATGGAAGGGCGCGGGATGCGCTGCCCGTGGTTCGCGCGCTTCACGAGGCAGCCGTCCGAGCCGAGCTCCAGCGTTTGCCGGAGCTCTTCTGTGGCATGGCGCGCGAGCGAGGGGTTCGGTGGGTGCGGTACCCCGTCAGCTGCTCGCCTCAGGCATGGGCGTCGGGGGCGTTCTTCATGCTCCTGCAGGCGATGCTGGGTCTCTTTCCCGATGCGCCGGCGGGCGTCCTCCACGTGCGAAATCCGGTGCTTCCGGATTTCCTGGAGGAGCTCACCGTGAGCGGGCTCTGGGTCGGCCAGTCGCGCTTGTCGCTGCAGTTCCGCCGCCACGGCGACCGGACGCTTGCCAACCTGCTGGGGGTGAGTGGAGCGCCGCTCCAGGTGCGGATCGAGCTCACCTGAGCGACCACTCGGCTACGCCTGGTGGCGGTGTACTGCGGGTCCTCGGTTCCGCTTCAGGTTCCACGCGGTATTGATGAGCCCCACGTGGGTGAACGCCTGGGGAAAGTTCCCCACCAGGCGGCGTGAGACCGGCTCGTACTCCTCCGAGAGGAGCCCGACGTCGTTGCGGAGGGACAGGAGGTGCTCGAAGATCTCACGGGCCTCGTCGTAGCGGCCCTGCAGCGCCAGGTTGTCGGCGAGCCAGAAGGTGCAGGGCAGGAAGGCGCCTTCTCCGGGCGGCAGGCCGTCGACGTCCTGCACGGTGTGGTAGCGGGCCACCAGGCCATCGGTGACGAGGTGCCGCTGGATCGCTTTCACTGTGGCGAGCACGCGGGGATCTCTGGCTGGGAGAAAGCCGACGAGCGGGATCATGAGAAGGCTCGCGTCCAGCAGCTTGGAGCCGTAGAACTGTACGAAGGCCCCCACGTCGGGGTCGTAGCCGTTCTGGCAGACATCGTCGTGGATCACGCTCCGGATGCGGCGCCACCGATCGACCGGGCCCTCGGACCCAAACCGCTCGACTGCCTTGACCGCACGGTCTACCGCAACCCAGGCCATGATGCGGGAGTGGGTAAAGGGCCGCCGAGGTCCGCGCACCTCCCAGATCCCTTCGTCCGGATCCTTCCATACCGACTCGACAAATTCGACCATGGCGCTCGCGACTCGCCAGGCGTTCTCGTCCGGCGGAAGACCGGCCCGCCGGGCGCAGTAGAGCGAGTCGGCCACCTCGCCGTAGACGTCGAGCTGGAATTGCGTGGTCGCTGCGTTTCCGACCCGGACCGGCCCCGAGCCCTCGTAGCCGGGAAGCCAGGGCACCTCCCACTCGGGGAGCAGCCGGTCGCCGGTGACGCTGTACAAGAGCTGGGCGTGGTCCGGGCGTCCGGCGACGGCGCGGGCCAGCCACGCCCGCCAGGCCCGGGCCTCCTCGACGTAACCGCCGGCCATGAGTGCGTAGAGCGCGAACGTGGCATCCCGCAGCCAGCAGTAGCGGTAGTCCCAGTTCCGCATGCCTCCGAGCTGTTCGGGAAGCGAGGTGGTCACGGCGGCCACCAAGCCTCCGGTCGGGGCATAGGTCAAGCCCTTGAGGGTGATGAGCGACCGCACGACGGGCTCCGACCATTCACCGTCGTAGGTGCACCGGCCCGACCACTCACGCCACCATTCGTCGGTCTCCTGGGTTGCGGTCGCGGGCTCCGGTGCCGGCGGCTCGGGTTGGTGGGACGGAGACCAGGTCAGGGTGAACGGCACGCACTCCCCGGCCGCCACCGCGAACTCGGCGACGGTGGTGAAGTCCTTCCCCCGAAGCGGAACCGGGGTACGGAGGCGCAAGGCGTTGGGTCCAGCGACCGCTTCGATTCCGTCGTTCCTGCGGCGCACCCAGGGGACCACAGACCCGTAGTCGAGCCGGATCACCAGCTCGAGCCGCATCGGGACGGTGCCATCCCTGCCCTCGACCACGCGAATCAGGTGCGGGGTGCCGGCTCGCACCGGCATGCAATCGGTCACCACCACCACGCCGGCGTCAGTCTCGAACTCGGTCTCGAGCACCAGCGTGCCCGGGCGGTAGCGGCGGTGAACCTCCCTCACCGGCGCCGCCGGCGCGAGGAGCCAGCGTCCGTGCTCCGGGGTGCCCAGCAGTGCCGCGAAGCAGGCCGGTGAGTCGAAGCGGGGCACGCAGAGCCAGTCGATCGACCCGTCGCGGCCCACGAGGGCCGCGGTCTCGCAGTCCCCGATGAGAGCGTAGTCCTCGATGCGAAGCGGCACGGTCTCCCCCGGGCGGCGGCCTCTCATGCCGTGCGGAAGTGGTTTGCTAACAGTGGCTTATGGCGACCAGTTGCAACAAGCTCGGGGCTTTAGATAGGTTGATAATAGTTAATAACCGGCGGTCCTATTGGCCACAATCCTCTCGATCTCTTTGCCGACCGAACTGCGGGAGAGCCTCGACGCCGAAGCAAAGCGTCAGCGGCGCTCTCGGAGCTTCGTTGTGGCGGAGGCGATCCAGCAGTACCTCGGCCGCCCCGAGCGGGGCGCCTTCGCCCTGGCACGCGAGCGCACTCTGCGTGAGGGTCTGGCCCTGTCTCCCGCCGAGCGCCTGAGGCTCTCCGAGGAGCTCTGGCAGGAATTCACGCGAGGGCGGCAGCCTGTCAAACCGTGGACCGCCGCGTTCGACACCTTCGACCAGTACGAACAATGGCGACGCCGGGAAGGAGCAGGCGCTGGGTGACATCGCCCGCCTCCCGCCTTCTCACGGTGTGCCGGCTGCTGAATGCGGCACGCGTCCGGTACGTTGTCGTTGGCGGGTTCGCCCTCGCGCTGCATGGCGCCGTGCGCGCCACGAAGGACGTCGACATCCTGATCGAGGCTACGCTCGACAATGCTCACCGGGCTCTCGAGGCATTGGCGCAGTTGACGTTCGGGATTGCCCGGGAGCTCGACCCGTCGGAGGTGATAGCGAAGCCGCTCACGATCATCGGTGACGACCCTCGAGTCGATCTGTTGACGCTCGCCTGGAGCGTCCGCTACGCCGATGCCGCCCCCCGTCGGCGGACAGTGCACATCGAGGGGGTGGAGATTCCCTTCGCGGACATCGACACGCTCATTCGGTCGAAGCAGACGGGCAGGCTGCAGGATCAGGCTGACGTGGAAACGCTGGAGCGGCTCAAGCAACTCCAGCGCTCGGACCACCAAGCCTAGGGCTCCTGCCTGCGCCGTAAGAGGCGAATTCGGACCGTCCGCTCTAGCTCGTCCGCGTGCTGGAGCACCTTGCGGCGGAGATCGAGCGGGAGCTTCGGGTGCTCGGCGAGGTACTGTCGGACGACGGCGAGTGCGGAGTCCCCGGTCTGGCCTCGGAGGAAGGCACTCAACCAGCTCTCCAAGAAGAAGATGCGGCGGTGGGCCTGGATGAAGGGGAGCGAATCCAGCGCCGGCCCTATATAAGGAAAGGTGAGGGTCTGGTGCTCCAGGGCATTGAACGGGCCCAGGCTGCCCGAGGCCCAATCCTCGTTGAGGGTGGCGTCGCCAAAGTAACGTGAGAAGTAGCTGCGTTTGACGTCCGCACTCCGGCGACCCGCACCGGCAATGAACGCGCGGCGGCGCCCGTCCGCGGTGGTGTCGCGTTTCTGCTGCTCTTTGTATCGTGACTCTGCCAGCGGCCCGCCGCCCAGCTCGAGCAGGCGGGTGACGATCTCCCAGCGGGTCGGGTCCTTGAGCGGCTCGCCGGCGACCGAGTCGGCATCGAAGAGTTGGTCCATCCTGGCGACGCCCGCTGTCGACGCGGCCAGGCCAATGAACGCGTCGACGAATGCCTTGCGCACACCATACTCGCGGCTCGGGTCGGCCGCGCCCTCCCAGAGCACGCGCTCTACATCGGACTGGATGCGCTCCCTGCTTTCGGGAAGCAGGTAAGCCCGGACCGCGCGGTCGAGCCGAGTCAGGACCACGGGCACGATCTGCTCGTCGGATTCGCGCGGCAGCTCGCGGAGTGCCAGGCGGACGAACCGCTCCGGCTCCATGCGGAAGTTCCTGACCAGGTCCCAGAGCGCGCCCCAGAGCATCGCGCGGAGGAACGGGTCTTTGACCTGCGCGAGCGTGCCGTGCTCGAGCGCGTGCACGCTGGCCGAGTCGAGGAGCAGAAGGAAGTAGCCGTAGTCGCGCGCATTGGCGAAGATGAAGTCGGGCGCGGGCTTGCCTGTCGCGGCGGTTACGTCGGTGATGCGGCCGAGGAGCTCGACCGGGATCCGCACGGCAGGCCGATCGCGGTAGAAGAGGAGGACCTCGGTGCGCTCGGTCCAGGGTTTGTCGCCCGACAGTGCCTTCGCGGGGTGCTGCGCGAGCGCGAGCCGTGCGATCCTGTGGTTGCGCACGGTGAGCTCTTGCTCGACGATCGGCATCCCGGCGCGCAGCATGAAATCGCGGCCGAAGCCGCCGAGCGGACGTCGCGCTGCCCGACCGATCGCGGCCAGCAGGTCCTGCCAGGTCGCGTTGGCATAGGCGTGCTGGTCGAGGAAGCGCCGGACGCCGGCCTGGAACGCAGAGTCGCCGACCAGGTACTCCAGCTGCTTCAGGACCGAGGGCGCCTTGTTGTAGACGATCGCGCCATAGTTGCTCTTGGCCTGGTCGAGATTGTGGAGCTCCTGCCACAGGGGCCGAGTGCCGGCAGTCTGGTCCACCGCGTAGGCGGGAGGCTTGTTGGCGAGGTAGAAGGTCTTCCACGCGTCGGCGGCGGGGTCGATCTCGGCGAGCGCTTTGGCGGCCATGAAGGTGGCGAACCCTTCCTTGAGCCAGAGGTCGTCGAACCAGCGCATGGTGACCAGGTCGCCGAACCACTGGTGGGCGACCTCGTGCAGGATGACCGAGAAGCGGGCCAGCCGCTGGGGCAGGGTGGGGCGCTCGCGGAAGATGAAGCGGTCCTCGTTGTAGAAGACCGCGCCCGGGTGCTCCATCCCGCCGAAGGGGAAGGCCGGGGCGATGACGAAGTCGAACTTCTCGAACGGAAACGGCCGGCCGAAGTAGCGCTCCATCCAGTCGAGCGCGCGCTGGTTCAGGGCGAGGAGGGTGTCGAGGTCGGCTTCGGCGGCGCGGGAGCGGCGGACATACGCCGTGATGGTCCGATTGTTATGAGTCGATGTGGCGCGGTGCCAGGGGCCGGCGGAGAACGCAATCAGATAAGTGCTAATCGGCGCTTGCTGGCAGGTTTCCTGTGTTGGCGCTCGTGCCAGGTCGGGAGCTCCGGCGGGGCGCTGCAGAGCGCGACCGCCGGAACCCGGGGCGCTGCCGGGCGGGCTCGGTTGCACCGCTTCCGCCCCGGTTTCCGACGCGCGCTCTGACGCGCTCCCTTGGAGCTCCCGGCCTGGCGACTCGCGCCTCGCCGAGGCCCATCCTGCCGGCCCGCGCCCTGGCGACTCGGGCCCTGTCCACTCGTCTCCTGTCCACTCGCGCCCCAGCGACTCGCGCCCTGACGACGCGCGCTCTGACGCGCTCCCTTGGAGCTCCCGGCCTGGCGACTCGCGCCCTGGCGACTCGGGCTTGCCGGGGCCCGTGAGGCACGTCCTGATCTCGGCGAACCGCGTCGTCACCCGGTTGCCACTCGTGTCGGCCGAGGCGATCGAGCCGTTCGCGACCACGGACCAGGCGGCCGGTGCGGTGAGGGTAAGCCGCACCCGCGCCTTGAGATCCGGCTGGTCGAAGCTGGGGAAGAGCTGGTTCGCATCGGCGGGGACCAGCAGGGTATAGAGATAGTCACTGCCATCGGTCGGGTCGTGGCTCCGGATGATGCTGGCGCCGCTGGGCGCGATGTCGGCGACGAAGGCGAACTCGAGGGTGTTCTCGCCGGGCTCGAGCAGGCGAGCCGGGATGTTGATGTGACCGTTCTGGGAAGCGGCGCCTTGCGGGATCGGGTGGCCGTTGGCGAGGGCCTGGGTCAAGCGCCGGCCACGGAAGTCGATGATGGCGTCGCCGCTGTCGGAGCGGTGAAAGCGAACCGTAACTCGCCCTATGGCGCTGTCGAGCGCCGTGACGTCGAGCGCGAGGTCGTAGCGGACGTCGTGGATGGTGGCGGCGCGGTGGTGGGCGAGCGCCTGGGAGATGCCGCGGGTCAGGAGGGGCGTCGCGGAAGCGGGGTGCGAGGCCTGGGCGAGGACGGCCGTTGGGACGGCGGTGGCGAGCAGGAGGGCGAGCAGCCGCAACCGCAGCTTCGGCAGGGAGGTTGGGTCTACATCGACGCGGCTTCGCATCGTTCAGGGGTAGGGTGTGGTGAATCGGAAGCCGCGCAGGTGGCGGCGGATGCGCGCGAAGTCGCCCACGTTCTCAGTGATGAGCGTGCAGCCGCGTTCGCGGGCGGTCACCGCGATGAGGGCGTCGTGATGGAGCGATGCAGGTGCGCGGTCGAGCTCGAGCCCTTCGTGCGCGGCGAGCGCCTGAAGCACCCCACCCGCTGCGCGCCATCCGGCGGCAGTGGGCGCGTAGAGGCGGGCAGCATCCGCGAACGGCCCCACCAGATCGTCCACCACCGCCTGATCCTCCTCATCCCGGACGCCGGCCTGGAGCTCGAGCCAGACCGGCGCCAGAAAGTCGCAGCGGTCGAAAGCGCGGTCGGCGAACGCCTCGAAGGCGGCCCCTGCCACCGCATCGCGCGCTGCGCGCAGGAAGACGTTGGTGTCGAGAGCGTAGCGGATCACGCGGGAGGGGCGTAGATGTCCTGCAGCCCGCCGCGGGCCCGAGCCCGGCCCAGCGCACCCAGGACGCGACGCTTACCCAGCACCTCCGCCATGGCGCGATCGACGGCTTCGGTTTCGCTCGCCACCGCGTAATGCGTCTTCAGGGCGTCGATCTTTGCGGGGTCCATGTCCATGTTCTTGCGGACGAACCCGATCCGCTTGGCGGCGCGCTTGGCGCTGGATCGCCCGGGCAACTTGCCCTTCCGACCGGGGCGGGCATCGCGGGATTTAGGCATCAGACCGCTCCTTGATTCTGTATTTAGAATGTAATCTGTCTGTACTTCTCGTGGTGGCTCCTGTTCGGCGAGGTGCTGCTGCTGAGGGACCTGCTGGAGGAAGTGGCGATGGCCGAGGAGACGCCGGATATCGTCGCAGATGAGCTGCTGGGAATTCCGATCCCTCTGCGGCGGTCAGAGGTGGAGCTCCTGCGGGGGCTGCCGGCGACCTAGAGCTTGAGCCAGCACCACTCCTTGCTGTACGGCACCAGGCTCATCCGCCAACCCGACCGTTCGCCGACGACCACCGTATCACTCCAGTTGAAGCCGCACCCGTGTTCGGGATCGTACAGCCCGGGCTCCTGCGAAAAGCACATGTTCCGCCGGAGCATCGTGTAGTCGCCCAGCGCGAGATAGGGCGCCTGGTGCCCCTCGGTGCCGGCGCCGTGCGCGGGTCGGTGGTACACGTAGCGCTGGACTCCCTGTCGCACCTGGTACTCGTGAATCCGGCGCGCGACGTGGGAGCAGGCGACGCCCTCAGTGGAGAGCTCGACCTGGAGGTCGCAGCACCCCCGGCTCACCTCCCAGAGCTTGCCCATGTGGGGATCGAATTTCCCGGCCGCATCGGCGATCACGAACGCGCGATAGTTCTCGTGCCCGTATCCGCCGATCCGCGCGATGCCGGAGACCTGGAGCGCCATGTTACGGCCGATCCGGTTGAAGTAGGGCTGGTTCGGGTGCGGGTAGGCGGTCACGGGTCCAGCGCGCACCGCGATCCCGACCGCGCTCGAGACGCCATGATGGGCCGCGCCGCCCGCCAGATCGAGGTCGCGATAGAGCAGGTCGTTGGTCCACAGCTCGGTCGCCACCGCAACCTCATAGTCGGTGATGTCGGTTCCGTGCGTGAGGATGTAGTCTCGGGCAAAGGCGTGGGCCCGATCGAAGTACACGTAGGCCCGCCGCCAGAGGGCGAGCTCCTCCGGGGTTTTGACCTGCCGCATCCGCTGCAACACGTCCTTGACGTTGACCCATGTGGTCTTCGGGAGCACGTCGTCGGCCTTGGCCTGTTCCGATGGGTACAGCTCCCCGTCGAGCCCGATCCGGTCGCCTCGAATGCCCTTCTGCTTGATCCCCCGGAGCATGAACTCGAGCAGGTCGACCGGGTCGCCCGATTGCACCGAACCCTGGTGGGGGAACGCCTCATCGGCGTGAAGGAAATCGAAGTACATCCGGCCGTCGCCGAACCACCAGCTCCTCACGATGTCGCGATCGAGTGCGGGATAGAAAAACCAGGGGTCGGCCTCGTCCTGGTTCATGAAGACCGCCTGCGGGCGCTCTGTGGTGGTGTGCCAGTAGCCGGTGAGATAGGTGATGTTCAGTGGATCGCGGATCAGGAAGGCCTGGATGTCGCGGGCGGCGAGCTTGTCCTTGAAGCGCTGGACCGCGGCCTTGTTCCACTCGAGCGGCAGCCGGTCGTAGCGAGCCGGGGCCGGCGGCCCTTCTGCCCCGGGTGCCGGCTTGAGCAGGAGGGCCTCGCTCCTGCCGGTCGCCTGGGCGTTCAGCACGCTGCGCAACGAGGCTGGTGCTGGAGCTGCCGGTCGAGGATTGGTCTGCAGGGCGGCCACCCGGTCGACGCGAGAAAGGAAGTCGGCGCCGAGGACGGCAAGCGCTCCGTCCTGGAGCCACTGACGGCGGCTGGTGCGCATGAGCTCCCCCTGGGTGCCCGTAGGTAGGAATGAGAGGCTCGGGACGCTGCTCGAGCAGATGCCGTTCAGGACGATGATGCGGCGACTTCGCGCGATGAGCAAGGCGGGCCTGTGCGAGGCCTGCAAACCACGGAAGCACGGAGAAGGCTTGATTGGGAGGCGAGGAGTTCCGGCGGGGCGCTGCAGAGATGGCGCTCGCACCCGGGCAGAAGCTCCGGCGGGGCGCTGCAGAGCGCGACCGCCGGAACCCGTGGCTTCGTCGGGCTGGCTCCCTTGCATGGGTTCCGCCCCGGTTTCCGACGCGCGCTCTGACGCGCTCCCTTGGAGCTCCTGCCCGGGCGACTCGCGCCTCGCCGAGTCCCGTCCTGCCGGCTCGCGCCCTAGCGACTCGCGCTCCAGCGACTCGTGCCTTGACGCCGCGCGCTCTGACGCGCTCCCTTGCAGCTTGCGCCCTGGCGAGTCGCGCCTGACGACGCGCGCTCTGACACGCCCACTTGGAGGTCCCAGAAGCATCCATGCTCACCACACGAGATGAAATGCCACCACGCCTTCGTTCAATCGGCGGCATCACCCACGTCCTGGCGCTCCTCCTGTTGGCTCTATGCGTGTATCCAACGACCGAAGGCCAGGCGCAGGCCCCGCGCTCGCCAACGCCGGGGGCCACCGAAGGCGTGGTGCGGGTTGAGACGGTGGCGCGCGGGCTGGAGCACCCGTGGGCGCTCGCGTTTCTGCCGGACGGGCGCATCATCGTCACCGAGCGTCCGGGGCGAGTGCGAATCATAGACCGGAGCGGCCGGATCTCCGGGCCGCTCGCGGGAGTCCCGGCGGTACAGGCCGGCGGGCAGGGTGGCCTGCTGGATGTCGCGCTGGATCCAAACTTCGGCGGGAACCGGCTGGTGTATCTCTCGTACGCCGAGCCGGGCGAGGGCGGCGCGGGCACGGCGGTGGCGCGCGGGCGGCTCGGCGAGGGACGCCTGGAGAACCTGCAGGTCATCTACCGTCAGCAGCCCAAGGTCGAAGGCGACAATCATTTCGGGTCTCGGCTCCTGTTCGCGCGTGACGGCAAGCTGTTCGTCACCCAGGGCGAACGCTTCGATTATCGCGAGAAGGCGCAGGACCTCTCGAGCCATCTCGGCAAGATCGTGCGGATCAACCCGGACGGTTCGGTGCCGGAGGATAATCCGTTCGTCAAACGGGCGGGTGCCAAGCCGGAGATCTGGTCGTACGGGCATCGGAATGTGCAGGCCGCGGCGCTCCATCCCGAGACCGGCCAGCTCTGGACGGTGGAGCACGGGGCGCGGGGCGGGGACGAGCTGAATCATCCGGAAGCGGGGAAGAACTACGGCTGGCCCGTCATCACGTACGGCATCGACTACTCGGGTGCAAAGATCGGCGAGGGAGCCGCGAAGCAGGGGATGGAGCAGCCGGTATACTACTGGGACCCGGTGATCGCGCCGTCCGGCATGCTGTTCTACACCGGCGATGCGTTCCCCGGCTGGAAAGGCAGCGTGCTGGTCGGTTCGATGCAGCCCGGGGCGCTGGTGCGGCTCAGGCTCGAGGGTGGGAAGGTCACGCGGGAAGAGCGTTACACCGAGGGCGGACTCGGGGCCCGCATCCGGGACGTGCAGCAGGGCCCGGACGGGTTGGTGTACGTGGTGACCGATGAGAACGAGGGGCGGGTGCTGCGGGTGCTGCCGGCGCCTCGCCGCTAGGCTTTGGATCGCAGTTGGGGTAGGTCGTCGGCATGAACCCTCTGCTCGACCTCTCGGCTCGCCCCGTCATCGCCCACCGCGGCGCCTCCGCCTCCCGCCCGGAAAACACCCTTGCTGCCTTCGACCTCGCGGCCCAACTCGGCGCCGACGCCCTCGAGCTCGACGTGCACCTGAGCGCAGATGGCATTCCGGTCGTCATCCACGATATCACGCTCGACCGGACCACCGACGCGCGGGGTCCCGTCTCGCGTCACACCCTGGCCGAGCTTCAGAAGATCGATGCCGGCGCGCGGTTTACCCTGGACGGCGGCCACACGTTCCCGTTCCGCGGGCAAGCGGTGCGAATCCCCGCGCTCGCGGACGTCCTCGCCGCCTTTCCCGACATGCCGCTGCTGGTGGAGCTCAAGGAGCCCTGGGCCCAAGAGGCCGTACGCCGCGTGTTGCTGGACCAAGCCGCCGCGGAGCGGTGCGTCCTGGCGTCGGAGCGCGGGGCCGCGCTCGAGCTGTTTGCTGAAGTGCCGTTTCTCCGAGCGGCATCGCGGGAGGAGATCTCCCGACTCTTTTGGGGCGCCACCTTCGGCCGGGTTCCCGTTTCGGTCACCTACCGGGTGCTGTCAGTTCCGGAACGCTACCGGGGTATTACCGTCCCCACACGAGCGTTCTGCGCCGCGGCCCGGCGCCTCGGCTGCCCGGTGCACGTCTGGACGGTGGACACCGCGGCCGCCGCCCGCCGGCTGTGGAGGCACGGTGTGGCGGGCATCGTGACCAATGCGCCGGAGGCCATCCGGGTCGTGCGGGGCGGCTAGAGCTGATGTGAAGTCGCTCGGACAGCTCAAGCTGCTGGGGCGCTCGGACGACCGGGCTTAAGCCGGTCGTCGCGCCCGGCCGAGCAGCAGGAGCCCGATGAGCACGACGGGCAGACTGAGCAGTTGCCCCAGGTCCAGCGGCAGGGCCGCCTCGAATGCTTCCTGGGGCTCCTTCAGGAACTCGATGACAAAGCGGGCGCTGAACACGCACGTGAGCAGGATGCCGGTGAGGGCGCCCGTCCGCTCCCTGAGCCGGGTGCGCCGTTCGAGCCAGAGCATTCCCGCGAAGATCACGAGGTAGGCAGCCGACTCGTAGAGCATGGCCGGATGGCGGGGGCGCGAATCCAGTCGAGCAAATACCACGGCCCAGGGCACGTCGCTCGGCCGGCCAACGATCTCCGAGTTGAAGAAGTTTCCCACCCGGATGAACGCCGCGGCGACCGGAGCGGCGACCGCCACGCGATCCAGAAGCCAAAGGACGCTGCGGCCGGTGCGTCGCGCAAAGAGCCATACCGCGATCGCAATGCCGGCGGTCCCACCGTGGCTGGCCAGGCCTCCACGCCAGAACTCGAGGATCTGGAGCGGGTGCCTCAGGTAATACGCCGGCTCGTAAAGCAGGCAGTGGCCTAGACGGGCGCCCACGATCGTGCCGATCACGACGTAGCCCAGCAGCCCGCTGGCGGCTTCCCGAGAGTCGCCGGCCTTCTCGAAGCTCCACGCGCCGATTCCGTACGCCGCGAAGAATCCGGCCGTGAAGAGCAGACCGTACCAGCGCAGCGCGACCGGGCCGAGCTGGAGGGCGACGGGATCGATATCCCACACGACGTGGAGCATCAGACACGCCAACGGTGAATCCGACCGTGAGGCCCGGGGGCTGCTCCTCGCGCGGCCGCGGTGAGCAGAACAACGAGCAGGAACCCGTGCGGCGGAACACTCGTATAATCCCGGGGTCCGTCGACTGGTCAGGAAAGCACGGGCTGTCCCATTTTGCATCCCGTGCCTGGCATGACTGGCA
>JBIOTT010000064.1:0-19591 GCA_044866195.1 Gemmatimonadales bacterium
CGGCAAACAGGGAGAGCCCGGCGGCCAGGACCGCGACGCCGACCAGACCGCCCCCGAGCACGTCGCCCAGGAAATGCCGCCCTAGATACATCCGCGAGAGCGCCATCAGCACGATGATGGCCAGGGCGGCGGGCAGCATCCAGCGCCGCCGGAACAGGACCGCCACGCCGCCCCAGAACGTGGTCGCGCTGCTCACGTGCCCCGAGGGAAAACCGTACGAATAGCCGCTCAGCGTGCGGTAGTACTCGATGGCCGGCGTGGCGGGGAGTGCGAAGAAGCTGGGCCCCCCGGCGCCGGAGAACGGGGCCTCGTTCGGCGCCCCGGAATCGAGCTGGCGAAGAGTCGCATCCACATCGACCGGCCGCGGCAGCGCAATCGCGGTCTTGAGGAGGTCGGTAGCCGCCAGACACCACAGCACGAGCTGCGACAGAAGCAGTCCCCGCCGTAGGTCGACCCCGAACATGATCACGGCCAGTACGAGCAGGTAGAACGGGAAGTAGCCGATGAGGGTAACGCCCCACATGAGCGCGGTGAGCGGCGCGCTCGCGAGCGATTGCAGGAAATGATTGGGAGCAGTCTCGAACACTACGGCTCGTAGGGATCGGCGCCGCCGCGGACCGCGGGGACCCCCCGGCGGGGCGCCGGGACCTCCGGCAGGACCCGCCGGCCGAGGCAGGCCTTGAAATAGGCCTCGACGTCGGCCGGCCGCTCGCGGCGGGTGGCCGAGAGGGCTCGGCGGACGTCGTCCTCGCGCCGGCCGCCGACCAGATCGCGGATCGCATCGATCGAGACGCGACGATCGAGCGCGCGGAGCTGGCGGGCGACCGCGTCGGGAAAGGGGAGGTCGGCGGCCGGCGGGAAGCGCTCGACCCCCTCCCGCCCAGTCAGCACTGCAGGCCGGGGAAAGCGGACGAAGACCGGCTGGGTGAAGTGGGGATGCCGGAGCAGCAGCTCGCCCTTGGGCAGCGTGGCCAGCTTGATCTTGGTGGCGGGTGACAGAGTCGCGTAGCCGGGGGTCCCCAGCTCGTCCAGATCCATCCGGCCGAAGATCGTGGTGCCCGCGTTGCCCACGACCCGGCGGGTGATCTGGGAGCGGAACTGCTGGGCGGAGAAGAGGACCAGTCCGAGATACCGGCCGCGCTCGGACAGGTCAACCAGCATCTTTCGGACGTACGTGTCGGCGCCCTCGGCCGGCGCGTACTTGTTGAGCTCATCGACGAAGACGACCACGTGGTCCACCCCGAGATCCCGCCGCTCGAGATGCTCCCGCAGCTTGGAGACGACCCGGGCGAAGACCAGATCCTGGGCCAGCGGGTCAAGTCCAGCCAGATCCAGCACGTACATGCTGCGGTCGCGGAAGCGCCCCCAGGGAAGGTCGCTGGCCGAGCCGTCATCGGTGACCAGTCCCTTGGACCGGGTCGCGATGTTGCTGAGCCGGTTACGAATCTTGCGGATGGTCGCCACATGGTGGGTGCGCCACACTTCCCCGCCCCGCCCGATCACCTCGAGAAAGTCGAAGATCGCGCGGAAGAAGTCCTCCAGGTCGGCGAAGCTCTGCACCTGGAACGGACGGGCGCGCAGGTGCTCGTCGTGGAACTCGCGCCCGACCACGCGTTCCGCCAGAAAATCGATGAACGCGTCGGCCTTGGCGTCCACGTCGTCGCGGTTGAGCACGACCTCGGCGTAGTCTACCACCTCGCGCAGACCCCAGGTCAACGGCTCCGTGTTCGCCGCGAGCTGCTCGTGGGTGCGAAGGGTGTTCAGGTTGACGCCGTCGGGCTTGAGCGGCGCGTAGTAGTGCACGTCGCTGAACGGCTCGGGCCGGAGGCCGAGGCGGGCGTAGAGATGGCGATCCTCGTCCGTGATGGAGCCCGGCTGGTCCAGAAAGCAGAGATCCGGGCCCTTCACGTTGATGCAGAGCGCCGCGACCGAGCCCTTGTGGGCGGGGAAGGTCTGGAACACGCTTGCCAGCAGGAACTCGACCGCGCTGGTCTTGGTGGCGAGACCAGAGACACCGCTGATGTTGAGGTGGGCCGCCTCGGGTCCCAGAAGAAAATCGCAGTCCAGGTACACCGGCGATTCGAGCCCGCCTGCGGCGTAGATGCCGACCGGGATTCCGGTCGCGCGGTCGCGATCGGTGTAGGCGTCCATCCGGAGCGCGAGGCGGACATCGGCGTCGGTCGCGAGGTGCACGGCGCCAAGCGGCACGGGCTGGAGCGGCTCCTCGGGGGCCTGGCGGAGCACGGCGGCCAGGTAGAGCCGGATCTCGGCCCGCTCGGTCGGCTCGAGTCCCGCAGCGACCGGGTCGCCATCGGCGCCGATCACGGCGTGCAGTGGCGTGACCAGGTCGGAGTAGGCGAAGGCATCGGTCACCACGCCATACACCGTGCGCTCCGGTCCTTCCACCCGCACGATGGCTCCGATCCCGACCGCCGCGTCGCGGGCGGTCCAGAACCAGAACTGGTGGGGGGTAGAGGGTTTGAGCTCGGTGGCGACTACACGGCCGATTGGAGTGTCAGCAGGCATGGCGGAAGGGTAAAGCGTAAACGGTAAACGGTAAACGGTGAACGGGCCCCACCCTGCCACCCCGTTTATCGTTCACCGTTCACCGCTCACGCTTTTGTCGCTCTCAGGTACTGTTCCACCCCATGTATCCCGTACAACAACCGGTCCCACCTCGGGTCCGGCGTGCTCACCGGGGCGCGCTCGGCCAGCAGCCAGCGCGAGACCTCGTCGGCCCGCGCGGGCGCGCCGTTCTCCGGCGCGACCTCGACCCGGATCAGCCCGTGGAAAAAGTCCCTCCCTTCCCAGGGCCACAGGCGAAGGGCCCAGGCAGTCACTGGAGCGAACCGACGCGAGGCCGGGATAAACAGCGACGACCGATGGCCCGGCGGAAGGCGGAGATAGCGCTCCAGATCAGGACCATCGAAGGGAAGCGTAGCGTGGCTCTTCACCACGCCGACCATACGCGCATCTTCCGCCCAGGCCGGGCTCTCGGCCAGCGAGCCATCCACCACCAGCCAGGCGTCCGATGTCGCCCGCCACTCGGTGCCGACGCTCACCTCGAGGGCTCCGCGAGCGCGGTCGAGCGCTTCGCTCGCGGCGCGACGATCGAGCAGCGGGTGGGAATCGCCGCCATCGGGGAGGGCAACCGAATCGAGCTCGGTCGAGTCTGCGGCCGCGGCCGCGAGGGCTGCCGGCCGGCCCAGCAGGAGCACGCGCCGTTCGAAGCGGGCCGTCCTCAGCCGGCGGTCCCGCCGCGCCCGCACCGCCGCGGCGATCTCGGCCGCGAACAGCGGTGCCGCGCCGGCATACGCCACCAGCTCGATGTGCTGGGTGCCGTCGAGGAAGGCCACCGGCTCGGTCCAGGCTGCCGCAGGGCCCACCGGGTGCCACTCGAGGTGCTCGCCTTCGATCAGCCGAGCCGGGCGCACCGCCAGATCCTCCGCGCGCCCGGCGCTCGCCTCGGGAGTCCAGGTGGCGACCGTGAGCCCCCGCCGAGCCAGAGTCCGGCGCAGCTCGACGGCCTCACGCATGGTGTGACGGGATCAGAGGTCTTCTTCGACGGGGAACGGCGGAACGTCGGTGAGCCAGAATCCGGCGAGCGCTCCGGTCCGATCGACCTCGATCAGGAGGTGGTCGGCCACGCGCACGGCGTCCACCTCGCGGCGCGCGCCGATGCAGAGATGAAAAACGGTCTCGCTCCGGTTGGTCGTCACCGCGAGCGGCGCGTTCACCTCGAGCGAGGTCACCCCGGCCTTGGCGCTCTTGGCCGACAAGACGACCCGGCCGTCGGTGAGCTTGTCCGGGACCGGTAGCTCCGCCGCCGTCCCCACCTCGGGCCAGACGACGATATCGAGCCCGCAGATCACCCCGTTGTGCACGTCGACCACGGCGATGGAGCCGACTTCGTCGGTCAGCTCGACCGTACCGGTCAGGCCGCTGCCCGCGCGATTGCTTTTGAACGCGCCGGAGAGGATGTCGGTCTCGGCGTCCCACCGCCAGAGCAGCGTGGGCAGCGCGCCAGCGAGCGGCTCGATGCGCGCATCCATGCTGGGTGGAGGCTCAGGCCGCGCGGGCCGACGCGAGGGCTTTGGTGAACCGGAGGACGCGGTCCAGCGCACGTTCGAGCTCCTGGTCCGACACGGCATAGCTCAGCCGGACCCATCGGTCGTCGCCGAAGGCGGCGCCGGGCACGAGCGCCACACCTTCCTGCTGCATCAGTTGCTCGCAGAACCGGGATCCCGTCAGCGGATCCTGCTCCCGGATGCCATCCACCCGGAAGAAAAAGTAGAAGGCGCCATGCGGCTCCACGAACTCGAGCCCCGGCATCTCGGCCCGCACCCGCTCGACCAGGTAGTCGCGCCGGCGCCGGAAGGCTGCGGTCATTCGCTGGACCTCCGCGTCCACCCGCTCGTCCGAGAACGCAGTCACCGCGGCCCATTGTGCCGGATGGTTGGCGCCGGTGGTCGTGTGCGACTGGAGTGCGGCCATCGCCTTGGCGACGTGCGGCGGCGCCAGCGCGGCCCCGATGCGCCAGCCGGTCATGGCGTACGCCTTGCTTGCCCCGTAGATCACGACGGTGCGCTCGAGCAGCTCGTCCGGCAGGTCGATGAACGAGGCGGCCGGACCGGTGCCGTAGTTGATGCAGCGATAGATCTCGTCGGTGATGACCCAGATGTCGTGCTTCCGGGCCCACTCTGCGATCGCCCTGATTTCGCTTGCCGTATAGACCGATCCGGTCGGATTACAGGGCGAGCAGATGATGAGCCCCTTGGTCCGTTTGGAGCTGGCCCGATCCAGGTCGCGGACGCTCACCTTGAGGCCCCAATCGAGGGCACCCGGCACCAGCACCGGCTCCGCCCGGCAGAGATGAACGATCTGGGGATACGACACCCAGGCCGGTGCAGGAATGAGCACCCGATCGGTCGGCCCGAACAGGGTGAAGCAGGCATTGAAGATCGACTGCTTGGACCCCGAGCTCACCACAATGTTGTCAGGATTCACCGCTCGGCCACCCGAGAGGAGCGACAGGCGGCGTGCGATCGCTGCGCGGAGCTCCGCCAAGCCGATGTTGGGCGGGTACCGCGTCATGCCCCTCTGGATTGCCTGAATGCCCGCCTGGGCCACCGCCGCAGGGCTGTCGAAATCCGGCTCACCCACGCTGAGATCGAGCACGTCCTCGCCCGCGGCGCGCCGGCGCTTGGTCTCATTGCTGATGGCGACGGTCTCGGATCCCTTGAGATGCTGGACGTTGGGCGACAGGGGATCGGGCATGCGTGGCGGTCCGGTGTAGGTCACGTGGGCGAACCGGGGAAAGGTTTGTCGGCGGTCGGACGATGTCAACAGTTGGCGTCGATGCCGCGGGGCGCTTAGGTTGCCGCCCGAGACGACCGGCCCCCTGCGGACAGGTAGATGATGGACGCCGAGCAGTTACATCTGACGGAAGCAGTCGGCCAGAGGCTGGCCGCGCTCGGCTGGGCGGCGGACGATCCGCGAGTGCGGGACGCAGCCCCCACGGCGGCGCGGGGGCACAATCTGGCCGTGGTCACCCCGCCCGCTCCGGCGTACGGGGCGCCCGCGCTGGCGGGCCTGGTGAGCCGGCTTGCCGCCGGCGCGCCGGATGGTCCCGCGCTGCTGCTGTGCCCCGAGGCCGAGCTCGATGGGTGGAGCGGGTTGGTGGGCGGGTTGGTCCGAGGCACCAATCTCCGGCTCGAGGTTGCCCGGGGAGCCGCCCGCGCCGCCAGGCGGCTCCGGAGCGGCCTGAACCTGCTGGTCGCGCCACCCGAAGCCATGAGCGCGCTGGCCGGGCAGGGCACACTCAAGGGCGAGACGCTGAGCGCGGTGGTGCTCGCCGGACCCGAGCGCTGGGCCGACGGCGAGTGGCTCGTCTCCTTGATGCAGGACGTCCCCCACGACCGCCAGCGGATCATCCTGGCGAGTGCGCCCGAGCGAGCCGCCGACCTGGTGGAGCGCTACGCCCGCAAGGCACTGGTGCTGGGAGCGCCAGCGGATGTCCCCCACCGGCCGCTGGGACCGGTGCGAATCGCGGCTGTCGCCTGGAACCGGCGGGCGGCGGCGCTGAGTGAGCTGTTGGAGCTGCTCGACCCGCAATCGCTCACCATCTGGACTGCCGATCGGAGCCAGCACGAGGCAATCGGAGCGGCGCTCCCCGCGGGGGACGACACCATCCGCGTGGTCACGGGCGACGCCCCGCCAGCGGAGGTGGTGGTTGCCTTCGACCCACCCGATTCGCCCCGGCTGGGGCAGCTGCTCCAGGCCGGCGACGTCGTGCTGCTGGCGCCGCCGGGCACAGAGCCGTACTTCGAGCGCATCGCGGGGCCTCGGCGGCCGCTGCGGCTCCCGGGACCAGTCGAGGCTGCCAGCAACGCTGCGGCCCGGCGGCGCAGCGCGATCGTCCAGGGGGTCGAGGCGGGGCGCCTGGAGCGCGCTCTGCTCACGCTCGCGCCGCTGTTCGAGCGCTACGACGCGACTGCGGTGGCCGCGGCGTTGTATGATCTATGGACAGAGGCGGGCGTCGCGGTGCCGCTGGTCGTCGCAGCCGGGGCCGAGCCATCGGCCACGACCAAGGTGTTCGTCGGCGTGGGCAAGAGCGACGGCGCAACACCCAACGATCTGGTAGCAGTGCTCACGAAGGAAGTCCGGGTCGCGCGCGAGAAGATCGGACGGATCGAGCTGCGCGAGGCCTACAGTCTGGTGGAGCTGCCCGCCCAGGAGGCGGAGCGGATTGCGAACGCGCTCAACGGCGCCACCATCCGGCGCAAGCGCGTGGTCGCCCGGGTCGACCGGGGCCGCACCCGGCCCGTTGCCCGCGCTCCCGGACGGGGAGAGATCAGGAGGAAATGATGATGAATCGGATGCTCGCCGCGCTCGGCGTGATGAGCGCGCTCGCGACGACCAGCGCCGTGGGCCAGAGCCATATCAAGCAGGGGGGTGCCGCGCCGCCCCCGATCAGCGCGCTGGTGGCCGATCTCAAGGCGTCTGCGCCGCAGACCCGCAACGCCGCCGCCTACCAGCTTGCCGGAATGGGACCGGCGGCGGCACCGGCGGTGCCCGCGCTCATCGAGGCGCTGCAGGATCCGGCACCGTCAGTACGATTTCCCGTCACCGTGGCGCTGCGCGAGATCGGGCCGGCAGCGAAGGCTGCAATTCCGGCGCTCCAAAAGGTGGCGCAGGACGACATCAGCGACGAGGTGGCCGCCGCTGCCCGGCAAGCGATCAAGGCGATCGACCCGTCGGCGCTGCCCAAGGCGAAGCCCGACGACGATTAGCGCCGGCGGGCCACCAGGTCCTTCAGGGCCTGCCCGGGACGAAAGGCCGGCACCGTCGACGGCTTGATCGAGATCTCGCTGCCGGTCCGAGGGTCCCGCCCGCGCCGGGCAGCCCGCTTCCGGATCTCGAAGTTGCCGAACCCGGCGATCCGGACTTGCCCCCCCTTTTTGAGCTCTGCTGCGATAATGCCGTCGCGCGCGAACAGCGCGTCGACGGCCGCTGCAGCTTGAGCCCGCGAAAGCTCCAGCCGTTGCGCCAACGCCTGCACGATCTCCTGCTTGGTCAAACGGGGCTCCTTCGGTCGACCGCCGGGGGATCCGCGGGGCGCGACAATATGCCGGCATCCGGGGAAGGCTCGCAAGATGCTCGGCGGGGCGCTGGAGTCACGGCGCCGGCGCGTTACATTTGGTCGCTTCCGGAGAGGGGAGAATCGGCGATGGAGAAGGCAAGCCGGCCGGGTTCGATCGAAGTCATCGCGGGCGTGATGTTCGCTGGCAAGAGCGAGGAGTTGATCCGGCGGGTGCGCCGCGCGGTGATTGCACGGCGGCGGGTGCAGGTGTTCAAGTCGCACCTCGACAGTCGCTACGCCGGGCTCTACAGCGTCGCCAGCCACGATGGCAGAGAAGTCGACGCCAATCCGGTCGATTCGTCGTCCGAGATCTTCCGGCTGACCCGGCCGGACACGCAGCTGGTGGCGGTCGACGAAGCCCAGTTTCTCGACGCCGGCATCGTCGGGATTGCGACCGAGTTGGCGGGCCGGGGGGTTCGGGTCATTCTCGCCGGCACCGATACCGATTTCCGGGGCGAGCCGTTCGGCGCCATGGGGGAGCTGATGGCGGTGGCCGAGCGGGTAGACAAGCTGCAGGCCATCTGCGTGGTCTGCGGCGACCCTGCCTGCCGCAACCAGCGGCTGGTCGACGGTCGTCCCGCCCGTTACGACGCTCCCACGATCATGATCGGGGGGCGGGAGAGTTACGAAGCGCGCTGCCGGCGGTGCCATGAGGTCCCCAGGGTCGATGAGGACCAGTTTTCGTTAACAGCGTAAAACGGTGAACGGTGAACGAGGGGACGCCGTGCACGGGTGCCTCCCGTTTACCGTTTACCGTTCACCGTTTACGCTTTTGCATGCTGTCCGTCGCCCTCACGGGGAACATCGCGTCTGGTAAGTCCACCGTCTCCGAGCTGTTCCGGCGCTGGGGCGCTACGGTGATCGATGCGGACGCGCTGGCGCGCGAGGCGCAGGCACCGGGGACGCCGGTGCTCGCGGCCATCGCTGCGCGGTTCGGGACCGAAGTCCTGCGTCCCGACGGAACGCTCGACCGGGCAGCGCTGCGGCACCGGGTCATGGGCGATCCATCGGCGCTGGGGGCCCTCAACGCGATCGTGCACCCGGAGGTGCGGCGGCGCCGGTTCGAGCTTACCCGGGCGGCGGCAGCGCGGGGCGATCGCATTGTGGTAAGCGAGATCCCTTTGCTGTTCGAGGCAGCGGACCCGACCGCGTTCGACGCCGTGGTCCTGGTCGATGCGCCGGTGGAGATCCGGCGCCAGCGGCTGCTGCAGAGTCGCGACCTGTCGCCCGACGAGGCCGAACAGATGTTGGCGGCGCAGCTGCCAACCGACGTGAAGCGCTGCCGCAGCGACTACGTCATCGACAACATCGGCGATCTGGCCGCGCTCGAGACCGCCGCACGGGCGGTCTGGGAGGCGCTCCTGGCTGCTACGGAGTAGCAGCCAGGCGCTATCCGCTATCCGCTGTCCGCTATCCGCCGGGGTAGCCGCTATGGCTTGTCGCCGTCCGGTGTTAGGTTCCTACCCGTCGCACTCACCTAGCGGATAGCGGATAGCGGACAGCGGATAGCGTAAATGTCTTCCGTCCCCACTGACCTGCGCTACACCAAAGATCACGAATACGTACGGGCGGCCCCCGACGGCGTCGTCAGCGTCGGCATCACCGACTACGCGCAGGGTGAGCTGGGCGACATCGTGTTTCTGAGCCTGCCCAAGCCCGGTGATCCGGTCACCGCCCACCAGCCGTTCGGCACCATCGAGGCCGTGAAGGCCGTTTCCGAGCTGTTCAGTCCAGTAACCGGCGAGGTCGTCGAGGTGAACGGCGCGCTGGAGGGCGATCCCGCTGCGGTCAATCGCGACCCGTACGGGGAGGGCTGGATGGTTCGGCTCCGCCCCGCCAATGCCGCCGAGCTAACCGAGTTGCTCGATGCGGCCGCCTACAAGGCCCATATAGGAGAGTAAGTCGCTTGAAGGTCTCCCTGCCCCACCCCGAACGCTTCACCTCCCGACACATCGGCCCCCGCCCCCACGACATCGAGGACATGGTACAGACGTTGGGCTACGACTCGCTCGACGGCTTCATCGATGCGGTCGTGCCCGAGGAGATCCGGCTGCGGCGCCCGCTGGCGCTGCCCAAGGGCAAGAGCGAGCGCGAGGTGCTCCGGGCGCTGCGTGCGCTCGCCGGCCAGAACCAGATCTTCCGTTCCTACCTCGGAATGGGCTACTACGGCACGTTCACGCCGCAGGTGATCCAGCGAAACATCCTGGAGAACCCCGGCTGGTACACCGCCTACACGCCGTACCAGCCGGAGATCAGTCAGGGGCGCTTGGAGGCGCTGCTCAACTATCAGACGATGGTGTCCGACCTCACCGGCCTAGAGATCGCCAACGCCTCGCTGCTGGACGAAGCCACGGCGGCCGGCGAGGCGATGTGGCTCACCGAGTCGGTGGCCGCCAAGAAGTCGGCGGCGCCGATATACCTGGTCGATCAAGCGTGTCATCCCCAGACCATCGCGGTGGTGCGCACCCGGGCCCGCGCCCGCAACGTGGCCATTCGTATCGGCCCGGCCGACCGGTTCGAGTTCGGGCCGGACGTCATCGGCGCGCTGGTGCAGTATCCCGCGACCGACGGCCTGGTCGCCGACTATCGGGACCTCTGCCGCCAGGCACACCAGGCGGGAGCGCTGGTGACCGCGGCCACCGACCTGCTCGCGCTCACCTTGCTCGCGCCGCCCGGCGAGTGGGGAGCGGACATTGCCGTGGGAAGCTCTCAGCGGTTCGGCGTGCCCATGGGCTATGGCGGGCCGCACGCGGCCTTCTTTGCCACCCGCGATCGCTACAAGCGGCACATGCCGGGCCGGATCATCGGGGTGAGCAAGGACGTCTCCGGCCGCCCGGCGCTCCGGATGGCGCTGCAAACCCGGGAGCAGCACATCCGCCGGGACCGGGCCACCAGCAACATCTGCACGGCGCAGGTGCTGCTCGCCGTCATGGCGAGCATGTACGCGGTCTACCACGGCCCCGACGGGCTCCGGCGAATCGCCGAGCGGGTGCACGGCTTCACCCTGCTGCTCGCGACCGCGCTCCAGCGCCTGGGCTACCGGCTGGTGCACGAGCACTTCTTCGACACGCTCTGCATCGAGGTCGAGCGCTGGGCTCAGCCCGGCATCATGGACGCGGCCCGCGCGCGCCGCATCAACCTCCGGGTGCTCTCGCCGACCCACATCTGCGTGGCGCTGGACGAGACGGTGACCTTGAGCGATGTCGCCGATCTCATAGCGGTGTTCGCGCTGGATGAGGCGCTGCCGTTCATGATGGATCAGACGGCGCCCGAGCTCGAGTCGGCGATCCCCCCTTCGCTCCGGCGGACCACGGCCTATCTGGCGCATCCCATCTTCCATCTCCACCACTCGGAGACGGAGATGCTGCGCTACATCCGTCGCCTGGAAGGCCGGGATCTCTCTCTCACCGAGGCCATGATCCCGCTCGGCTCCTGCACCATGAAGCTGAACGCCACCACTGAGATGATGCCGGTCAGCTGGCGGGAGTTCAACCGGCTGCATCCCTTTGCGCCCCGGGACCAGACCGCGGGCTATCTCCGTCTGTTCCAGCAGCTGCGGTTTCAGCTGGCGGAGATCACCGGGTTCGCCGCGCTCTCGCTCCAGCCCAACGCGGGCTCGCAGGGGGAGCTCACCGGCCTGCTGGTGATCCGGGCCTACCACGAATCGCGCGGCGAAGGGCACCGCAAGGTCTGCCTGATTCCGCTCTCGGCCCACGGCACCAATCCGGCCAGCGCGGTGATGGCGGGCTTCGAGGTTGTCCCGGTAAGGTCGGATGCCGACGGCAACGTGGACCTCGACGACCTTCGCGCCAAGGCAACGGCCCACGCCAGCGACCTCGGCGCCATCATGATCACCTATCCGTCGACCCATGGGGTCTTCGAGCCGTCGATAAAGGAGATCTGCCGGATCGTGCACGAGGCCGGCGGCCAGGTCTACCTCGACGGCGCGAATCTCAATGCGCAGGTCGGGCTTTGCCGCCCGGGCGACTACGGGGCCGACGTCTGCCACCTGAACCTGCACAAGACCTTCTGCATTCCGCACGGCGGCGGTGGGCCGGGAATGGGACCGATCGGGGTAGCAGCACACCTGGCGCCGTTCCTGCCCGACCACCCGGTGGTGCACGTCGGCGGCCCTCAGGCCTGCGGTACGGTGGCGGCGGCGCCGTGGGGCAGCGCGGCGATCCTGCCGATCTCGTGGGCCTACATCGCGCTCATGGGGTGGGATGGCCTCGCGGAGGCGACTAAAGTCGCCATCCTCAACGCGAACTACATCGCGCACCGGCTCAAGGGCCACTACGAGCTGCTCTACAGCGGGGCCAACGGCCTGGTGGCCCACGAATGTATCATCGACACCCGCCCCTTTAAGCAGTCGGCCGGCATGGACGTGGAGGACATCGCCAAGCGGATCATCGATTACGGCTTCCACCCGCCGACGGTCTCGTTTCCGGTGCCCGGCACGCTGATGATCGAGCCGACCGAGAGCGAGTCGAAGGAGGAGCTCGACCGCTTCTGCGACGCGCTGATCGCCATCCGCGAAGAGATCCGCGAGGTCGAGTTGGGCATCGCGCAGCGGGACGACAACCTGCTCACCCACGCTCCGCATACGCTCCAGCAGGTGATCGCCGATGACTGGAGCCGGCCGTACGCGCGGGAGCGGGCTGCCTTCCCCTCGCCGTCCACTCGGCTCCACAAGGTGTGGCCGACGGTGGGCCGGATCGACAGCGCGTTCGGCGACCGCAACCTGGTCTGCACCTGCCCGCCGATGGAGGAGTATGCTTAGGCGGGAGCGGACGGGAGCAGGCGGGAGCGGGCGGGAGCGGGCGGGAAGCGTTTCCGCTCCCGTCTGGTATCTCTGGATCGACCAGCCCCGCCCCGGCTTCCTCAACATGGCGATCGACGAAACTCTCCTCCGCCTCGCGGAAGCGGGCGGGTCGGGGTTTCTCCGCCTCTACGCCTGGACGCCCGCCTGCCTTTCCTTCGGCCGCCACGAGCCGGCGCTCCGCCGATACTCCCGCGACCGGATCGAGGCCCGCGGGATCGACGCGGTGCGCCGACCCACCGGCGGCCGCGCCGTCTGGCACGACATCGAGCTCACCTACACGGTTGCCGCAGCGGCCGACGTGTTCGGCGCCCTGGCCGAGACTCATCTCGCCATCCACCGCGTGCTGGCAGAGGCGGTGAGTGGCCTGGGAGTGCCGGCCTCGCTCGCACCGGCCCCGGCACAGGCCCCGGCGATCGACGCCGGCGCCTGCTTCACGGCTCCGGCCGGCGGCGAAGTGATGGTTTGCGGCCGCAAGGTGGTCGGCAGCGCGCAAGTGCGTACCCGGACCGCGTTCCTCCAGCACGGGTCGGTGCTTCTCGCCGGCGACCAGCGCATCGTGTCCGAGCTGTCGGCGACACCCTCCTCGCCCGGTGCCGGGGCTGCACTGGACGAACTGCTCGGACGCCGGGTCGGGTTCGAGGAGATGGCGGAGCGCGTCGCGGCCGCGGCCCGCGCCTGGGCCGGCGCGTGGCGTCCCATTGTGCGGGGAGACGCCATCGTCGAACAGGCGACCGCCCTCGCGGACACCTACCGGTCGGAGCGGTGGACCTGGTGGCGCTGAGCCGCATATCTTGAGTCGTTCACCCAGCCCTCCCACCACGTCGGAGCCTGCGTGCCCTCGCTCAATTCGGGACTCGCGGTCGCCCTCGTTGCGCTCGCCGGCGCAGCCGGAATGTTCGGGTATGGGGGTGACCCCAATACTCTGGTCATCGTCACCGGGCAGCAGGCCACGATGCCGATCCCGACCTTCATGGAGGGTCCGGCGAACCTCACGGCCAACGCCGACGTTGCCGATCAGCTCTTTCTCCGGCTTGCCGAGCTCCCGCCCGATCTGATGACGACCGACGAGCGCCGGTTCGTGCCGGTGCTCGCGAAATCGTGGACCCGGCGCGACTCGCTCACCCTGGCGTTCGACCTGGATCCCCGCGCCCGGTGGCACGATGGCCAGCCGGTCACCGCGCGAGACGTCGTCTTCAGCTTCGACCGGGCCCGCAATCCCCAGATCGCGCCGAAGCTGGCCGGCCTGCTGCACCACGTGGTGAGCGTGACGGCCGAGGGCGACCGGCGAGTCGTCTTCCGGTTCGACCGGGTGTACGCCGAGCAGTTCTACGATGCCACGTTCAACGTGTCGCCCATTCCGTCGCACCTGATCCCCGCCAAGGCGACCGTGGCAGACCCGCCCGGTGAATTCGTCGCCCACCCGATCGGCGACGGGCCGTTCCGATGGGTGCGGAGCGTGCCGGGCCAGTTTATCGAGCTGGCCGCCAGCCCGGACTTCCCACTGGGCGCGCCCAGAATCAAGCGGCTGTTTTTCCGCACTGCCGCCGACGCGGACGCCCGGATCAATCTGCTCCTGAGCGGCGAAGCGGACGCGACCGACAACATCTCTGCGCCCTTGGCGAACGTCGAGCGGGTCCAGGCGGTGCCCGAGCTCCGCATCGTTCCGCTCGCCTCGCCGGTGGTGGGCTATCTCCTGTTCAACCAGCGGGATCGCGCCGATCGCTCGAAGCCGCATCCGATTCTGAGCGATCCCAACCTGCGGCGAGCCATTGCGCTGGCGATCGATCGCAAACCGATCGTCCGATCCGTGTTCGGGAGGTATGCGGAGGTGCCCTACGGTCCCGCGTCCCAGCTCCTCTGGATCCGGCATGGCGCTCCCAAGCCGGCCAGCGCCGATACTGCAAAGGCCCGGCGACTGCTCGCCAAGAGCGGCTGGTTCGACCGCGACGGCGACGGGATCGTCGAGCGGAACGGCCGGCCGCTCGCGCTCACGCTCAGCTTTCCGCTGACGAGTGAGGTGAGAAAGCAGATCGCGCTGCAGGTGCAGGAGCAGCTCCGCCGGGTGGGAATCCAGATCGCGCTGGCGCGGTTGGAAGGCCCCGTGTGGGCCCAGCGCCGGGCCCGAGGCGATTTCGACATCGACTTCTCGTCCGCGACTCAGGATCCCACCCCCTCGGGTCTGACTCAGAGCTGGTCCTGTCGCGGCGGGACCAATGTGGGGGGGTACTGCGATCCGGTGGTCGACTCGCTGCTCGATCGCGCGATGGCGATGCAGTCCGGTTCCGGACCGGTCTGGCAGGAGATACTGCGGCGCATCGAGGCGAGCCAGCCGGCGGTCTTCGTCTTTGCTCCCTCCTTCATTTACGCGGTGAGCCGCCGGTTCACCAAGGCTCCCATCCGTCCCGAGTCGTCCTGGCTCCTGGTTCGGGAGTGGACCCTCCGGTGACCCGCTGGCTGCTTCGCCGCGCCCTGCAGGCGGCGATGACGCTGGTGCTGGTGTCGATCCTGCTCTTCTTCCTCATGCGCCTCACACCGGGCGATCCGCTGGGCCAGCTCGGCGACCAGCGGCAGCTCACGCCGGAGCAGATCGAAAGCGTCAGGCGGATCTACCGGCTGGACCAGCCGCTTCCGGTCCAGCTCGCCAACTGGGCAAAGGCCCTGGTGCAGGGCGATCTGGGAACCTCCTTCACCCACGGCCGCCCGGTCACCGCGCTGATCGCCGAGCGCTTGCCGGCGACCCTGCTCCTGGGCGGGACCGTGCTGCTGGTCAACTTCACGCTGGGACTCTGGCTCGGGGCGGTCCAGGCGGTGCGCCGGGGCACGTTGATCGACCGCTGGCTCACCGGCCTCTCGCTCGCCGGCTACGCCATGCCGGCATTCTGGCTCGGCCTGATGCTGGTGTGGCTCGGAGCGGTGCACTGGCGGCTGCTCCCCGCGGGCGGGATGGAGAATCCGCTGCTGCCGCAGGAGGCCGGTGGGTGGACCCGGAGCAAGGACGTCCTGGCCCACCTGGTTCTCCCGGCTGCGACCCTGGTCATCGTCAGCATTGCGAGCACGATGCGGTACCAGCGCCGCGCGATGCTCGAGGTCCTCCCTCTTCCTTATATAGTGGTGGCCCGGGCCAAGGGCCTGCCCGAGCCGGTGGTCCGCCGGCGGCACGCCTGGCGCAACGCCCTGTTTCCCGTGCTTACCCTGGTGGGGCTCTGGCTTCCGATCCTGGCGACCGGCGCCGTGTTCGTGGAATCGGTCTTTGCCTGGCCCGGCCTCGGCTCATTGGCCGCGGAGGCGATTGGCCGGCGAGATTATCCGCTTCTCATGGGGACCGCGATGCTCGCTTCGAGCTTGATTATTCTGGGCGGGCTGCTCACCGATGTCGCTTATGCCGTGCTGGATCCGCGGGTTCGATGGGCCTGATCGATCTCATTCGCGATCTGCTGGGTGCCGTATGGCGCCGGCCTGCGGGGCGGCTCGGCCTGGTCACACTCGGCGTGGTGCTGATCGCGGCGCTGGTCGCGCCACCCTTCCTGCCGGACCCGCTGGCCCAGCCGGACATCGTGGAGCAAGCGAGCCTGCCACCCGGGCCGGGGCACCCCTTCGGCACCGACCAGCTGAGCCGGGACGTCCTCGCGCGAGTGGCCTCGGGAGCCCGCATCTCGCTGGGCGTCGCCGGGCTGGCAGTGCTAGTCTCGGTAACGCTCGGCGCGGGAGTCGGTCTCACCGCGGGATACCTGGGTGGCATCGCTGATACGGCACTCATGCGGCTGGTGGACGCGGCGCTGGCAGTGCCGCGTCTGTTCATTCTCCTTCTCCTGCTCGCGGTGTGGGAGCACATACCGCTCTTCGCGCTGATCCTTATTCTGGGGACAACCGGCTGGTTTGGCACCAGCCGCCTGGTGCGGGGTGAAGTGCTGCGGCTCCGTCACGAGTCATTCGTCACCGGCGCTGAGGCGCTCGGGGCCCGGCGGGCCCGGGTTATGCTTCGGCACTTGTTCCCCAATACGCTGGGACCCTTGCTGGTGGCCGCCACGCTGGGCGTGGGTGAGGTAATTCTGCTCGAAGCCGGCCTCTCCTTTCTCGGCCTCGGCATCCAGCCGCCGACGCCCTCGTGGGGCGGCATGATACTCGATGCCAAGCCAGTGCTGATCACTGCGCCCTGGACCAGCCTCTTTCCCGGCCTCGCCATCGTCGTCACCGTACTGGCAGTAAACCTGTTGGGCGATGCCTTGGCGGGCGTGGTGGATCCGAGAGAGTCATGACCCGAGTCCTCCAGGTCGAGAACTTGCGGGTCACCTTCCCCGGCCCGAGCAGCCGCCGCTTCCCGGCCGTCGACGGCGTGAGCTTCACTCTCGATCGGGGCGAGATGCTGGCGCTGGTGGGTGAATCCGGGTGCGGCAAGAGCCTCACCAGCCTGAGCCTGCTGCGCCTGGTGCCTCCTCCCGGCCGGATCGAGCCGGAGAGCAGCATACACCTGGGCGAAGTCGACGTGCTTTCGCTCGAGGGCGACGCGTTGCGCGAGATTCGCGGGCGCCGCATCGGCATGATCTTTCAGGACCCGATGACGAGCCTCGATCCAGTGTTCCGGGTCGCCGATCAGATCGCGGAAGGAATTCGGGCGCACTTTCCAGTCTCGAAGCGGGAGGCGCGCGACCGAGCGGTGGCGCTGCTCCGCGAGGTGGGCATTCCGGATCCGGCAGCGCGGGCAGACGCGTACCCGCACCAGCTGAGCGGCGGCATGCGGCAGCGGGTCATGATCGCGATCGCGCTGGCGGCGGAGCCCGAGATCCTCATCGCGGACGAACCGACGACGGCGCTCGACGTCACCGTGCAAGCCCAGATCCTGGAGGTGCTGGATCGGCTCCGCGCCCAGCGCGGCATGGCCGTGCTCCTCATCACCCACGATCTCGGGATCGTCGCGGGACGGGCCGATCGTGTGGCGGTGATGTATGGGGGCGAGATCGTGGAGGAAGCGCCGACCCCGGCTCTCTTCCTTCAACCCTCCCATCCGTATACCCGCGGTCTCTTTGCATCCATTCCCCGGCTGTCCGGTCCGGTCTCCCGCCTCAATCCCATTCCCGGCACCGTCCCACCGGCCGCGGCGTGGCCGTCAGGCTGCCGCTTCCGGCCGCGCTGTCCGCACGCATTCGAGCCGTGCACGACGGATCCAGAGCTGCTGCCGGTCGTGGCAGAGCACCAGGCCCGGTGCTGGCTGGTGGAACAGCCGGTGAGAAGTAGGAAGTGAGAGGTAAGAGGTGAGAGAGGGTTCATGACCGGAGCTCCGAACGGTGGACCGCTGCTCCGGGTCAGCGATCTGGTGAAGCATTACGCCGCCGGCGGGCTGTTTGCCCGGCCGGGACCGCCTGTGCGCGCGGTGGAGGGGGTGTCCTTCGAGATCGGCCGGGGCGAGACGCTGGGGCTGGTAGGCGAGTCAGGCTGCGGGAAGTCCACGGTCGGCCGGACCATCCTGCGGCTGCAGGAGCCGACCTCGGGCAGCACGCTGTTCGATGGCACCGACGTCTTCGCGCTCGGGAGGGTGGAGCTGCGGCGGCTGCGGCGGCGCATGCAGATCGTCTTTCAGGATCCCTACGGATCGCTCAACCCGCGTATGCGGATCGGCGATGCGGTCGCAGAGGGGATCGAGATCCATCGCCTGGTTCCTCGCGCCGAGATCTCCCGCCGAGTCGCCGGCCTGCTCGAGGAGGTGGGGCTCGACCCCGGCTATGCCCGCCGGTATCCCCACGAGTTCTCCGGCGGGCAGCGCCAGCGCATCGGGATCGCGCGCGCGCTCGCGGTCGAGCCGTCCTTCGTGGTGTGCGACGAGCCCGTCTCCGCCCTGGACGTCTCGGTGCAGGCGCAGGTGCTCAACCTGCTGGTGGATCTCCAGCGTCACCGGGGGCTGTCTTACCTGTTCATCGCCCACGACCTGGCCGTGGTGCGGCAGGTCGCGCATCGGGTCGCGGTGATGTATCTGGGGAGAATCGTGGAGACCGGACCGACCGAGGCGCTGCTGAGCAATCCCCGGCATCCCTACACGGTGGCCCTGCTCTCGGCGGCGCCGGAGCCCGATCCGGCCGGTCAGAAGCAGCGCATCGTGCTGCCGGGAGATCCGCCGAGTCCCTCGGCGCCGCCGCCGGGATGCCCGTTCCACCCCCGCTGCTTTCACCCCGCGAAGAGCGACCGTTGCCGGACGGAGCTGCCGTTGCTTCGCGCGGTGGGCGGCACCTACGCTGCCTGTCATTACGCCGAGACCACGCCGCAGGCCCCCAGTGCAACGTCCTCCTCAGTCGCCGGCTGACCGCTCCACCAGCAGGACCACCAGCGGCTCACCTTCGCAGTCGAAGCGGACCTCGCCCCGAATCGCTCCATCCAGGCGCCGCGCATCCGCATCGCAAGCGGCGCGCACTCGGGGCCGCGCGAGCCGGCACGGTCTCGGGAGCATGGTCTTCGCTGAAGCTGGGCACCTGGCTAGTATCGGCAGCTCGCCCGACCGGCATTACCCCGGACTCAGACGCCCAGCATCTCGGAGGTAAGCGTCGGGCCCGGGGACGATTCCTCCCGTGCCTCGATGAACACCAGGGCACGGCGTCGGTCCACGATGGCCGCGAGCGCGTCGAAGACGTCGGGGTCGAGCGCTGTCGCCGCGCCCCAAGGAATCTGCTCGCCTTCGAGACCATCGGGATAGCCGCTGCCATCCCAGCGCCATCGGGAGCTGGGATCTTAAGCGCTTGGTGTACAGCGAATTAGCTCGAATACTGGCAGGCCCGGAGCAAGCCCACGGGCGGGAAGAAAGTGCCGCGGCGCGCGCATTGTTGCCGGGTGCCAGAACCGCTCGGCCTGGCCCAGCGTGCGCGGAGGGAAATGCAATGAAGTCCGCGCGAGCACCCCCGTCGGACGCTGGCTAGCTTCGGGCATCGGGAGTCCATAGCTTTCAGCGCGTTCGCCTCCCTGGGAGTCCACCATCGGCCTTCAGTTGCACGACCTCCGGTCGCGGCTCCAGGGCGTGCTCGGTGACGCCTACCGCATCGAGAGGGAGCTCGGCGGCGGCGGGATGAGCCGCGTCTTCCTCGCGCAGGAGACTCGCCTCGGACGCCAGGTCGTTGTCAAGGTCCTTCCCCCTGAGATGGGCGCCG
>JBIOTT010000065.1:0-6107 GCA_044866195.1 Gemmatimonadales bacterium
CGGCCGCGCGGCCGCAGCCGATGAGACCGATCCGAATTGCCCCTGCTACCATGGCTCCTCGGGCTCCGGCGCGCCGCGCAGCCCGCGGCGAAGCCCGACCGCGTAGGCACACAGCCCGACCATGAGCAGAGGGCTCAACGCCAGAGCCCGGAGCAACCCGCGCGGATGCCATGCCGCGGTTCGACCCAGAATGTAGCTCAGCCGCTTGAGCACCACGCCCGGCAGCATGATCGCGTGGGCGGCGAGTCGGCGTTGCATCGGTCTGAGATCATTGCCCAGGACGCCACGAGAGTATCCGAACCAGGCCTGGTGCGCCAAGTAGCGACGCAGCTGCGTTCGGCCCAGATGACGCACCCGCATCCGGGGCACGAAGCGGAGTCCCTGAGGCCAGCGGCTCGACGCCGCCCGGCTGAAACCGACGTCTTCTCCTGCCCGCAGGTGCTCGGCAAAACCGCCGAGCGTGTCGAAGTCGGAACGGCGGATGGCGAAGTTGCAGGAAGGGAACCGAGCGGCGGGTCCCTCGGGCCGATCCGGTGGACACTCGGCGAACTGCAGCAGATTGTCGCTCGCCGCGATCGGGTGATGCGGAATCAGGTCGAGCACCGGCCCGCCCGCCATCCGGGCTCCTGCCTCGAGCGCCACACAGGCCGCCTGCACCCACCCGGGTTCAGGAACGCAATCCGCATCGAGAAAGAGCAGAAACTCACCCCGAGCAGCACGGGCCCCCAGGTTCCGCGCGGCACCGGGCCAGAGCCGCTTCGGAGTCGAGACCACCCGCACGCCGGAGAGGCCCGCCGCGGCGGATCCCACAGTCCCATCCGAGCCGCTGTCCACCACGATTGTTTCGAATCGGTCGCCCTGGCGTGCGGACGAGAGTCCCTCGAGGCAGCACCGGAGCGGCCTCGCGTGGCGGTAGCAGGGAACGATGACGGAGGCCTGGGGGTCGTTCATCCGATCAACCGCCGGGTGGCGTGCCAGTAGGCGTTGAGGCCGCCGCCCAGGCAGCGCACCGCCGCATGAGCCAGGCCCGATCGCACCACGCCGGGAGCCAGCGGGAGCGGCCCACCGACCAGGATCTCGCGGTCCCGGCACACGCGGCCGCGCTGCATCCGCTTCCTGCGCTCGAAGAGAGCCGGCGCATTGCGGATCTCCCATCGCCAGGCCCGGGCCCACTCCCCACCCAGCCCCCGACCCAGGGCCAACGCCAGACTCGCCAGCTCGTAGAGAATCAACGCCGGAGCCAGCACCAGCAGCGTTCGCACCCGGTAGTGCACCAGAATGACGAGCAGCCGGTGCCGAAGCGTGAGCTGCAGCCGTCGAGCGGGATAGCTCCCCGTCCCTCGAAAGGCGAGCCCCGGCATCCCGACGCCCCGGTCGTGATAAGCCTCCGCCGACGGAACGACCGCCAACCGATGCCCAAGTGCGCGAAGCCGGATGCTGAGCTCGAGATCCTCGAAGTAGAAGAAGATGAGCTCGTCGAATCCACCCGCCGCGAGAACGGGGGCCCGCTGCACCAGCAGGCAGCCGCCGGGGACGGCTCCGACGTACGCCGCCTCCCCGAGTGGAAGCTCGCTCGCCCTGCGCCACCCGTTCCGGAGCCCGAGCGTGCCCACGAAATGCGGCTCCGCGCCGTCTGCCTGGACGACCTCGCGATCCGGAAAGAGCCGGATGCGCGGGCACGCCGCCACCGCCGCCAGGTCTTCCCGCCCCCGAGCGAGCCGTTCGACGCAATCAGCGGCGAGATAGATATCGTGGTCTACCATCAGGACCAGATCGCCGCGTGCCCCCCGGAGCCCGGCGTTTCGCGCCGCCGACAGGCCGACGTTTGCCTCGAGCCGAATCAGACGCACGCGGGGGAACCGCTCCACCGCTCGGGCCGGGCTTCCATCGTCTGAGGCGTCGTCCACCACGATGATTTCGGCGAGCGGAAGCGTCTGCTGCTCGAGGGCCTCGATCGCGCGAATCAGGCGCTCGCCTCCGTTGTGGCTCGGGATCACGGCGGTTATCGGCATCCGGAGACGATCCGCCGATATACCGCTTCGGCCTGTTCCGCCGTGCGCTCCCACGTCAGGGTTGCCTGGGCGTATGCCCGCGCATTGGCCCCCAGCCGCCGCGCGAGCGTGGAGTCGCCCAGCAGGTGGTCGATTCCCTCGGCGAAGGCGACGACGTCCCCGTCGTCCACCACCCAGCCCAGCTCGCCATGGGCGAGATGCTTGGCCGAGCTCCGGAACGAGACGATCGGGGCGCCCGCAGCCATGTAGTTGAGCAGCTTCTGGGGAATTCCGTCGCATCCGACCCGGGGATTGAGCGCGACCGCGGCGTCGGTCAGATGCCCGGGGACGTCTGCGAACCGTGCCGTCACCAGGTCGATTGCCTCCTGAATTCCGAGCTCGACCGCGAGCGGCTGGTACGGCGTGAAGGAAGAGTCCCCCACGATGCGGAGCCGCACGTCGTCCCGCCGGCGCCGCAGCTGGGCAAACGCCCGCAGCATGAGATCGATCCCCTGATACGGCGCCAGATTGCCGGCGTATACCAGAGTCAGGCTCGCCTGCCCGGGGCGTGCCGGCAGCCCGGCCTCCGTGGCGAAGGGCTCGAGCTCGACACCATTGGTGCCAACCCCGATACGGTCTGCCAGGTCGGGATCCAGCGCCGTGAGCCGTCGCCGTATGTCGTCGTGCGCCGCCAGCACCCAGCTGGCATGGTGCGGAAGCTGCCGGTCCAGCGCCCGCCCGAGCCGAGCCAGAGCCCGCTTGCCGATCCCGAGGGGATACTGCGGCAGCTCCGACTCGAGAATGGTGTGAACGTCGTACACGAGCGGAAGCCGCCGGCGACCACGGGCGAAGAGGCCAACCAGCAGCCCTTCCGCGTGATGGGCGTGAATCACGTCGATCGGCTGGGACCGGAGCAGTTCGGCGGTTCGGGCCGCGAGCAAGGGGTCGAGCACCAGAAGCTTCTGCCAGGTCGGGCCCGGCGCGAGGCGCCGATAGGTGGGCAACCGCCGAACCCGATGCACCGCCACCGCGGGATCGGGGCTGCCTTCGCCCAGATGGTAGGTCACCACGTGGACCTGATGGCCCCGTCGCGCGAGCGCCTCCGCCAGCCGGAGCACCCGGATGGGAGTGCCTCGGCCGGCGGGGAACGGGCAGGCGGCGATCATCGCGATCCGGTAGCGGTCAGCCATCGGCAAGAAGCTCCACCGAAGCGCCCGGCATGGGTTCCGCCACTTCCGACACCGGCCTCTCCCGCAAGGCCCGGTGCACCAGGCGCAACAGCCACGCTGTTGCCAGCGTTTCCGTGATCAGGGTGCTCCAGGCGGCACCAATCGGCCCCCACCGCGGGATTGTCAGCAGGTTCAGGATCACATTGGCGACGAGGCAGATGGCGAGCACCTTGGCTGCCGTGGCCTCGAGGTGGAGCGCCCCCGCGATGAATGTGGCCACGAAGCCGAGGTATACCGCCGGCACGGCGAGATAGAGGATCCGGAGCACCGCCACTGTGTCGCCGTACCCATCGCCCCAGACCAGTCGCACGATCGGATCTGCTGCCAACAGAACGCCGACGGCGATGGCCGTCGCCACCGCGGCGGACACTGTCAGGAGCCGGCGAAGCGTGCGCTCGAACCCGGCCCAATCGCCGCGGCCGGCCAGCATCGAGGAGACCGGGAAGAACACGGTGGCGGTCGGGCGCACCACGAAGCGCGACACCTCGAACAGCTTGTACCCGGCCTCGTAGATCGCCACCGCGGCCGGGCTTGCCAGCGCGAACAGCAGCAGTGCGTCCACCTTGAAATGGATGACGCCCAAAGCCGTGAGCAGAAAAAAGGGAAGCGACGCGCGAGCCGCGGCTGTGGCGCCCGCTCGCGTACCCGTGAGGGGCACCGGCCCGAACCGGCGACGCACCACGACGGCGAGAGCCGTGAGCGGCACGACTGCGGCCGCGGCGTAGCAGAGCAGCACCTGCTCAAGCGTGGCACCCCGGCTCACGGCGAGGGCCACCAGTGTCACCAGTGCCGCCGGTCCGCTGAGCCCGGCGGCGATGCGGAGCCCGACCTCGCGGCGGCCGATCAGGAAGGCGCCGAACGTATATGAAAGGTCGTTCAGAAGGCCGGCAGCCACGGCCGGCAGGACGATGGGAGTGAGCTCCGGTCGGATCAGCCTCACCCCGGCGGCGAGCAGCAGGAACGCGCCGAGCACGAGGGGGGCCCGGAGCGCCAGCACTTCACCCAGCCGGCGGAGCGCCGCCTCCGGACCGGTCGCAACAGAGCGCACCAGGTAGCGGCTGGTGCCCAGCTCCGTGGCGGCCGCGATCATCGAGGCCAGCGCCATCGCGAAGAAGAGCTCGCCCATCCGAGGCTGGTCGAAGTGCCGTGCCAGGATCGCCAGCACGGCGTAGCCCGAGAGCTTCTGGATCACCTCCGCCAGAGTGGCCAGCGCGAGGTCGGCCCTGGTCTTGGTCCACGGCATGACGGGCGCTCCCACGCGGGGGACGGCGACGACGGGATTCTCGGGCTGGAGGAAGAGAAGTTGGAGGGTGGGAGGGGTTCGCGGTAGGGTCTAGCGTGCCAGCGAGCCCACGTCAAAAATCTCGACTACGTAGGTCTGTGCCAGCCCGGCGCGGGGCCCTCCGCCGATGAGGTAGATCCGGTCGCCCAGCGCTGCGGCGGCCAGCCCGTGGCGGGCGGTCGGCATCGGGGGCGCGGCCCGCCAGGCGCCGGCCGAGACGGCATAGATCTCGTGCTCGGCGAACACCCGCCGGCTGGTCTCGCCGCCGAAGGTGTGGATTTGATCGTGAAGCACCGCTGCCGCCAGCCCGCCCCGGGCAGTCGGCATCGGAGGACCTGCGGTCCACGCATCTTGGGCTGGATCGTAGATCTCGAGCCGGTCGAAGTTCCGATCCGGGTCGAGCGGGCGGCCGCCGATCGCGTACACTCTGCCGCCCACCGTGGCCGCCGCGAGGTGGTCGCGCGGTGTGGGAATCGGGGCGCCATGCCGCCACTGGTTGGTCGCGGGATCGTAGATCGCGATCGAGTCGAGCAGCCTGCCCTGCTCGCCGAACCCTCCTACCACGATGAGGCGCCCACCGACCGCGGCGACCGCGCTCGCGCCGCGCGGCTCCGGCAAGGGAGCGCGCTCGACCCAACGATCGGCCTTCTCGTCGTAGAGCCACAAGGTCGCCACCGCGCTGAAGCCCCTCGGCCCCAGGCCGCCGACCGCGTACAGCGAATCCCCCAGCGTGGCCAGGGGCATGTGGTGCCGCGGTGCCGGAAGGTCGGCCACCCGCTGCCAGCGTCCAGCCAGGGAGTCGAGCCGGTAGGTCGTGGAGCTCACGGCGGGGCCGCGATGAAAGCCGCCGGCGATGTAGATCTGCCCGTGCAGGACGGCACCGTGCATCTCCTGCACGGCCTCCGGGAGCGTGGGGCCGCGGCTCCAGCCCGGGCCCAGCGGTTGGAGCGGCGGATTACAGTACGGTCCAAGGAGCGGGAGGAGGACGGCAGCCGCCGCGCGGTGCATCGAGCCCTTCATGTGGTGGGTCCAGGAGAACGCGCAACCTGGAAAAGCTACGGCGGAGCCTGGCCTGCGCCAGTCTCCGCCGCAAGAACGGCTCGTGCTAACGGCTGCTTGCTCAGCTCGGCTGGGTTTCGATCCAGGCCAGGGTGCGCAGCGCGTGTTCCCGGTCCTTGGGCTCGAGTGCCATCGCGGCAATGTAGAGCTGCCGCCCAAACCAGCAGGCATCCTCCGGGGATGCGCGCTCGAACGTCGCGGCGACCGCCTGGAACCGCTCCACCTCCGCCCGCGTCATCGCAGTCGACAACTGCTTGAAAAGCGTGCTGACGTCCGCCTGCGTGCCAGCGAACGCGGCGGGCTTCTGACGCACTTCCGCTACTGTGGCGCGCATGCTCAGACCCACCCATGCGTCCAGCGCGACCGAGTCGAGCTGAGCAATCATGGTCACCATGCTGTCGGGACCCAGCTTCCCCCGCGCCCAGTCGCCACAGGCGTCGGGACCGCCGCGGTCGGTGAACTCGAGCATCAGCTTGGCGCGGCGCTCCAGGTCCTCGGCCGAGAGCCGCTGGACGCCCCGCATAGCCAGCTGTTGAGCCACGGCTC
>JBIOTT010000066.1:0-3455 GCA_044866195.1 Gemmatimonadales bacterium
AGCCGAACCGGCGCGTAACGTCCGGGTTCGGCCTTAGTTGACCTGGAGTTTCAGGTCGCGCACGACCTTGCCCCACTTGGCGTACTCGACCTTGAGAAATTCGCCATAGGCCTTCGGTTCGAGGATCACGATGTCGGTACCTGCCCGTTGGAACGCGGTCCTCACCTCCGGTGTCTGGAGCAGCCTCGTGATCTCGCTCTGGATGCGCTTGATCGCGACCGGCGGGGTTCCCCTGGGCGCGAGAAAGCCCGTCCACAGCGACGCATCGTAGCCCGGCAGGGTTTCTGCTATCGACGGGACGTCCGGCAGCTCCGGCGAGCGCTTGGCGGTCGTCACCGCGATGATCCGCAGCTGACCCGCCTTATGATGCGGCAGGATGCTCGAGAGCCCGAGACAGCCGATCTTCACCTGGCCGCCAAGGAGGTCGGCCCGCACCGGCCCGCTGCCCTTGTACGGCACATGCACCATGTCGATGCCCGCCATGCTCGTGAACAATGCCTGGAACAGATGCATCGCGCCCCCCTGGCCCGAGGACGCATAGTTGTGGTTGCCCGGCTCCTTCTTCGGTGTGCCCGAGCATCGTCATGGACGCCAAGGGCCATCCGGCGCCGTACGGCGACATGGCGGGTGACACGCCGGAGCGGCTGCGGTCGATCATGATCGCGCACCAGGCGGCGTGATGGGCGGTTAGCCGGTTAGACGGTTGGGCGGTTAGAAGAGACGGTGGGACAATGGGCCGGTTGGAATAGGTGTTGCCCGCAACAATCGGGTGATGCACATGAGCCGGCCTGCTTATAGAGTGGCCCCGTGAAGCCGTTCGAGCGGTTCCTAGCGTGGCGACACTGCCACGATCTCGTTGTGCTGACCTACCGCGTGACCGGGGGCTTCCCCAAGTCGGAACTCTACGGTATTACGGCCCAGATGCGTCGTGCGGCTGCCTCTGCCGCTGCTACGATCGCCGAAGGTGCGGCCAAGCGCGGGCAACCGGAGTTCAGGCGCTTCCTCGACATGTCCCTGGGCTCTCTCTCGGAGCTTTGGTACTTCGCATTACTGGCCAAAGATCTTGGCTTTCTTGCGGAAGATGATTGGAGGGAATTCGAGACTCGACACGACAAAGCCGGAAAGACCACGATGGGCCTATACAAGGCCGTCGCCCGTCAGGCGATCCGGCACGGGCGACCGCACTCGGCCTCTGATCCAACCGCCTAACCGCCCAACCGCCTAACCGTCGAGCTCCACCATTCCTCTCTCCAGCCACCGATGCTCGCCCTTGAGGACCTCCTGGGCGACCCGGTACACCCGTACGTCGTCGTTGCGCCACACCCGTTTGAACGTCGCCTCGATGCGCGCCCGCGCCTGGCGGCAGAACAGGTCCGCGAGCTCGACGGCGCGCCGGCCCGCGGCGGGATCCTGCTTGAGGAGCCACTGGGCGCGCGCGCACGCCGCCGCCATCGCGAACAGCTCGGCGCCCGCGTCCACGAGGCGGAACAGCACCGCCTGGCGGTACTCGAGCTTGGGGCCGAACCGCATCATGGCGTGGAACACGCCGCGCGCGAGGCGCCGGGCGCCCCGGTCCGCGTAGCGGAGATGCTTGGCGAGGGGGCCGAAGCCCGTGTACTTGGGCCAGAAGCCCCACCCGAGCCAGCGGGACGGATACCACCAGGCGTAGAACAGCGCTGCGCGCACGAGCCCGCGAAGGCGCTCGCCGAGCGTCTTGCCCGGCATCACCACATCCCCCGCCACCTGCAGGTGCTTGTCCACCGCCTCGCGCGCGATGAACAGGTGCATGATCTCGCTCGAGCCCTCGAAGATCAGATTGATGCGGAAGTCGCGCATGATGCGCTCGACCGGGACCGGCTTCTCGCCCCGGGCGCGGAGTGAGTCCGCGGTCTCGTAGCCGCGGCCGCCACGGACCTGCACCGTGTCGTCGATGAGCTTCCAGCCGCCCTCGGAGTTATACAGCTTCGCGATCGCGGCTTCGAGCCGGATGTCGTACCCGCCCCGGTCGGCCATCAGGCCGCACAGCTCGGCCACCGCCTCCATCGCGAACGTGTTCGCGGCCATCGCGCCGATCTTCTGCGCGATCGCGTCGTGCTTGCCGATCGGCCGGCCCCACTGGATGCGCTCGTTCGCCCAGATGCGACAGATCTCGAGGCACCGCTTGCCCGCCGCGACCGCGGTCACCGGCAGCGTGAGGCGGCCGGTGTTGAGCGTGATGAGCGCGAGCTTCAGGCCCTTGCCCACCTCCCACAGGACGTTCTGTTTCGGGATCCGGACGTTCGTGAACCGCAGCACCGCGTTGTACATGGCCTTGAGACCCATGAAATGGCAGCGGTGCTCGATCTTCACCCCCGGCCAGGCCGTCTCGACGACGAACGCGGTGATCTGCCGTTTCTCCTTGCCGTTCACCACCTTGGACGGCGTGCGCGCCATCACCGCGATCAGCTCGGCCTTGGTCCCGTTGGTGCACCACAGCTTCTCGCCGTTCAGGATCCACGCCTCGCCGTCCTCGCTCGGTACCGCCATCGTCTCCATCGCGGCGGGGTCGGAGCCGACCCCCGGCTCGGTCAGGGCGAACGCCGAGATCGCGCCCTTCGCGAGGCGCGGCAGGTACGTCTTCTTTTGGGCCTCGGAGCCGAACATCTTGAGCGGCTGCGGCACGCCGATCGACTGGTGGGCGGACAAGAGAGCGGTGACCGAGCCGTCCACCGACGCCACCAGCTCGATCGCCTTCATGTAGGAGAGCTGCGACAGGCCGAGCCCGCCGTACTCCCGCGGGATCTTGATGCCGAAGGCGCCGAGCCGGCGCAGGCCGTCGATCACCGCGTCGGGAATCTCGCCCTCGCGGTCGATCCGGTCGGAATCGACCTCCTCGCGCACGAAGCGCTCGAGCTGCTCGAGGAACGGTCGCGCGCGCTCCATTTCGTCGGGGTCCTGCTCGGGGTAGGGATGGATCAGGTCCATCCGCAGCTTCCCGAGGAACAGATCGCGCACGAAGCTCGGCGCGGCCCACTCCTGCTCGCGCGCGGCTTCGGCGACTTCGCGCGCCTCATCGGCGCTGACTTTGCGTTCTGGAGCGACGCTCGTCGTCATGGATGCCTCCCGCCCGTAAACTTAAGCGTCTTGACAGCGCACCGCTGAGGGGGAAATTCGCCTCGCCCTCACAAGGAGAACGTCGATGCCGCGCGTCGTGTCCTCGTTGGTGCTCGGTCTCGTCCCGCCCATCCTCGCGGCCCAGATACCGCCCGCCGTCAGGGCCACCCCTTCCGCCCCCCTGATCCTGGTCCACGCCGGGCGCCTGATCGACGGGAGATCCGAGACACCCCAGAGCAATGTGGGCATCGTGATCGAGGGAGAGCGCGTCAAGACGGTCGGGCCGTGGGCCCAGGTCCAGGGACAGGCGCCGGGCGCCCGGGTGGTGGACCTCTCCTCGCTCACCGTGCTGCCCGGCTTCA
>JBIOTT010000067.1:0-2588 GCA_044866195.1 Gemmatimonadales bacterium
CGGCGCCAGGGCGACGAGCCGCTGCTCCACTGCCGGCGCGGAGGCGGTGAGGCGCCCAGCATCCCGAATGTCGGCGCGGACCCGGGCCAGGAGCATCCGCCTTCCCGCGAGCGCCTCGCGCCGAGCCCGCATCTCATGCGTGCACCACGGCACAACCCTGAACCCCAGTACGGCCGCCGCGGCGATGGCACCGCCGATCATGAGAGCCCGGCGATCCCGCGGGGTCATCGGGTCGAGTCCGTTCCGAACCGCAGGGTGAAGCGCTCGTGCTCCCGTCCACCGATCACGTCATGTTCGGGCGGGGCTGCCAGCCGTGGCGCAACCACCGCGGCGGTGCGATCCAGCGCCTCGGCAACGTCGGCTGCACGGCGGGCGGCGCCGGTCAAGGTGCCCGAGCCGCTCTCGGTCAGGCGGAGAGCCGCGAGAAACGAGGAGTCGGGGAGCGAGAGGACGATGCGGGCCACCTGCGATCCCAAAGCAGCACGCCCGCGGCTCTCCGCCTCGATCGCACCGATCATCGCCACGGCCCGGTCGTACTCCTTCCTCGCGATGGTGGCCGCCGCGTCGGTCGGGCGGAGCCGCGCAAGCTCCCGATCCACGGCCGCCGTTTCCCTTGCCAGCCGCCGAGCGGCCAGCGCACCCACCAGCGCCCAGAGGGCTGCGGCGCCCGCAGCTAGCCGTCCGATCCGCAAGCGCAGCCGGCGGGCTCGCTTCGCCCGTTCGCCGGCCGGCAGGAGCAGCAGTGACGACCTCACGGGCGTGATCGCGTCGACCTCGAGCCCGGCCGCGGCAGCTCCGCGCACGATGGCGTCGACCCACGGTTCTTCGACTGCTGCGGCCCGCCCGACCCGGGGCGCGTTCCGCCCACGCCGCTCCCATGCGGCATCGGTCACCAGCAGCTTCCCGTTCCTTCGGAAGAAGCGGCCCGCCTGGTTGGCGACCAGCGCGGCAAGAGCGCTCGCGCGCACGGGCGGGAGATCGCTCAGCGTTCGCACCTGCACCAGAGGCCGATCCAGCTCGACCCGCACGCTTCGTTGCCGCCCAATCGGCGCCTCGCCGGCCAGGCTTGCGAGTGCCTCCGCGAGCTCGGTCTCGCTCGCGTAGCTCGCCTCCGCCGCCCATACCACCCTGCCCGAGCGCACCAGCTCGGCGCGCAGCGCGGCCCGGCCAACCCGGATCACGAGTCCTCGCCTCACCGGACCTCGCGCTGAATGGTCGCCAGCCGTCCCAGCGCGGGTACGAGCGTCAGGATCTCGCGCGCGGTTGGCGTTCGGCCCCGGACCCCACCCTCGACCGTCGCGATGAGCCGGGTGGGAGCGTAGGACACCGAGCGGGCGAAGTCCTGGTATCTCGCGAGCAGGACGCGCCGCGCATCGGTTGACAGCATGCCGACCAGCTCTTCGGGCCGTAGCGTGAGCCGCCCGCTGCTCTGGTAACTGACGACAGCAGCGAGGAGCTCGTCTGTCATGCCCGGCAACGCCGCGAGAACCGGCACTGGTGCCGCACCGAGGTTCACCTCGCCGGTGCTGCGCGTGGTGAGCAATGGCGCGAGCATTGCTACTTGCGCCGAGTCGGACCCCCGGACCAGGGCAAGCTCGGCCAAGTCGGCAAGCGGTCCGTTCCGCGGCGGCGGGCGGCCGTGCGATCGGTACCAGTCGGCTTCGGCGCCGAGCCGGCGGGGGGTGTCGTCCACATCGCGCCAGTCGAGCAGAGCGTCCGCGAGCGTGTCGTTGAGGAGCAGGCGCCGTATCGACTCGGGCGCAGCGCGGTTCAGGTCGAGCTTGGCGCCGGGGTCCTCCAGCGACGCAGCGCACCAGACGCCCTGACCGAGGTCCACCGTATCGATCCGTCGGACGGTCGAGTCCTGGGCAAATCGGGCGAGCAGCACCTCGGCACATGCCTCCCGGGCCCAGCCTGCACGGCCGAGCGTGATACGATTGTCGCTCTCGGCAAAGCCCAGTCGTGCCGCGGCAACAGCGAAGCCCACCGCGGCAGCCGCCACCGCGGTGGCCCACAGGACGGTGAGTAGCGCAAATCCCCGCCGGCTCATCCGCGGCTCCCAACCAGGAAGAGCGTCGTGTCGACCTCGGCCCCTGCTCCAGAAGGGCCCGTAGCTCGCCAGGCACGCATCCGGATGGCGAGCGGTGGATTCACGGATGAGACCCAGCCCGAGAGCCAGGGCGCCGCCTCCCCCCGCTCGATCAGGTAGTCGAACTCCACTCGCGCGACGCTGTCGGCGACGACGAGCTCGGGTCCCGGGCGGAGTCGGGCTACCAGCTGTCCGTCTCGCAGGGCGATCTCGATCCGCTCAGGCTCGGCCCAGCCCTCCGCTACGAGGAGGCGCGACGAGAAGGCCACCTCGTGCGCAGCGCCGACGAATGGCCCGGGCTCGTCCTGCCCCACGTCGAGCGCGCCGAACGCGTCAGCGAGCCATCGCATGGCGTTGATCTGCCGATCGAGCCGCGTGCGATGGGCCTCGAGTCGAGCCGACTCGCGAGCGGTCGCCGCGAAGAGGGCGTGCGTCGCGAGGACGACGATGCTGGCGATCGCCATCGCCACGAGCATCTCGACCAGCGTGAAGCCCCTCC
>JBIOTT010000068.1:0-25601 GCA_044866195.1 Gemmatimonadales bacterium
AGTCATGCGAGGAGGTCGTCGCGTGTTCGAGAACCTGCTCGAATCCAAGGCGAAGAAGCAACGCACGGTGGGCCAGACGATCATGTCCGTGGCTCTGCACGCACTGCTCGTCGCGGCCGCCGTGAAGGCGACCCAAGGGGTCGCCGAAACCGTAAAAAACCGGCCGGTCGATACCACGATGGTGTTTCTCAAGCCACCTCCGCCGGCACCGCCTCCACCGCCACCGCCGGAAGTCGTGGTCACCCAGAACCCGCCTCCGAAAGGGTTCCAGACCGTGGTGGCGCCGACGGACATTCCGAAGGACATCCCGCCCATCGATCTCAAGCAGAAGGCCTTCGATCCGAAGGACTTCACCGGCAAGGGTGTCGAGGGTGGTGTGGCCACGGGAGTGGTCGGGGGCACCGGGCCGGTGGACGTGAAGGCGCAGGTGTTCACCGAGGCCGAGCTGGACGACCCGGTCCAGCCGATCTCGCAGCCGACGCCGCGGTACCCGCCCGTCATGCAGAGCGCCGGCATCGCGGGGCAAGTGCAGCTGCAGTACATCGTCGATACGACCGGTCACCTCGAGCCTGCGTCGCTCAAAGTCATGAAGTCGACTCACCAAGCGTTCGAGGAGCCGTCCAAAGAGGTCATCCAGAAGTCAGTCTTCAAGCCGGCGCGATTCCGTGGCCGAGCCGTCCGCCAGCTGGTTCAGCAGGCGATCACGTTCAAGCCGGGCCAGTAGCGGGTTCAAGCCTGGCCAGTAGTCAGATCACCCGAGGAGGCGTTTCAACATGAGTGTCGACCTGCTTCACCTGTGGGCCCAGATGGGCATGTTCGCCAAGGGCATCGTCGTCGTGATGGCGATCATGTCCGTCTATTCGCTGACCATCGTGCTCACCAAGCTGGTCCTGATCAAGCGGAGCGAGCGCGAGACCCGCAAGTTCGCGCCTCAGTTCTCGCGCGCCATCCAGGAGGAGAACCTGGACCAGGCGATCACCCTGGCCGAGAAGAACAAGAAGAGCCACGTGTCGCGGGTGCTGGGCGAGGCGCTGCTGGAGGTCAAGCCGCTGCTGCGCGACCGGGCGACCATCACCGCGGCCGACATCAACTCGGCCGAGCGCGCGGTCGAGCGCCAGATGCTGATCATCCTGGCGGACTTCAAGCGGGGCCTGGGCGTGCTGGGCACGGTCGGCTCCACGGCGCCGTTCGTCGGCCTCTTGGGCACGACCATGGGTATCGTGAACGCGTTCGTGGGCATGGCTGCGCAGGGTGCCTCGGGCGGCCTGGCAGGCATCTCGGCCGGTATCGCCGAGGCCCTGATCACCACGGCGTTCGGCCTGCTGGTCGCGATTCCGGCGGTGTGGGCCTACAACTACTTCACCACCAAGATCGAGAACCTGACGGTCGAGATGACCTATACCTCGAAGGAGCTCATCGACTACCTCATTAAGAGCGTCGGGAGCGAGTTCGGGCGGTCGATCTTCACCAAGGAATTCCAGGCACAGAAGGCGGTGACCGGCAGTGGCCATATCCACGGGTAGTTCCGGCGGTGGCGTCACCGCGGTCAAGTCGGACATCAACGTCACGCCGATGATCGACGTGATGCTGGTGCTCCTGATCATCTTCATGATCGTGACGCCGCTCATCGCCGCGGGATTCAAGGCGACGTTGCCCAAGGGCAAGAACCTCGATTCCCGCCCGGAGGGCGATAACGAGGTGGTCCTCGGCATCGACGAGTACGGCAAGTATTTCCTCAATGGGCGGCCGATCGCGGATGCGACCCTGGCCGACCAGCTGCGCTCGATCTACGCCAGTCGCACCGAGGACAAGATCCTGTACTTCAAGGCCGATCACAATCTGAAGTACGCCAGGATCCAGGACGCGGTCGAGATCGCGCGCCAGTCAGGCGTCCGCGTCATGGCGGCCATTACCGAGCCGGTCCGCGGCGGGCTGTTCGAGCAGGCCGAGGAAGACCGGGCCAAAAAGGAGAAGAAGTGACATGGCGATGACGGCGGGCAACTCGGGAGGGGTGAACTCGGACATCAACGTCACCCCGATGATCGACGTGCTGCTCGTGCTGCTGATCATTTTCATGATCACGCAGCCGCTGGCCCGAAAGGCGCTGGACATCCAGGTGCCACCCCCGAATTCGACTCAGCAGAGCACCGCGGCCAACAACCAGATCGTGCTGGAGCTGGCCAACGATGGGAGCTATGCCATCAACTCCCAGCCGGTGCCGAAGGGGCAGCTGGATGCGCAGATTCACGCCGTGTTCGACAACCGTCCGGCCAAGCTGCTGTTCATCAAGGCCGGGGCCAACCGCATCTACCAGGATGTGGTCGACGCCATGGACGTCGCGCGGGGAGCGGGCGTACAGATCATTGGCTTCACTCCGAAGGAAGCGAAGTAGCAGCACACCAGCGAATCAGAGGTGCCGACGGCCGTCCGGGATCGGACGGCCGTCGGTGTAATTTCCCCCGACATGCGTGCCCCGGTTCCCCCCAGGCTAGAGCTTCGGCTGCCGCGCCGGCACGCGGGCGGCGCGCTGGTCCTGACCCTGGCGTTGCACGGCGTGGTGATCTGGCTGCTGGTGTCGGGGATTGCTCGGCGATGGGATCGGACCCTGGCGGCCGGCCCCATCATCCACTCGACGAGGCCCGGCGGCGGCGGTGGCAGGGAGCACGGCGTGGCGTATATTTCCCTCCCCGCGGCGCCGAAGCCGGCGCCGGCCCCCGTTCCGCAGCGGCGTCCTCCGGTGGTTCCCCGTCCGGCCCCACCGGTCGTGACGCCGCGAGCGCTGCCGCCACCCGTGCCGGTGGAGACGGTGAGCGCGCCCGCACCGGTCGCAACCGGTCCCGCCGACACGGCACCCGGCCCGGGCGCCGAGGGCGCGGGTTCGGGCAGGGGTGGAGGGACCGGCGGTGGCACCGGCGCGGGTACCGGCCCGGGTGCAGGAGCTGGTGCCGGGGGTGAAGGGGGGCTGGGCAGCGCGCCCGAGCCGAGGCAGCTCGTTCTTCCGCCGGCCGATTACCCGAAGGATATGCGTGGCCATCAGGTCGAAGTGACGTTCTACGTCGCTCCGGATGGCCGGGTCGAGCGCATCGATGTCGTGCCGGGAATTCGCGACGGCGGCTTTGCCCGCAAGTTCGCGGAGGCGATGCGCAACTATCGATTCCGGCCGGCGCGTTCTGCCGCCGGCACCCCAGTACCCGGCACCACCACCGTCACCGTTTTCTTCTAGCCACCTCTGGGGGCTCATGGCCACCTCGCTCTTTGTCCGCAAATCGATCCAGGACTGCGAAAAGGACATCCGCGAGCGAGGCGGCCTCTCGCGCTCCCTCACCAAGTGGCACCTCACCGCACTTGGCGTCGGCGCCACCATCGGCGCGGGCATCTTCGCGACCACCGGCACCGCCATCGTGGGCGATGCCGCGCGCCCCGGCGCCGGCCCGGCCATCGTGCTCTCGTTTCTGCTGACGGCGGTGGCCTGCGGCTTCGCCGCCCTCTGCTATGCCGAGTTTGCGGCGATGGTCCCGATCGCGGGGTCGGCCTATACCTACGCCTACGCCTCGCTGGGCGAGTTCGTCGCCTGGATCATCGGATGGGACCTGATCGTCGAATATGCCGTGGGGAACATCGGCGTCGCGATCGGATGGTCGGGATACTTTCGCGAGTTGATCAGCCACTTCGGCGTCCGAATGCCGGCCTGGCTTTCAACCGACTACCGGACCGCCCACGACGCGGCGGCAGCGGTGGCGGCCGGGGCCACCGACCCTACCAGTACCTATCTCGCTTCCGCGATCACGGCCGCCCCCCAGATTCTCGGTATCCCTCTCATCGCCAACCTCCCGGCGTTTCTCGTGGTCGCAGTGATCACGGTCATACTGGTGCGCGGCGTGCGCGAGTCGGCCAACTCGAACAACGCCATGGTGCTGCTCAAGATCGGCATCATCCTCTTTTTCATCGCCGTGGGCGTCTTCCTGATCAAGCCGGCAAACTGGACCAATCCCGCAACCGGCGGCTTTGCACCCAACGGCTTCGCGGGCATCGGCGCCGGCGCGGCAATCATTTTTTTCAGCTACATCGGGTTCGATGCAGTATCCACCGCGGCTGAAGAGTCCAAGAATCCCAAGAAGGACATGCCGTTCGGCATCATCATGAGCCTGGTGATCTGCACCGTGCTCTACATCGCCCTGTCGGCCGTGATGACAGGGATCGCGCCCTGGAAGGTCTTGGGGACCGCCGAGCCCATGATCACCGCGCTGCAGTATTCCGATGGGCCCGCCGGGCTGGTGCGCGCGTCCCGCTTCATCGTCTCCCTCGGCGCCGTCGTCGCAATGGGAAGCGTCCTGCTGGTGTTCCAGCTGGGGCAGCCGCGCATCTTCTTCTCCATGGCGCGGGACGGGCTGCTGCCGCCATTCATCGCCAAGGTGCACCCGCGCTTCCGCACGCCATGGGTCGGTACGATCATCACCGGTTGTTTCGTGGGGAGCTTTGCCGCGTTCGCGAACATCGCAGAGGTGGTAGACCTCACCAACATCGGCACCTTGTTCGCTTTCGTGCTGGTCTCGCTCGGCATCATCGCGCTCCGGTTCACCGACGCCGGCCGGGATCGCCCGTTTCGGGTGCCCTGGGTCCCGCTGACGCCGCTCATCTCGGTGGCGGCCTGCCTGTATCTGATGCTCCAGCTGCCGCTGATTACCTGGAAGCGGTTCGGGGTCTGGCTGGTGCTCGGCCTGGTGCTCTACTTCGTCTACGGGGCACGGCACAGCCGACTGAGGAATTCAGGGTAAGAGCGGGAGAAGGGGAGAAGGGGAGAAGGGGAGAAGGGGAGAATATGGCTTCCCCCTTTCCCCCTTTCTCCCGCTTCTTTACTGCTTTTTCGCGAGCGCCACCGCTCCCAGGGCCGCGTCGATCGGGGTGTCGACGACGGCAAAGCCCTCGTGCTCGCTCAGCTTCGCCAGGACGACGCCCCGGAGCGGTGCGCCCGGCTCGAGCAGGCCCCCGGCCAGTGCCACCGAGACGCGATCCCGCTCGCCGAGCAGGGGCTGCAGGCAGATGGCCAGCTGAGACAGCTCACGGGCGGCATAGTCCAGGATTCCCCGCGCCACGACGTCCCCCGCCGCGGCGACCTCTAGCACGTGGGGCGCCAGGGCCGCGACCTCGGCGGGGCTCGCGGTGGCCGCCCAACTGACCAGCTCGTCGAACGTGGTGCTCCGGGTTGCCTCCAGCACCCGATGCTGAAGCGGGGTGCTCGGGCTGCGCCCGTCGCGGGCCCGGCTCACCGCGCCCAACGCAGCGCGGCCGATGGCGTATCCGCTGCCCTCGTCGCCCATCTGCCACCCGTATCCTCCCATCCGACTCAGCCCGCCCTTCCGATCTCGACCCACCGCGATGCTGCCGGTGCCGGCGCTCACCACGATTCCGGGACCGTCGTCGAAGGCGGCCACCAGCGCGATCTCGATGTCGGTGACCACCAGGACCCGCTTGGCGATGTCCTCGCTCCGAAGGGCCCGCTCGAGCTCGCCCTGCTCGGGCTGGCGACCGGCTCCCGCAGCGCCCACCACCAGAACGTCGGCCCGGAGCGCACCCGCCCCTGCAAGCGCACGCCTGACCACCTCGCAGATAGTTGCGGCGGACTGGAGCGCTCGGCCAGGCCGCACTGCCGCCCCGGGGCCGGTGGCGCGCATGACCACCTCGTCCCCCTTCGCGACCGCCACGGCGGTCTTGCTTCCGCCGACATCGGCGCCCACCAGAAGCCGGTTCATGGCTGGGGAGACAAGATCGTCAGCCCACTCATGGCTGTCCATCCGCTCGCCGCGACCGCAGACTCGAACCGGTGCCGATGGCCACGGTGAGCAGCGTCCCCAGCGGCACGTACCATGGCCAGGCCAGCCGCCCCACCGGGGCGAGCCAGCCAAGGCCGAAGCGCTCCGAGAGCCCCCGGGCGAAGAACACGACCAGCATCACGGTAAGCGATACTGCTACCCCGGAGATCACGTCGGGGCCGGTGGCGCGGGACCACCGCCCGGCGAGCAGATACGCGCCTAGCAGGCCGCCATAGGCGATGGAGGCGATCGACAGCGCCAGTACGACCACCGGGGTCTTCCCCTCCCGATCGTAGGCCAGAAAGAGCAGGGCGCCCAGCATGAGCGCGACGGCCCACAACGCCGAGCAGATTCGCCCGACGCGGAGCAGGTGGGCCGGATCCCTCCGCCCGGTCCAGCCGGCGTACAGGTCGTGGGTGAGCGACGAGGCCAGTGCGTTGATCGCCGAGCTATGGGTACTCATGGCGGCCGCGAGAATGCCGGCCACGACCAGTCCGGCCAGCCCCGCGGGCAGGTAGGTGATGACAAATCGGGGGAAGATCTGGTCCGACGGCATGGTGTCCGGCATGAGCTTCGTGGCCCAGACGGCGGAGCCGACCAGCAGAAACAGCAGGAACTGGAGAAACACCACCAGCCCCGAGCCGACCAGCGCGATCCGGGCGTCCCGCAGCGAGCGGGTCGCCAGCAGTCGCTGCACGATCAGGTGATCGGTGCCGTGGGAGGCGGCGGAAAGCATCGCGCCGCCCACCAGACCGCCGAGCAAGGTGTATGTGGTGGTGAAGTTGACCGTCGGGTTGAAGACCTGGAGCTTGCCGGCGCCATCGGCGGCCGCGAGGGCGGCGTCCATGCCGCCGGCGAGAGACCACGCGATGAACAGCGCCGCCACGCCTCCTGCGACGTAGACGCCGAGCTGCAGCACGTCGGCCCAGACCACCGCCTTGAACCCGCCGAACCAAGTGTAGATCATGGTCACCACGCCGATCACCCCGATCGACACCGGCGCGCTCCACCCGGTCACCAGGGCGAGTGGAATGGCGCTCGCGAAAACCCGGACCCCGTCCCCCAGAAAGCGGGTGACGAGAAAGATCGCCGACATGAGACGGCGGGTTCCGGTCCCGAAACGCGACTCCAATCGAGCATAGGCGGTCTCCTGTTCGCCCCGGAAATATCCCGGCAGCAACCAGATGGCGACCGCGGTCCGCCCGATGATGTAGCCGATCACCAATTGAAGAAAGCTGAGATCGCCCCGTGCGCCGGTGCCTGGTATGGAGATAACGGTGACCGCCGAGGTCTCGGTCGCCACGATGGAGAGCAGGATGGCCCAGGCGGGAAGATTGCGCGCGCCGAGGAAATAGTCGCCGGCAGTCGCCTGGTGCCGGGCCACCCACAACCCTACGCCGAGGGAGGCGGCGCAGTAGCCCAGAACGACGGCGAGGTCGAGGGAGCTCAAGACGGTGAACGGTGAACGGTAAACGGTAAACGGGGGGTCCCGATCACCGAGACCCCCCGTTCACTGTTCACCGTGCACCGGTTACGCTGTTAGGCGGTAAAGCTCGTGCCGCAGCCGCACCCACCGGTGGCATTGGGATTGTTGAAGGTGAACCCGGCGCCCTGCATCGACGAGACATAGTCGATCGAAACGCCGTTCAGGTACTGGGCGCTGAACCCGTCGACGAACACGCGGACGCCCGTGACATCGGCGACCAGGTCGTCGTCCAGCGCTCGCTCCTCGATGTTCAGGCTGTACTTGAACCCCGAGCAGCCACCCGGCAGCACGCTGACCCGGAGCCCGGCCGTTTCGGCGGGAACGTCCTCGGCGGCGATGAACTTCCGGACCTCTTCAGCGGCCCGCTGGCTGAGCACGATCTCGAAACCGGTGGCCGGGGCCTGCTGCTCAACGCTCATTCGTAACTCCTTCCGTAGGCTCCGCGGGGGGCGGAGCATGCCATGCCCGCTATGACGTCCGAATCTTAGGGAGCGGCCGGGGCAGTGTCAACGTTGCCCGCCAGCTGGGGATCGGCACGCAAGTTCCGCTGGATCAACGCGAAAGCCATGATTGCCAGGCCGAAATAGCCTCCCGCCGCCGCTCGGCTCCCGGTGACCAGAGCCCCGACGGCAAAGACCGCCGAATACACCGCCAACACGCCCGCTACCCAGTTGACCCAGGAGAGAACCCCCCCGGGGATCGGATCGTTCCCGAAGCCCAATCGCTTGGCGACATTGCGCCAGCCGGCCCCACCCGGGCGAACCCGCCGGTAGAACCGCTCCAGGGTCTCGGGCGATTCGGGCTGGGTGAGGAGCGTGACGGTAAGCCAAACCACGGTGCTGACACCCACAGTCAGCAGCATCGCGATGGCATAGTCGGGCCGGGAGGTATTGCTGGAGTCCAGGTGGGCCAATTGGAGCGCCACGGCCATGATGAAGGACGCGCCCATGGCGCTGATCTCGGACCACGCGTTGATCCGCCACCAGTACCAGCGGAGGATGAATACCAGACCGGTCCCGGCACCCAGCCCGATGAGCAGCTTCCAGCCCTGCTCGACGCTGGTGAGGAAGGCCATGACCACCAGCGAGAGCACCATCAGGCTACCGGTGGCGATCCGCGAGGCGAACACCTGCGCCCGTGGGCTTGCACCGGGCCGGATGAAACGCAGATAGACGTCATTCACGAGATACGAAGCACCCCAGTTGAGGTGGGTGCTGATCGTGCTCATGTACGCCGCCGCGAAGGCGGCGAGCAGCAGTCCTTTGAGCGGCGAAGGGAGCACATCCACCATCACCCGCACGTAGCCTTCTTCCGGATTCGCCAGCCCGGGATGGGTAATGACGCTCACGAAACCGACCAGGATCCAGGGCCAGGGTCGCAACGCGTAGTGCGCAATGTTGAACCACAATGTGGCGAGCAGGCCGTGCCGCTCGTCCTTGGCCGACAGGATGCGCTGGGCGATGTAGCCGCCGCCACCCGGCTCGGCGCCCGGATACCATGCGGCCCACCACTGGACGCCCAGGAACACGAGCAGCGTCGACAACGGCAGCCACGCTTCCTGGGTGGGCGGGAGCACCCCGAACGCGGCGTCGGAAGACCCGAAATGCGCCGCCACCCTGGTCTGCAGCAAGTCCAGGCCGCCCACGGCATTCACCGCAAGCACCGCGAGGACGATCGAGCCCGCCATCGCCACCACGAACTGGAAGGCGTCGGTCACAATCACGCCCCAGAGTCCAGAGAACACGCTGTATAGCGCTGTGAGCCCGAAGAGCACGATCGCCCCGGTCCAGGGATTGATGTCGAGGGTGATCTGCAGGATCGTCACCATGGCGCGGGTGACCCAGCCCATGATGATCAGGTTGACCGGCAGCGCGAGATACAGCGCGCGGAAGCCGCGCAGCACGGCCGCCGGCCTGCCGCCATAGCGGAGCTCGGCGAACTCCACGTCGGTGAGGACGCCGGCGCGTCGCCACAGCCGGGCGAAGAAGAAAACGGTGAGGATGCCCGAGAAGGCGCCGTTCCACCACAACCAGTTGCCGGCGACGCCGTACTTCGCCACCAGGCCTGCCACCGCGAGCGGCGTGTCCGCCGCGAACGTCGTCGCCACCATCGAGGTGCCTGCGAGCCACCAGGGCAGCGCCCGGCCCGACACGAAGTAATCTGCCAGCGATCGCCCGGCCTTTCGGGTGTAGGCGAGCCCGATGCCGGCGGATATCGCGAAGTAGACGAGGATGATCAGCCAGTCGGCCAGCTCAAGCCGCATCGTGCCTCCAGGCGGAGTGTCAGTGAGCGAGCCGGGCTGTGGCCGGCCGGTCCAACCCTGCGCCCAGCGGGAAGCTCGGCGGCACCCGGGTCGGCAGCCGTCCGTTGACGGCCGCCCCGGAGAGGGCCCGGGCCACCGCGATCTCGGAGATCGGGTTCGCGGCCCATCCGAGCAGGTAGGACTTGAGTCGGGTGGTCTGGGTGATCAGATAGGGCGAGCCGAGCGAGGCGAGGGTGGTGGGGCGCGCGGCCGCGGATTCGTCGATCAGCCCGGCCAGCGCATCGGGCATCCCGATCCGGCCCCGCCATGGCACCGCGCGAACCGCGACCGCGAACACCGCCCGAGGGTTCGCCCGGAGCACCGCCCGCGCGGAATCGAAGCTCGCGGGGCCGCTTTGGGGCCAGAGCCGGACCACGGAGACCGTGTCGCCTGCTTTGCGAAGCTCCTGCAGCAGGGTCGGGCCCACGACCGGGTTGCCCTCGTCGCCGTAGGTCACCAGCGCGAGGCGTCGCGGGCGAGCGCGCAGGCTGTCGATGCTGCCGTCATCCACCAGCAGAACGATCGACCGCTGCGCCACCTCGAGCGCTTTGGCGAGGTGCTGGGCGCTGCCAACCGATCGGGGGACGTTTTCCAGCGCCACCGTTCGCTGGGTAAAGAGTCCCAACCGCTGCTTCAGCGCGAGCACCCGGCGTACCGACTGGTCCAGCCGGTCTTCACTGACTCGGCCCTGCCGCACGGCCCGCTCGACCGCGTCGATGGTCGCCCCCGGGTCGGCGGGCTGCAGCAGCAGGTCGGCGCCCGCAATGAGGGCCAGGACCGGCGCCTCCGACGGCCCGAAGGCGTTCACCAGCCCGCCCATCTCCAGCGCATCGGTGACGACCAGCCCATTGAAGTGGAGCGAGTCCCGCAGCAGGCCAGTGAGCACGGCGGGCACGACCGTGCCCGGGCGGGTCTGGCCGCCTTCGAGCGCCGGCAGCGCAATGTGAGCCGACATGACCGCTGTGGCTCCGGCCTTGATGGCTGCCCGAAAGGGGATCAGCTCGAGCGTGTCGAGCCGCCGCCAGTCGGCCGTGATCACCGGGAGGGCGAGATGGGAGTCGTTGCCAGTGTCGCCGTGGCCGGGAAAGTGCTTCGCCGTGGCCGACATCCCGTGCTCTTCCAGGCCGCGCACCGTCGCCGCGACCAGCCGAGCGACGGCGCGGGGGTCCTCGCCGAAAGAGCGGGTATTAATGATTGGGTTCGCAGGGTTGTTATTGACGTCGGCCACCGGGGCGAACGCGAGGTGAATGCCCACCGCGCGCCCCTCCTCGGCGGTGACTTGCCCCATCGCGTACGCATCCGAGTCCCGGCCGCTGGCGCCCACGCCCATATTCGTGGGGAACGGAGTCCCGCCCACCAGGCGAATCGCCGTGCCGCCCTCGAGGTCGGCCGCCATGAGGAGCGGGAGTCGCGACCGGGTCTGGAGCGCGTTCAGCTTGGCGGCAACGTCGAGCGGCGAGCCGACCGAGACGATCAGTCCGCCGACATGGAGCGAATCGACTAGACGAATGGTTTGGGCCAGGGTCGAGTCGTCGTAGGAGGCGTAGGTTCCGGCAAGCCAGGGCACGACCAGCTGCGCCGCCTTGTCGCGCAGCGACAGCGATCCCAGGAGCCGGTCCAGGTCGGGCGGCTCGGCGCCCGGCTCGGGCGGCATAGTCGTGGGGACCGCCCCGGTTGGCAGCGGCGGTTGTCCAGCAGGCGCGCACGCTGCCAGCAGCGCAATCGCAATCAGGAGATTCCGGTGCACAGACAGCTCGCGCTGGCGTGGGTGATGGGAGTGGCCGGGTGCGCCCCGCCGTCGTCCGCGGGCGACGCGACGCAGCCGCGTGCCACCTCCCCGGTGCTGCCGGGGATCGACGTCCTGCTCAAGGACAGCCTGCATCTCGTGCGCGGGCGCCGGGTCGGCCTGGTCACCAACCAGACCGGGATCGACGCTCGAGGGGTGAGCGACGTCGAGCGGCTCCGGGCTGCCGGCGTTCGGCTGGTGGCGCTCTTCAGCCCGGAACACGGGTTCCGGGGCGCAGCCGAGGCGGGAGCCGCGGTGGCTTCGACCTTGGATTCCGCAACAGGTCTTCCAATCTACAGCCTCTACGGGCGGGTTACGGCGCCGACTGCGCAGATGGTGCAAGGCGTGGACCTGCTCCTGATCGATCTGCAGGACGCCGGAGCGCGCTACTACACCTATATCAGCACTGTCATCGACGTGATGGCCGCGGCCGCCCGGTACGAGCTTCCGGTGGTGTTGCTCGATCGCCCGGATCCGATCGGGGGAGCGGTGCAGGGCAACGTGCTCGATCCGGCGTTCAGGTCTAGCGTCGGGCGCCTTGCCGTGCCCATGCGGCACGGGCTCACGATGGGAGAGCTGGCGCGCCTGGCGCGCGCGGATCTGGGGCTGACGACCAGGCTCACTGTTGTGCCGGTCGCGGGCTGGCAACGCGCCCTCGCGTGGGACCAGACCGGGCTTCCCTTCGTGCCGCCGAGCCCGAATCTTCGCTCGGTCGAGGCGCTGCTTCACTACCCGGGGGTCTGCCTGTTCGAGGGCACGGCGCTTTCGGTGGGGCGCGGGACCGACGCGCCGTTCGAACAGATTGGGGCGCCCTGGCTGGACACGGCCGCCGTGCTCGCCCGAGTCGACCGGGCGCACCTGCCGGGGGTTCGCTTGCGAAGCGTGACGTTCACCCCCCGCCACCCCGGCGACGGGCGGTTCAACGACACGCTGGTGGCGGGCATTCGGCTTCAGGTTGGCAACCGGCAGACCTACGACCCTACCCGTACGGCCATCGAGCTGCTCTCGGCGGTACAGGCGGTTCATCCCGACCACATCGGCTGGATTCCCCGTCACTTCGACCGGCTGGCGGGTGGCCCGTCGCTCCGGGAGGCGATCGCAGCCGGCCGAGCGGCGGACGAGATCAGCAGGGGCTGGGCCGTGGCCTTGCGGGCGTTCGAGGCGCGGAGCAAGGTCTACCTGTTGTATGGGCCATTAGCCATGAGCCATTAGCAGCTAACGGCTCATGGCTAAAATCCCCCCTCCCCGTTATTCTTTCGCGGCGTTTTCGGGCCGGGAGCGCCCGGTTCTGACCACTCAGGCACAGCCGAGGAGCGAGACCACCTGAAGCTGCTGGACGCCCTGGAACGGCCGTTCTACGCCGCCGTTCGCCCCCTGGTGGACTGGCTGATTCGGAGCGGCATCAAGCCCAATACCATCACGACGTTCGGCACCGGGCTGGTTCTGCTCTCGGCCCTGGCATACGGCGTCGGTGCGATCCGGGTGGGGGGGTTGCTGCTGCTCCTGAGCGGCGTCCTCGACACGTTGGACGGCCAGGTCGCGCGCAACGGCGCGATGGTCACGAAGTTTGGCGCCTTCTACGACTCGACGCTCGACAGGATCGGCGACGGTGCCACCTTCATCGGCATTGGCGCCTTTCTGCTCACCGCGCCGGACGTGGCCTACCGGGGGCCGGCGATAGTCACCTGCATGGTGGCTATCCTCGCATCCCTGCTGGTCTCCTATGCCCGGGCGCGGGCGGAGGGCTTGGGGATCGACTGCAAGGTCGGCATCGCGCAACGGGCGGAGCGGATCGTCCTGCTGGGCGGGGCGTCGCTCCTGGTGGGGGCCGGTCCCCATGCACTCGTGCTCGAGGCGCTCGTCGCTCTCCTTGCGCTCGCGTCGATCATCACCGTCGTGCAGCGCTTCGTCTACGTCTACCGGCATGCGGAAGGGCGCGCGCCGGGCGTCGCGGTGCGCGTAGCGGAACCGGCGCAGGCGAAGCGCGCGCTGGATACTATCGCGAAAGGATCTTGAGCGTGGCTGAACCAAAGGCCCGGCCGGTCGCTCCGGCAAAGGGCAAGCTTGGCGTGCTGTGCGTAGGCCTGGGCGCGGTCGCATCGACCTTCATTGCGGGCGTGGAAAACGTCCGGCGTGGCTCGGCGCGTCCGATCGGCTCGCTCACCCAGATGGGAACCATCCGGCTGGGCAAGCGTACCGAGGCGCGGGCCCCCCTGATTCGGGAGTTCGTATCGCTGGCCGACCTCGCCGACCTCGTCTTCGGTGCGTGGGATCCCATCTCCGACGACTGCTACACGGCGTGCCTGCGGGCGGGCGTGCTCGAGCGGCACGAGCACGTCGACCCGATCGCGGATTTTCTCAAGAGTATCAAGCCGATGCCGGCCGTGTTCGACCAGAACTATGTCAAGCGGCTGGAGGGGACCAACGTCAAGCGGGGCAAGACCAAGCGCGAGCTGGCCGAGCAGCTTCGGGCTGACATCCGCGATTTCAAGGCGCGGAACCGGTGCGACCGGCTGGTGGTCGTCTGGTGCGCCTCGACCGAGATCTTCATCAGCCCGGGCCCGACCCACGCGACGTTGGAGGCGTTCGAGAAGGCGATGGCGGAGAACGATCCGTCGATCGCGCCGTCCATGCTGTACGCCTGGGCCGCGCTCATGGAGGGGGTCCCGTTTGCAAACGGTGCTCCCAACCTCACGTGCGACTTCCCGGCAATGGAACGGCTGGCCAAGACCCGCAAAGTTCCCATCGGCGGCAAGGATTTCAAGACCGGCCAGACCATGGTCAAGACCGTGCTGTCGCCCATGTTCAAGGCGCGCATGCTGGGCGTCGCCGGCTGGTACTCCACCAACATCCTGGGCAACCGGGACGGTGAGGTGCTGGATGACCCGGAGAGCTTCAAGACCAAGGAAGAGTCGAAGCTCGGCGTGCTGGAATACATTCTCCAGCCGCAGCTCTATCCCGAGCTCTACGGCACCATGTATCACAAGGTCCGGATCAACTACTATCCCCCCCGCGGCGACAACAAGGAAGGCTGGGACAACATCGACATCTTCGGATGGCTGGGCTATCCGATGCAGATCAAGGTCGATTTCCTGTGCCGGGATTCGATTCTCGCCGCGCCGCTGGTGCTCGACCTGGCCCTGTTCTTCGACCTGGCCCAGCGGGCCGGGCTGGCCGGGATCCAGGAATGGCTCTCGTTCTACTTCAAGAGTCCGCAGACGGCCCCGGGTCTCTATCCCGAGCACGACCTCTTCATCCAGCAGACCAAGCTCAAGAACACCCTACGCTGGCTGATGGGCGAGGAGCAGATCACCCACCTCGGGATCGAGTACTACCACGAGGCATGAAGTACTTCCACCGCACCTCGGTTGCGCCCGACGCCGTGCTGGCCCGCGCTGCCCAGTTCTTCGGCGGGCAGCTGCAGCCGGTCGAGGAGGCCGCCCGCCGGCGGCGGTTCGCCGGCGCGATCGGGCAGGTGGCGGTGACGGTGGAGCCCGAAGGCGGCCACTACACCCGCATCACAGTGGAAACCAACCAGGTGGGCGAGAGCGAGGCCGACAAGCTGGCCAAGCGGTTCCTCACCCTGGTGCATACGATGGCCGAGCCCAGCCACGCGCCGCGTGGCGCCTACTAGCCAGGAGAGTCTCGATGAAGCGATGGACGGCGTGTCTCCTCTCGGTGGCGGGCCTGCTCGCGGCTCGCGCGGCGGCGGCCCAGGAGGCGGCGGGTCATGCAGGCGGGGAAGCCAGCCTCAGGATCCCGGATCTCAACTCGGTGCAGTTCCTCGCGGCCGGCATCCCCGGGCACACGCTGCTTCTCACCGGGCTGGTGGTGTGCGGGCTCGGCCTCCTGTTCGGGTTGGTGATCTACCGCCAGCTCAAGCGGCTCCCGGTCCACCAGTCGATGCGGGAAGTCTCCGAGCTGATCTACGAGACCTGCAAGACATACCTGCTCACCCAGGGCCGGTTCCTGATGCTTCTCTGGGTGTTCATCGGCGCGATCGCGGCGGTGTACTTCGGCCTGCTGGCGCAGACCACCGACGCCTCGGGCGCCGTGGTCCGCGGGTTTCCCGCGCCCAAGGTTGCGATCATCCTCTTCTTCAGCCTGGTGGGCATTGCCGGGAGCTACTCGGTAGCCTGGTTCGGGATCCGGGTAAACACCTTCGCCAACTCGCGGACCGCGTTCGCCAGCCTCCGGGGCAAGCCCTACCCCTGCTATCAGATCCCGCTCAAGGCGGGCATGAGCATCGGCATGCTGCTCATCAGCGTGGAGCTGGTGATGATGCTGGTGATCCTGCTGTTCATTCCGGGCGACTACGCCGGGCCCTGCTTCATCGGCTTTGCTATCGGCGAGTCGCTGGGCGCCGCGGCGCTCCGGATCGCGGGCGGCATCTTCACCAAGATCGCCGACATCGGGTCGGACCTGATGAAGATCGTCTTCAACATCAAGGAAGACGACGCCCGGAACCCCGGGGTGATCGCGGACTGCACCGGTGACAACGCCGGCGACTCGGTCGGACCCAGCGCCGACGGCTTCGAGACCTACGGCGTCACCGGGGTCGCGCTGATCTCGTTCATCCTGCTCGCGGTGCAAGACCCGGCGGTCCAGGTCCAGCTGCTGGTCTGGATCTTCGTGATGCGCATCATGATGATCGTCGCGAGCGGCGCGTCCTACCTGATCAACGAGGCTCTGGCCAAGGCGCGCTATGCCAACGCCGACAAGATGAACTTCGAGGCGCCGCTCACCTTCCTGGTCTGGCTCACCTCGGTGGTGTCGGTCGTGCTCACGTACATCGTGTCCTACCTGCTGGTCCCGGACCTGGGGGGCGACAGCACCCTCTGGTGGAAGCTCTCGACCGTGATCACCTGCGGCACCCTCGCGGGGGCGATCATCCCCGAGCTGGTAAAGGTGTTCACCTCGATGGAGTCCCGGCACACGCGAGAGGTCGTCACCTCGTCGCGTGAGGGCGGCGCGTCGCTCAACATCCTGTCGGGCCTGGTGGCGGGAAACTTCAGCGGCTACTGGCTCGGCATAACCATCATGGCCCTGATGGCGATCGCGTATGCCGTGAGCACGCTCGGGCTGTCGTCGCTCATGGTGGCCCCGGCCGTTTTCGCCTTCGGCCTGGTGGCCTTCGGGTTTCTGGGCATGGGGCCGGTGACGATCGCGGTGGACTCCTACGGCCCCGTGACCGACAACGCGCAGTCGATTTATGAGCTGTCGCTGATCGAGCAGGTTCCGGGTGTCAAGGAGCAGCTGAAGCGGGAGCACGCATTCGACGTGGACTTCGAAAAGGCCAAGGATTTTCTGGAGGAGAACGACGGCGCGGGGAACACCTTCAAGGCCACCGCCAAGCCGGTGCTGATCGGCACGGCGGTCGTGGGCGCCACCACCATGATCTTCTCGATCATCGTGGCGCTGACCAACGGGCTCACTGCGAACGTGGAGAACCTCTCGCTGCTCCACCCGCCGTTCCTGCTCGGGCTCATCACCGGCGGGGCCGTGATCTATTGGTTCACCGGCGCCTCGACCCAGGCCGTAACCACCGGCGCCTACCGCGCCGTTGAGTTCATCAAGCGCAACATCAAGCTCGAGGGGGCCACCAAAGCCTCGGTGGAGGACAGCAAGAAGGTGGTGGAGATCTGCACCCTCTACGCGCAGCGAGGGATGTTCAACATCTTCCTCACCGTCTTCTTCGCCACGCTGGCCTTCGCGTTCGTCGAGCCGTACTTCTTCATCGGCTATCTGGTCTCGATTGCGCTGTTCGGGCTCTATCAGGCTGTCTTCATGGCCAACGCCGGCGGTGCCTGGGACAACGCGAAGAAGATCGTGGAGGTCGAGCTCAAGCAGAAAGGCACTCCGCTTCATGCTGCAACGGTGGTGGGCGACACCGTAGGCGATCCCTTCAAGGACACGTCGTCCGTCGCGCTCAACCCGATCATCAAGTTCACCACCCTGTTCGGCCTGCTCGCCGTCGAGCTGGCGGTGTCGCTCACGGCCCAACAGGGATCCGGCCTGACCCGCGGGCTCGCCGCGATCTTCTTCGTCATCTCGGCCGGGTTCGTGTATCGGTCGTTCTATGGGATGCGGATCGAGAAAGAAGCGGCGTAAACGGTGAGCGGTGAACGGTGAACGGGGGCTCCGTTACAGAAAGCGGAGTTCCCGTTCACCGTTTACCGTTCACCGTTTACGCTTTAACTTCACCCGGGTTCCGTACCTCCCAATTGCCCGGTCCTATGGCCACCACCCTCTCTCCTTCCACCATTCCTGCCGGCCTCACCCGCAGTCAGTTACTCGAGCTGTACTATTACATGCGGCTCACCCGTACGCTCGAGGAGCGACTGGTCGCGTTGTACCGGCAGACCAAGGTGGTTGGCGGCCTGTTTCGCTCCCTGGGACAGGAAGCCGACGCCGTCGGCTCGGCGTATGCCCTCGATCGCACCAGGGGCGACATCCTGTCGCCCCTCATCCGCAATCTCGGTTCCATGCTGGTACAGGGGGCGCGCCCACTGGAGATCCTCCTTCAGTACATGGCCAAGGGCGACAGCCTGAGCCGCGGCCGCGAGCTCAATATCCATGTGGGCGACCTCGAGCGTGGCTTCATCGGCCAGATCTCGCACCTGGGCGACATGGTCCCCGTCATGGCGGGCGTCACCCTCTCGTTCAAGCTTCGCAAGGAGCCCCGGGTCGGGCTGGTCTATGTGGGCGATGGGGCCACCTCCACCGGTGCATTTCACGAGGGGCTGAACTTTGCAGCGGTCCAACGGTGTCCGCTGGTCGTAATCGTGGAGAACAACGGCTACGCCTATTCCACTCCCGTCGCGCAGCAGACTGCGGCCGCCCGCCTGGCAGACAAAGCGGCGGGATACGGCATCCCCGGGATCACTGCAGACGGCAACGACGTGCTCGCTGTGTACGAGGTGACGAAAGACGCGGTTGACCGTGCCCGTGACGGTGGAGGCGTGACGCTGATCGAGCTCATGACCTACCGGCGGAAAGGGCATGCCGAGCACGACGACCAGTCGTACGTGCCGGAGGGCGAGATCGAGCGGTGGGCGGCGGACAACGATCCCCTGGATCGGTACGTGGACCGGCTCACTCACAGCGGTGGCATGGCCCTGGCGGATCTCGAGGCGATCGACGGCCGCGTCCGGGACGAAATCGACCGGGCCACGGACCTCGCCGAACAGTCGCCCGCACCCGAGGCCATGGATGCGCTGACCGGGGTGTACGCTCATCCCGCGGTGATGCCGGTTCAGTGGTATCGGGAGCGGCAGGATGCCTGAGATCACCTATCTCGAGGCAATCCGCGAGGGACTGATCGAGGAGATGGAGCGCGACCCGAACGTTTTCTGTCTGGGTGAGGACATCGGGACCTACGGGGGCGCGTTCAAGGTCACCGAGGGGCTGCTGGCGCGGTTCGGCGGAGACCGGGTCATCGACACGCCGGTGAGCGAAACCGGGTTCGTGGGCGCCGCCGCTGGAGCCGCTCACCTGGGCATGCGGCCAGTGTGCGAGATGCAGTTCATCGACTTCGTTTCCTGTGCCTACAGCATTCTGACCAACTACGTGGCCACGTCGCGCTACCGGAGCTTCCTCCCCTGTCCCATGGTGGTGCGCGGCCCCAGCGGCGGCTACGTTCGGGGCGGCCCGTTCCACTCGCAGAACCCCGAAGCCGCCTTTCTCCACACGCCGGGACTCAAGCTGGTCTGCCCGGCCACGGCCAGCGATGCCAAGGGCCTGCTCAAGGCGGCGATACGGGATGACGACCCGGTGCTCTTTTTCGAGCACAAGTATCTCTACCGCCGGGTGCGCGACGCGATGCCCGCCGGCGACCACGTGGTGCCGATCGGGAAGGCCCGGTTGGCGCGGGAGGGCAGGGACCTCTCGATCATCACCTATGCGGCCACGGTCTGGAAGGCGCTCGAGGCGGCCGACATTCTGGAGCGGGAGGACGGACTGTCAGTCGAGGTGCTCGATCTACGGACCCTGCTCCCGCTGGACGACGACGCGATCGTCGCCACGGTGAAGAAGACCAACCGTGCGCTCATCGTTCACGAAGACACGGTGACCGGCGGGGTCGGGGGCGAGATCATCGCCCGCATCAACCAGCTGGCATTCGAATGGCTCGATGCACCGGTTCGGCGGGTGGCCGCTCATGACGTGCCGCTGCCCTATGCACCGGCACTGGAGGATTTCGTGCTGCCGCAGACGGAAGACGTGGTGCGGGCGGCGAGATGGGTGGCAGCCTACTGAGGGCGGGAGCAGTCGGGAGCAGCCGGGAGCAGTCGGGAGTCGCGCTTGAGTTCCCGCCCGCTCCCGCCCGCTCCCGCCCGCTCCCGGCCGATTGGGAGACAAGCTCATGGCCCGAATAGATGTCGTCATGCCCCAGATGGGCGAGTCCATCGCCGAAGGGACGCTCTCGCGCTGGCTCAAGAAGGCCGGCGAGCCGGTCAAGCGGGACGAGCCGATCTTCGAGATCTCGACCGACAAGGTGGACGCCGAGATCCCGGCGCCCGGCGCGGGCGTTCTGGCCGAGATCCTGGTGCAGGAAGGCGAGACGGTAGCGGTCCAGACTGTCGTCGCCCGGATCGAGACCGAGGCGGGCGCGGGAGCCGCGGTCCCCGCACCCGCTCCGGCAGCCACCACACCAGTTGCAGCGCCGCCCGCGCCGGCGGCGCCCTCCCGGGCCCCAGCCCCCAAGCCGACCGCCCCCGCCCCCGCAGCTGCCCGCCCGGAGCCGGCTGCCCCCGCGCCACCCACGACCCAGCCCGCGCCCGTCGGCAATGGAGCGGTGGAGACTGCGGAGGAGCGGCTGCGCCGGAAGTCCACCCCGCTGGTCAGGAAGATTGCCGCCGAGCACAATCTCGACCTGAGCACGATCCCGGGAACGGGCGTCTCGGGCCGGGTGACCAAGCACGACGTGCTCAACTACCTCGAGGCGCCGCCCGCTCCAGCAGCGCAGCCGGCACCCGCCCCGACCCGCGAGCCCGCCGCGCCAGCGCCAGCACCGGCAGCCGCGGCCCCCTCGCCGGCAGGTGCCGAGGCCTGGCCGGGGGATCGGGTCGAACCGTGGTCCCGCATCCGGAAGCTGACGGCGGACCACATGGTCATGTCCCGCCGGGTCTCGCCTCACGTCAATACCATATTCGAGATCGATTACACCCGCGTGGCGCAGGTTCGGGCCCGAAAGAAGGAGGAGTTCGCTGCGCGGGGGGTCAACCTCACGTATCTGGCGTTCATTGCCAAGGCGATCGCCGACAATCTGCGTAGACATCCGGGCATCAACGCAGCGGTGGGGCCGGACGCGACGATCCTCCGGCGGGACATCAATCTCGGCATTGCGGTGGCGCTGGATTGGGGGCTCATCGTGCCGGTGGTCCGCCACGCCGACGAGCTTTCGCTCATCGGGCTCGCCCGAGCCATCAACGACCTGGGCGAGCGGGCCCGCACCAAGAAGCTGAGTCCGGACGAAGTGCAGCGGGGGACCTTCACGATCACCAACCCGGGGGTGTTCGGCTCGCTGATCGGGACCCCGATCATCAACCAGCCTCAGGTCGCGATTCTCTGCGTCGGCTCGATCACCAAGCAGCCAGCGGTGCTCACGGTGGACGGGACCGACAGCATCGGGATCCGGCTCATGGGGATGCTGTCGCTGGCCTTCGACCACCGGGTCGTCGACGGCGCCGACGCCGATCGCTTCATGGCCGACGTCAAGCGCACCCTGGAGAGCTTCGCTGAGGACGCGGCCTGAGATGGCGCGCACGCTCTCGGTTTCACGGGTTACAGTCCCGGCCGCGTCCCAGGCGGAGTACCTGGCGACCCTGCGGCAGCTTGCGGGGCTTTCCGAACCTCGTGGACGCCACCTGTGGCTGTTCAGCCTGGTGGGGCGTCAGGGCGCATTTCTCGAATGCAGCGAGAGCCGCAGCCACGACCTGCATCGGACGGTCGCCAAGGACGACGACGAGCTGCGTCTGGAGGCGCGGCTCCGGGAGCTCGTGAGCTACGCACCGGATGCGTGGGAGCTATGGGAGGAGGTGCCGCTCTGACATGCCGCGTCGCATCATCGAGGTGGGCGGCGAGCGCTGGGAAGTCCAGGCCAGCGGCCGCATCACCCAATACGTGAAGGACGAGCTGGGACTGGTGTTTTCCCGCGGGACCGGCCGCGGTCGCGAGCGCCGCGTGATCCGCTTCTCGCCGCTCGGCGGCAAGAACCCGGAGCTCGCGCTGAGCCAGCTCAGCGAGGCCCAGCTGCGGGACCTGTTTGCGCACTCGCAACCGGCGTGGACCGCCCCCGAGACGGGGTACCGTCCATGATCGAGGGCGACAATTTCCGGGGGCCGATCATCGACCTCCACGTCCATTCGACGGCGTCGGACGGTGAGCTGTCGCCCGAGGCGGTGGTGGGCCGCGCAGCGGCTGCCGGCCTGGCTGCGATGGCGCTGACCGATCATGACACGCTGGCCGGCGTGCCGGCGGCGATCGCGGCGGGAGACCGGGCCGGGATCCGGGTGATCGGGGGCTGCGAGTTTTCGGTCGCCGCACCCTGGGGCGAGATGCACCTGCTCGGCTATTTCCTGCCGCCAGGGACCGCGCTGCTGGAGGAGTTTCTGGTCCGCTGCCGCGCCGATCGCGAGCGGCGCGGGCGGGCCATGGTGGAACGGCTCCACCGGCTCGGAATCGGGGTGAGCGACGCCGACGTGCTGGCCGAGGCCGAGGGCGGGGCTGTCGGCCGGCCCCACGTGGCCCGCGCGCTGGTCCGCCACGGACACGTCGGCAGCGTGGGCGAGGCGTTCGATCGCTATCTCGGCCGCGGCCGCCCGGCCTTCGTCGAAAAATCGCTCCCCACCTTCGCCGAGGTGGCGGAGCTGGTGCATCGCGTGGGCGGCGTGGTCTCGGCGGCTCATCTCAAGGACCGTGGCACCCGGAGCCTGCTGGTGCATTTCAAGCAGATCGGGCTCGACGCCGTCGAGACCCGCCATCCGAGTCACGACCCGGACCTGCGGGCTCGGCTGACCGAGTTCGCCCTCGATCTCGGGCTCTACCGGACCGGTGGTAGCGACTGGCACGGCGACCCGGTAGGCGACGAAGCGCTGAGCGCGATCGGGTCTCAGAACGTGCCGCTTGCCTGGCTCGAGGCGCTCGAGGGCGCCCGCCCGCCGCTGGCCGCGCCCGTTTCCGCCTGAATTTCCGGGCAATGCCCTCGACGTCCGACTTTCGAGACCGGGTCGTGCTGGTGACCGGCGTGGGCCGGGCCGGCCAGATCGGGAACGCGGTTGCCCTGGCGTTCGGCCAGGCGGGCGCCAGGCTGGTCGTCGCCGACTTGAACGCCGTGGACGTCGTGGAGCGGGCCCGGGAATTCGCGGCCGCTGGAATCGAGGTGCGCCCCTGCGCGGGGGACCTCACGTTGCCCGATGTGGCTGCGCTGGCGGTCGAGACTGCGCTGCGGCACTACGGGCAGCTCGACGTGGTGGTGAACCTCGCGGGCGGGCTCACGACGTACGGACCGATCGAGCGCACCACCGTGCGCGACTTCGATCGCGAAATCGCGATCAATCTCAAGACCACCTTCCTGGTCTCGCAGGCCGCGATCGACGCGCTGGCCGCGACCCGCGGCACCATCGTGAACGTCGCGTCCATCGCGGTGCTCGACGCGCAGGCGCCGATGGCCGTCTATGTCGCCGCGAAGGCCGGCATTGCGGGATTCACCCGAAGCCTGGCGCTCGAGCTGCGCGACCGGGGCGTCCGGGTGAACGCGATCGCGCCCGGTATGGTGCGCACCGGCGACAATGTCGCGGCAGTCGGGACCACCGCCGCCTACGTCGAGCTGGATGACATCGCTGCCGGAATTCTCGCGCTCGCCGACCCCGCCGGCAGCGACAACGGGGTCGTCCTCCCGATTACCCCCCGTCCGGGCTGACCGTGGAGCTCGAGGGCCGGGTCGCGCTCGTCACCGGTGCGGGCCGGCGGCTCGGCCGTGCTCTCGCAGCCGCGCTCGCGAGCCGGGGACTCGCCGTTGCCCTCCATCACCACGCGTCGGCGGAAGGCGCCGAGGCGGTGCGCGAGCAGATCCGCGCCGCCGGGGGGAGGGCGGAATGCTTCGCCGCCGATCTCACGGACGCGGCAGCGGCGCGCGAGCTGCCGTCCCGCGCGGTCCACGCGTTCGGGCGGCTGGACGTGCTGGTCAACTCCGCCGCCGTGATGCATCGGCTCTCGCTGGAAGAGACCACGATCGAGCAGTGGGACGCGATTTTCGATCTCAACTTGCGGGCGGCCTTCTTCTGCACCCAGGGAGCCGCCCCGGCATTGCGCCAGAGCCGCGGTAAGGTCGTGAACCTGGCCGACCTCGCCGGTCTCGAGCCGTGGCCCGCCTACGCGGCCCATTCGATCAGCAAGGCGGGCGTGGTGATGCTGACCAAGGTGCTGGCCTTGAGCCTCGCGCCCGAAGTCACGGTGAACGCGATCGCGCCGGGGGCGGTGTTGGTCCCCGCCGATTACGATGAGGCGGCTCGCAGCTTCCTGGCGCGTACCACGCCGCTCCGGCGGCTCGGGGCTCCGGCGGATGTCATCAGCGCACTGCTGTATCTTCTGGAAGGGGGAGACTTCGTGACGGGGGCGACGCTTGTGGTTGACGGCGGAAGGCACATCCGGGTCGGCGCGGGGACAGACGGCTAGCGGCGTCGCCCTGGGCACCGTCGCCGTCATCGGCGGCGGCTGTTACGGGACCTTCTATGCCGGCCAGCTGGAGCGCGCCCGGCGGCGCGGCGCGGCGACCTACCACCGTGTGCTCGTGGTCGATCGCGATCCCGCGTGCCGGGCTGCCAGTGAGCTGGCACCCGATCCCGAGCGCGAGCTGGTGGTGGCCGAGTGGGGCGAGTTTTTCGACCGGTTCCTCGCCCGCGGCGAGCCGGTCGGCTGGGAGACAGCCCCGGATACGATCGTTCCTTCGCCGCTCATGCCGCACCTCATGTATCAGTGGCTGGTCCGCCGGGCGCGGGAGCGCTGGCCCCGGCGAGTGGTAGAGTCGCGACCGCTGGATCAGCCACTCGGCACCCCCTACGATCGTCTCGGGGCCGACGGGACGCGCTACGTATCGTTCGCCGACTGGCTCTGTCCCGTCCATTGTATCGAGCCGTCGACCTGTCCGATGATCGACGCACCGCGCACCTGGGACATGAGCGATGCAGTGACGGAGCTGACGGAACGGCTGGCCCGATCCCGCCCGGCGGCAGGTCCGGTGCTTTTCGTCTGCCGCCACAGGGTGTACGGGGTCGGTATGTTCGACGTGAGCGCCGTGCTCGCGGGCGACCGCCTGGTCGCCGATGCCGGCGCTGGCGGAGCGGCAGTAGACGTCGTCGTGGGCACGGTTTCCGCATGCCACGGGGCACTTTCCCTGCTGCACCTGGGGCCCCGGCCGTAGCCCGCTCGGGAACCAATCCGGGTTCTATATTTGGGGACTGTTTGGGTCGGCGTCGCTCGCCGGGACGGGAACAACATGCTCGAGCGTCATCAAGTCGAAGTCGTCATTGTAGGCGGAGGGCCTGCGGGCCTGTGCGCCGCTTTGTACGCCGGCCGGGGCATGCTCAACACCGTCCTGCTCGAGCGCGGGGCGCCCGGCGGCGAGCTGCTCAACACCGAATGGATCGAGGACTACCTCGGTTTCAAGAAGATCAGGGGCGCGGAGCTGGCGCTGGTCATGACCGAGCACGCCACCGCGTTCGGGGCCGACATCCGGCAGGAGAACGTCGAGACTATCACCCGCCGCGACGATGGGATCTTCGAGGTCGTTACCTCCCGCGGACTGGTGTTCGAGGCCCCGGCGGTGATTCTCACCGCTGGAGGCACGCCCAACAAGCTCGGCGTCCCCGGGGAGCTCGAGTACGCCGGCCGCGGAGTGTCCTACTGCGCGGTTTGCGACGGCGCGTTCTTCAAGGGCGAGACCATTGCAGTGGTCGGCGGTGGTGATGCCGCGGTCGAGGAAGCCGACTACCTCACCCGCTACGCCGAAAGGGTCTACCTGATCCACCGGCGCGACCAGCTTCGAGCCTCGAAGCTGCTCCAGGAGCGGCTGTTCGCCAACCCCAAGATCGAGGTGATCTGGAACAAGCAGGTGGTGGAGCTGGTGGGCAATGCCGCGGGTCTGACCACGGTCGAGCTGCAGGACACCGTGAGCGGCGAACGCTCGGCGCTGGCCGCGACGGGGTGTTTCGTTTTCAT